>CAIOUR010000258.1 GCA_903861575.1 uncultured beta proteobacterium | reverse complement strand
GCCATGAATTTTCTGAATGCCGGAATTCCGGTGCAGCTGCTGGAGTTGCAGCCCGAGGCGCTGGAGCGCGGCGTGGCCATCATGCGCCGCAACTACGAGGCGCAGGTCAGCAAGGGCACGCTCAAGCCCGAGGCGCTGGAGCAGCGTATGGCTTTGCTGGGCACCACGCTGCGCTACCAGGATCTGGCGCAGGCGGATTTGGTGATTGAGGCGGTGTTTGAAGACATGGGCGTGAAGTCACAGGTGTTCCGGGAGCTGGACCGGGTGATGAAGCCCGGGGCCATCCTGGCGTCCAACACGTCCACGCTGGATCTGAACCAGATTGCCGCCTGCATGCAGCGCCCGCAGGATGTGGTGGGCCTGCATTTTTTCAGCCCGGCGAATGTGATGAAGCTGCTCGAAGTGGTGCGCGGCGCGAAGACCGCTCCCGATGCGTTGGCCACGGTTATGGCGCTTTCCAAGAAGATCCGTAAAACGGCGGTGGTCTCCGGCGTGTGCTACGGCTTCATCGGTAACCGCATGGTGGAGCAGTACCTGCGCCAAGCCGGCTTTTTGCTCGACGAGGGTTGCAGCCCGCAGCAGGTGGACAAAGCCATGGAAGCCTTTGGCATGGCGATGGGGCCGTTCCGCATGAGTGATCTGGCCGGTAACGACATCGGCTGGGCCATCCGCAAGCGCCGCGCCATCGAGAACCCCGGCATGCGCTACAGCCCCACGGCCGACGCGGTATGTGAAATGGGTCGCTTCGGCCAGAAAACCGGCGCGGGCTGGTACGACTACGTGGAAGGCAAGCGCGACGCGATGCCGAGCCCTGTGGTGGCCGCCGCCATCGACGCCTGCCGCAGCGCGCAAGGCATCACGCCGCGCAAGATTGACGCACAGGAGATCGTGCAGCGCCTGGTGCTGGCCCTGGTGAACGAGGCGGCGCATGTTCTGGAAGAAGGCATTGCCATCCGCGCCAGCGATATCGACATCGTCTATTTGTACGGCTATGGCTTTCCCGCCTTTCGCGGCGGGCCGATGCTGTATGCCGATGAGCTGGGCCTATTCACCGTGGTCCAGACCATGCAGCGCTTTGCCGCCAACCCGCATTCCGACCCCGGCTTTTGGCGACCCGCGCCGCTGCTGTCCCGTTTGGCCGCAGCCGGTCACACTTTCAATTGAGGATTCCCCATGACCGCCGCCCTGATTGTTTCCACCGCCCGCACGCCGCTGACCAAAAGCTGGAAGGGCGCCTTCAACATGACCCATGGCGCGACGCTGGCCGGCCACGCGATTGCCCACGCCATTTCCCGCGCGGGTATTGACGCCGTCGAGGTCGATGACGTGCTCATGGGCTGCGCCTTTCCCGAGGGCGCAACCGGCTCCAATGTCGCCCGCCAGGCCGCATTGCGCGCCGGTTGCCCGGTGACGGTTTCGGGTCTGACCGTGAACCGGTTTTGCTCCTCGGGTTTGCAAACCATTGCGCTGGCCGCGCAGCGGGTCATCGCCAACGAAGGCGATGTGTATGTGGCCGGTGGCGTGGAGTCGATCTCGTGCGTGCAGCAAGAAGCCAACCAGCACATGGCTACCGACCCGTGGCTGGTGCAGCACAAGCCAGAGATCTACTGGAACATGCTGCAAACCGCTGAGCAGGTCGCCAAGCGCTACCAGATCAGCCGCGAGGCCATGGACATCTATGGCGCGCAGAGCCAGCAGAATGCCAGCGCCGCGCTGCAGGCCGGACGCTTCACCGACGAGATTGCGCCCATCAGCGTGACCATGGGCGTGGTCGATAAGCAGACCGGCATGGTGACCCGCGAAGTGACTGTGCACGATGACGAAGGCATACGCGCTGGAACCACCTTTGAGGGCATACATGGCCTGCGCTCGGCGATCCCGGGCGGTCTGGTGTCCGCCGGAAACGCCAGCCAGTTCTCGGATGGCGCGGGCGCGGTGGTAGTGATGCACGAGCGTCTGGTGCAGCAGCGTGGCTTGCAGCCGCTAGGGCGCTTTTTGGGCTTTGCGGTGGCGGGCTGCGAGCCCGATGAAATGGGCATAGGCCCGGTGGTCGCCGTGCCCAAAGTGCTGGCGCGGCTGGGCTTGAAAGTCAGCGACATCGACCTGTGGGAGCTCAATGAAGCCTTTGCGGTGCAGGTGCTGTATTGCCGCGACGCGCTGGGTATTCCGCCTGAGGCGCTGAACGTCAACGGCGGCGCGATCGCGGTGGGTCATCCGTATGGCGCCAGCGGTCAGCGCCTGACCGGTCACGCCTTGATCGAGGGTAAGCGCCGGGGTGCGAAACGGGTCTGCATCACCATGTGCATTGGCGGCGGCATGGGTGCCGCCGGGGTGTTTGAGGTTTTCTAAGCCCAGGCGCTAAGCTCTGCGCCACCGTTGTTCACAATCCGAGCGCATGATCGGCTCTTCCTCAAGCTACCGCAGCTCGTTCCAAGACCCAAAAGAATCTCGCCATGTCCCTGATTAAATCCCACCACAAAGTCGATAACCCACGCTTCAAACGCATCCAACGTTGGGTTTGGATTTGCATCTACGCGGGTTTGCTCTCTTTGGTGGTGTCGCATTTTGTGCAGCCGATAGACGCGGCGTTAGCGGATTGGGGCTTGTGGCTGGGGTTACCCCTGGTGGCTTTGGGCTGCGCCTTGATCTATGTGCGCAGCCGCATGACGGAATAGCCCACGCGCTTGCGCGGATAAGGAGCACAGGATTAGCAGAAGCATTCAACAGCTGTTTGACCTGCGTGGCAAGACCGCGCTGGTTACGGGCGGATCGCGTGGCCTGGGTTTGCAACTGGCACGCGCGCTGGGCGAAGCCGGAGCGACGCTGATGCTGAGTTCGCGCAAAGCGCAAGACCTGGAGCTGGCGGCGGCGGATTTGAAGGCCGATGGCATAGACGCCTGCTGGATCGCTGCGGATTGCGCCCAAGACACGGAGATCAACCGGCTTGCCGATGAGACGCTGGCCCGGTTTGGGCACCTGGACATTCTGGTGAACAACGCCGGTGCGTCCTGGGGGGCACCCGCAGAGGACCATCCCATAGAGGCCTGGGACAAAGTCATGAACCTCAACGTGCGTGGCTACTTTTTACTCAGCCAGCGCATTGCCAAGCAGTCCATGATTGCGCGGCGCAGCGGGCGCATCATCAATGTGGCGTCCATCGCCGGCCTGAACGGCAACACCCCGGCCATGACCACGATCGCCTACAACACGTCCAAAGGCGCGGTAATCAATTTCACCCGCACGCTGGGCGCTGAATGGGGCAAGTACAACATCACGGTCAACGCGATTTGCCCGGGCTTTTTTCCCAGCAAGATGACGGCCGGGTTGATGGCCTCCATTGGTGAGGACCGGCTGGCCGCTAGCGCGCCGCTGCAGCGCCTGGGTGACGATGAGGACCTCAAAGGGCTTTGTGTGTTGTTCGCTTCGGATGCGGGCAAGCACATCACGGGCCAGTGGCTGGCGGTGGACGGCGGTGCCAGCGTGGTGGGTTGTGGATAAGCCCGTAGCCGCGAAAAAAATGGGTCTTGGGGAGCCAATTCGGGCGGGGCGCAAACAGTGTTTAAATACGCGCCTTTGATTTCAACCTTGCAGGAATTTTCGCCATGGGCAACAAGATCGTCACCGAGGCAGACCGCCGCGCCACCCCCGCCCCCAAACCGTTGGCCGGTATGTCCATCCCCACCGCTGGCCGTGGCCAGCGTGTGAGCCTGGAGCGCGGAGTTTCGACCCGCAGCAAAAAGAATCCCGGCAAGCGTTCCAAAAAGGGCGGTTGATCGGCCATCCGATCTTGCGCGTGCACGCCCAAGTGTGCACGATGGTTCTGGGCTGAAGTGTCAAGCGGGTGGCGTATCGTCCTGTGTTACGCCCACCTACAATGACTTCATACAACACCTTAGCTCATGAGAATTCTGATATCCAACGATGATGGCTACACGGCGCCCGGCATTGTGTCGCTGTACGAGGCGCTCAGAGACATCGCCGAGGTGGAGGTGATTGCCCCGGAACATAACAACAGCGCGAAGTCCAATGCCCTTACGCTGGCCGCGCCGCTGTATGTCCAACGCGGTAGCAATGGTTTTCGCTACGTCAATGGCACACCGGCTGATTGCGTGCACATTGCCTTGTCGGGCTTGCTTGATTACCGGCCTGATTTGGTTGTCTCCGGCATCAACAACGGGGCCAATATGGGGGATGACACGATTTATTCGGGCACTGTGGGCGCAGCGATGGAGGGTTACTTGTTCGATATCCCGGCGATTGCCTTTTCGCAAGTAGAGAAAGACTGGCACGAACTAGAGTCGGCGGCCCGCAAAGCACGCGAAATTGTGCAGGGCCTGATCCACCATGGGCAGGTGGGGGTGTCGCCCTGGTTGCTCAATGTGAATATTCCGAACCTGCCGTTCGACCAGATCAAGGCCACACGCGTGTGCCGCCTTGGTAAGCGCCACGCAGCGGAGCCTGTCATCACGCAGCACAGCCCGCGTGGCCAAACGATGTACTGGATTGGGGCGTCAGGCCCAGCCAAGGACGATGCCGATGGCACCGATTTCCATGCCACGGCGATGGGTCATGTCTCGATCACACCGCTCAAAGTCGACTTAACCGACCACGCGGCTTTGCAAGGCTGGGCCGACCAGCCGATCTGGTCCGCGGCACGACCCTGAGCACGCCATGTCGATGAAGGAGCGCCCTGCATTCCCCGCGCGCGTTCAAGGGTTGGGTGAGCAGCCCAAACCCCGCCCGGCAGCGCCGACGATCGCGCAACCCCAGGGCATCGGCCTAGACTCCGGAGCTGTGCGCCGGCGCATGGTGGAAAAGCTCATGGGACTGGGTGTGCGCGACGCTGCGGTATTGGATGCCATGGCCAGCGTGGAGCGCCACCGTTTTGTCGATAGCGCCTTGGCCAACCAGGCTTACGAGGACACCAGCCTTCCCATCGGGTTGGGGCAAACCATCTCTAAGCCCAGCGTCGTCGCGCGCATGGCCGAATTGCTGCGTAACGGCAGCATTGACAAATTGGGACGGGTGTTGGAAATTGGAACTGGCTGCGGTTATCAGGCAGCGGTCTTGAGTCAAATGTCCAGCGAGGTGTATTCGATTGAGCGCCTGCGCGGATTGCACGACAAGGCGCGTGCTAATTTGCGCAGTATGTTTTTACGCAATGTCCATTTGTTGTTTGGTGACGGGATGCTGGGTTTTCCTCAAGGTGCACCCTATGCCGGAATCATTGCCGCAGCAGGCGGCGAGGCAATTCCTGCGGCGTGGATTGAGCAACTGGCTGTGGGAGGGCGATTGGTCGCCCCTGTAGCCAGAGCAGGCGGCGCGGGCCAGCAGATGCTGATGGTGGTGGACAAAACGCCCCAAGGATTGCGTCAGACTGTGCTTGAAGCCGTGCACTTCGTCCCCCTAAAATCAGGTTTTGTATGAAAGGGCGGGCCATGGCGCGTTGGAACATCGGGGGGTGGGCAGCAGTAGCCCTGTCGATGACTCTGCTGGCCTGTGGCTCTGTCCGCCAACGCCCTGCCCCTGTTGCCGACTGGTCCAAGACCAAAAAGGCGGCCAGCGCACCAGCGGCAGCCGAAACCCCCGCCCACGCAGCCGCTGAAGTGGTCGCAGCAGAGCAGCCGGTCGCCGAGCCAGCCACTAAACGTGCGCCCGTTGGCTTGGAAAACGCAGGCAAACCCGGGTATTACACGGTTCAAAAGGGCGATACCCTGATCCGCATTGGACTTGATGCAGGGCAAAACTACCGGGATATCGCACGATGGAACTCGATTGACAACCCGAACAAAATTGAAATTGGCGATGTGTACCGCGTGATCCCGCCTGAAGAGCCGGTACTTGCGAAGGCGGTTGTAAGCAGCCGTGTGAGTGTTACACCATTGCCGCCTGTGCCCGCGGTGGCGAGCGCTCCTGGCAAGACGTCCGCTGCGGTTGTAACGTCGCCGCTAGCAGCCGCCGCCTCGAAAGCTGCCGCAGCAAGCGTCGCGCAGGCAGCTGAGCCGATGGTTGCTGCATCCACACCCCAGAAGCCCCCGATCCCGGTTGCGGCTGCCGTTTCCGCTGCAGCTGCAGACGAGACGTTGGACTTTGCTTGGCCGGCCAAGGGCGAGGTGATCGCGGGGTTTGATGAGACAAAAAACCGCAAAGGCATTGACCTTTCGGGTGCAGCGGGGGATCCGGTTTTTGCGGCTGCGGAAGGGAAGGTGGTCTACGCCGGCGAAGGCTTGCGCGGCTACGGCAAGTTGATCATCATCAAACACAACAACACGTTTTTGACAGCCTACGCCCACAACCAGACGATTTTGGTCAAGGAAGACCAAAGCGTTAAAAAGGGCCAAAAAATCGCGGAGATGGGTAGCTCGGACAGCGACCGGGTGAAGCTGCACTTTGAAATCCGGCGGCTGGGCCGGCCGGTCGACCCCATGAGGTATCTCAGCAGCCGCTGACCCTTTGCCTCCAGCCAGTTCCAACTGGCCCGTACAAGCCATGAGCCACTTACCCACGATCGCGAGCGAAGCGCTACTACCAGAAGGTCAGCTGCGGGTGCATGCCTTGGATCTGGAAGCGCAAGGTGTGGCGCACCGCGACGACGGCAAGGTGGTGTTCATCGACGGTGCATTGCCCTATGAGGTGGTGAGCGCGCAGATCCATCGCAGCAAAAGCAGTTTTGAAAAAGGTGTGGTGACCGCAATCCACCGGGAATCGTCCCAGCGCGTGCGCCCCGCGTGCCCGCACTTCGGTTTGCATACCGGTTCATGCGGCGGTTGCAAGATGCAGCACTTGCACCCGGCAGCCCAAGTCGCCGTCAAACAGCGTGTCTTGGAGGACAACCTCGCGCACATCGGCAAAGTAGCTGCGGGGATGATCTTGCGCCCGATTGAAGGCCCGGCCTGGGGCTATCGCTACCGTGCGCGTTTGTCGGTGCGCTTCGTGCGCAAAAAGGGCGTGGTTTTGATTGGCTTTCACGAGCGCAAAAGCCACTTTGTGGCCGATATGGCGCAATGCCCGGTTCTGCCGCCGCACGTCAGCGCCATGCTGTTGCCCCTGCGCAGCTTGATTGCGTCGATGGATGCTGCCGAACTTATTCCTCAAATTGAGCTGGCAGTCGGCGAGGCATCGGCAACGAAGCCTGCGACGACCGCCCTGGTTTTGCGGCATTTGCAACCCCTGAGCCCTGCGGATGTGGCGCGCCTGCAAGACTTCGCGGTGGTGCACCCGGGCGTGCAATGGTGGCTGCAGGCCAAAGGGCCGGACGCCATCGTTTTGCTGCCTGAGCGCAGCGGCCACGAGACGGCTCCGCTGGCCTATACCTTGGCGCAATTTGACGCGGTAATGCCCTTTCGTCCGACCGACTTCACGCAGGTCAATCCCCATATCAACCGGACGCTGGTAGCGCGCGCGTTGGCGCTGCTTGCTCCGACGCGGCAGGAGCGGGTAATCGACTGGTTTTGCGGACTGGGTAATTTCACCTTGCCGCTGGCGACGATGGCGGGCGAAGTGTTGGGTGTGGAGGGTGCGGCTTCTTTGGTGCAACGCGCCCAGGACAATTACCGTGATAACGCAGCGCGCCCGGACCGTCCGACCGCGCTAGCGCCCACTGGCTTTGTGGTTCGCAATTTGTTTGAGATGAGCCCGCAGGCGTTGGTAGCCGACGGCGTGGCTCACAAGTGGCTGCTCGATCCGCCGCGCGAAGGCGCGTATGCGCTGGTGCAGGCTTTGGCAGCTTTAGTTCAGTCGCCGGATTTGCGCGGGGAATGGACGCCGCCCAAGCGCCTGGTTTATGTGAGTTGCAATCCGGCCACGCTCGCCCGTGATGCCGGGGTGCTGGTCCAAGAGGCCGGTTACCGTTGCGTGGCTGCGGGGGTCGTAAATATGTTTCCGCATACCGCCCATGTGGAGAGCATGGCGGTGTTTGAGAGGGACTGAGGGTTAAGCCGTTTGGCAGACGCAATAAAAAAGGCCCCGAAGGGCCTTTTTCGCTGGCGCTGCATGACTTAGTCGCGCTCGCCGCCAAAGATACCCAGCAGGCTGAGCAGGGTCTGAAACACGTTGATGATGTCGAGGTACAGCGCCAGGGTTGCGCTGATGTAGTTGGTTTCGCCACCGTCAATGATTTGCTTGAGGTCATACAGCATGTAAGCGCTGAAGATGGCCATGGAGATCACCGACATCGCCAGCATCAAGGCGCTGGAGCCCAGGAAGATGTTGATGACGCTAGCGACCAACAGAATGATGACGCCGACGAACAGCCATTTGCCCATACCGTAGAGGTCACGTTTGATGACCGTGGCCAGGCTGGCCATGACAAAAAATACCCCGGCAGTGCCACCGAAAGCCGTCATCACCAGCTCGGCCCCGTTGCGAAAGCCGAGTACGTGGCCGATCAGGCGCGACAGGATCAGGCCCATGAAAAAAGTAAATCCAAGCAACACGGGCACGCCCGCCGCCGAATTTTTGGTGCGCTCAATCGCGTAAATGAAGCCGAACATGCCAGCTAGCATCAAGACGAAGCCCAGCATCCCATTGAAAATTGCGGCGACTCCGGTCTCCACGCCAATCCATGCGCCCAAAATGGTCGGGACCATGCTGATGGCTAGCAGCCAGTAGGTGTTGCGCAACACGCGGTTGCGCTCTGCACCTGACAGCGCGTAACCGAAGGTGTGTTCCAGGGTGTTGTACGGTTCGTTCACGGTGAAACTCCTAAAAAGATGAGGCAGCGATTGTTGTCAACCGCAGTGCGTATTTTGCGTCATCTTGGAGGATTGCAAGAGCCACGCCCGAAAAGTCCCTTTCCGCGGCTGTCTCTTGCCCGCATCCACAGGGCCCATCGGATTTCTCGGGGCTGTATGCTCGAACTTTTGACCACTATGGAAGTCTCGCACCATGAAAACCAAGTTTGCGCTGGAAGCCTCTGATTTGAAAGCTATTGCCGCGGCGGCCGAGGCCGAGGCCCTCAAAAATAACTGGGCTGTTTGTATTTCCATTGTGGACGATGGTGGCCATCAACTGTGGTTTCAGCGTCTGGACGGCGCGCCGCCCATTTCGACCCTGATTGCCCCCGCCAAGGCCCGAACTTCGGCCTTGGGTTGCCGCGAGTCCCGCATCTACGAGGAAGTGATCAATAAGGACGGCCGTATGTCCTTTTTGAGCGCCCCAACCATCGAAGGCATGCTGGAAGGTGGCGTTCCGATCATGAAAGATGGTCAGTGCCTGGGCGCAGTGGGTGTGAGCGGCGTCAAGTCGCCCGAAGATGCCCAGATTGCCCGCGCCGGGATTGCCGCCATCGGGCTCTGATCGCCGTCAGTACGCCAGTCGCTGCGGGTGCAGCTCCTGTAGGATGGTGGTGGCGATTTCTTCGATGGATTTGGTCGTGGTGGATAGCCAGCGGATGCCGCTGCGCCGCATCATGGCTTCGGCCTCGCTGACCTCCATGCGGCAATTGGCCAATTCGGCATAGCGCGAGCCGGGGCGCCGCTCGTTGCGGATTTCGCTCAGGCGCTCCGGAAGAATCGACAGGCCGAACATTTTGGCCCGGTGGGGTAGCAAGGCGGGGGGCAGCTGCTGGCGCTCGAAGTCTTCGGGAATCAGCGGGTAGTTGGCTGCTTTGAGGCCATATTGCATCGCCAGGTACAGCGATGTCGGTGTTTTGCCGCTGCGGCTCACGCCCACCAGAATCACATCGGCTTGCTGCAAATCCCGGTTGCTTTGGCCATCGTCGTGTGCCAGGGAGAAGTTGATGGCCTCAATCCGGTCGTGGTAGGCCTGACTTTTGGATACATCGCTGAAGCGCCCCACGCGGTGGTTGGACTTGATGTCCAGCTCCGCTTCCAGCGGTTCGACAAAGGTCCCGAACATGTCCAGAAACATGCATTTGCAGCCCTCGCGCAGCACCGACAGCACTTGCATGTCGACCAGCGTGGTAAAGACGATGGGGCGGGTGCCGTCAATCTCGCCGGCGTGGTTGATTTGCCGGACGGCTTGGTAGGCCTTGTCCACGGTGTCGACAAATGGCAGCCGGACGTGGCGGGTTTGGGTTTCAAACTGGGCCAGGATGGCGTTTCCGAAGGTCTCGGCGGTGATGCCGGTGCCGTCAGAGACGAAAAATACGCTGCGTTGTGACATGCGGAGTCTTTCTGGGTGCGCGAGATCGCGCGGCCTACAATTGTTACCAATTTGTAACCAGATGATTCCCCGCCGCCCCAAACAACAACGACTGGGCGGTTTCAGGCGCGCATGCGTCGGCGCGGGAGTGGGCGACGCTGGCCTTGCAAAACCGGTTTTTAACTTAGGAGTTGTGATGTCAAACCTGTTTAAGGAGACCGATTGGGTCGTGCCTTTTGAGCACCTGCGGATGTCGGATGTGGAGGCTGTGGGGGGCAAAAACGCCAGCCTGGGGGAAATGATTTCCCAGCTGCCGCAAGGCGTCAAGGTGCCCGGCGGTTTTGCCACCACTGCGCATGCCTACCGGGAGTTTTTGCGCTACGGCGGTTTGGACCAGAAAATCAGCGCCGAGTTGGCGCAGTGGGATGGCGAAGACGTGCGCACCCTGGCGCAAATCGGCGCGCGCATCCGCGCACTGGTCGAGGCGCAACCACTGCCTCCGGCGTTTGAGCAAGCGGTGCGTGCGGCTTTTGCCAGCCTGTCGGCTGGCGACACGCAGGCCTCCTTCGCGGTGCGCTCGTCGGCAACGGCGGAAGATTTGCCCGACGCCTCGTTTGCCGGGCAACAGGAAACCTTCTTGAATGTGACCGGTATCGACGCGGTGCTGCACAAAATGCGCGAGGTGTTTGCCTCGTTGTACAACGACCGCGCCATCAGCTACCGGGTGCACAAAGGCTTTGCGCATGATGTGGTGGCCCTGAGTGCCGGTGTCCAGCGCATGGTGCGCTCTGATAAGGGCGCTGCCGGCGTGATGTTCACCCTGGACACGGAGTCGGGATTTGAGGATGTGGTCTTCATCACTTCCAGCTATGGTTTGGGCGAGATGGTGGTGCAAGGTGCGGTGAACCCGGACGAGTTTTATGTGCACAAGCCTACTTTGCGCGCCGGTTTTCCGGCTGTTATCCGCCGCAATCTGGGCTCGAAACTGCTGCAGATGGAGTTTGCCGACCCAGCGGAAAAGGCAGCTAGCGGTAAGTTGGTCAAAACCAGCGACGTGCCGGCGGAGATGCGTAACCGCTATTCGCTGACTGATGCGGACGTCCTGGAACTGGCACGCTACGCTTTGGTGATCGAGGCGCATTACGGGCGCCCCATGGACATCGAATGGGGCAAGGACGGCGTGGACGGTGGCCTCTACATCTTGCAAGCCCGCCCCGAGACCGTCAAAAGCCAAGCTGGTAATGCGCCCGAATTGCGCTACGCGCTCAAAGGCCGTGGTGCGGTCAAGGCGCAGGGCAGGGCGATCGGGCAGAAGATTGGAACCGGCGCGGTGCGCGTGGTCCACAGCCTGGAAGACATGGACCAGGTGCAAGCCGGCGATGTGCTGGTCACTGACATGACAGATCCCAACTGGGAGCCGGTCATGAAACGAGCCGCTGCCATCGTGACCAACCGTGGTGGCCGCACCTGCCACGCGGCCATCATTGCCCGTGAATTAGGCATCCCCGCGGTCGTCGGTTGCGGTGACGCCACAGAGCATTTGCGTACCGGCATGCTGGTGACGGTGAGTTGCGCGGAAGGCGACACCGGGTTCATTTACGACGGCCTGCTCGAAACCGAAGTCAGCGAGGTCGAACGCGGCACCATGCCCGAGATCGCGCTCAAGATCATGATGAACGTGGGCAATCCCCAGCTGGCTTTTGATTTTTGCCAGTTGCCCAATGCCGGTGTCGGCTTGGCGCGTTTGGAATTCATCATCAACAACAACATTGGCGTGCACCCGAAAGCCATCCTTGACTATCCCAACGTCGCCCCTGATTTGAAAAACGCGGTGGAGTCGGTCGCCCGCGGACATGCTTCGCCCCGGGCTTTTTATGTCGACAAAGTTGCCGAGGGCGTGGCCACCATTGCGGCGGCTTTTTGGCCCAAACCTGTCATCGTGCGCCTGTCGGATTTCAAAAGCAACGAGTACCGCAAGCTGATCGGCGGCAGCCGTTACGAGCCTGAGGAAGAAAACCCCATGCTCGGGTTTCGCGGCGCGGCACGCTACGTCAGCGCCGATTTCCAGGAGGCTTTTGCGATGGAGTGCGAGGCCATCAAGCGCGTGCGCAACACCATGGGCCTGGATAACGTGCAGGTGATGGTGCCCTTTGTCCGCACTCTGGAACAGGCGCGCCGCGTCACTGAAATCATGGCCAGCCAGGGGTTGGAGCGCGGAAAAGACGGTTTGAAACTGGTCATGATGTGCGAGATACCGAGCAACGCGATCTTGGCCGAGGCGTTTTTGGAATACTTTGACGGCTTTTCCATTGGTTCCAATGACCTGACGCAGCTCACCTTGGGGCTGGACCGCGACTCCGGCATGGAGTTGTTGGCGGCCGATTTCGACGAGCGTGACCCGGCCGTGCAGGCGCTGATCCGGATGGCGATTACTGCGTGCAAAAAACAGGGCAAGTACATCGGCATTTGCGGCCAGGGCCCCAGCGACCACCCCGACTTTGCGCGTTGGCTGCAAGACGAGGGGATTTCCTCGATCTCGCTCAACCCCGACAGCGTGATCGCAACCTGGAAGCAGCTTGCCGGGCGCTAGCAGCTATACTCTCGGGCTTCGCCTTGTCACACCCCGCAGACGCTGGGGGTGACTTTATGTCCCGTTTGGGATTTTCCACAAGGAGTTTTAATGCGTCATTATGAAATCATTCTCATGATCCATCCGGATCAGAGTGAACAGGTTCCGGCCATGCTGGAGCGCTACAAAGGGATGATCACCGCCGGCGGTGGTCATATCCACCGGGTTGAAGATTGGGGCCGTCGCCAGATGGTCTACATGATCAACAAGCTGGCCAAATCCCATTACCTGTGCATCAACATTGAAGCCAGCCAGGCTGTGATGGCCGAGCTGGAGCACGCCTTTAAGTTCAACGACGCGGTGCTGCGCCACCTGACCGTATCCAAGAAGAAAGCCGAAACCGGACCGTCTTCCATGATGCGTTCGGTTGAGCGCGAAGAAGCGCGTCGCTCGCAGCCTTCGGACTTTCACGCTTAAAGGACGGCGTCACACGCTGTTGGGCGATGAACCAGGTCCTGCTGACCGGTATGTTGGTAGAGCGTGATGCTATGCGCTACACCCCAGCAGGTCTTCCAGCACTTGGTTTTCGTTTGGAGCACAGCTCCGTCGTGCACGATGTGCATGCACAGCGCAGAGTCGATATGAGCGTGAAGTCCATGGCCTTTG
Source organism: uncultured beta proteobacterium (assembly GCA_903861575.1). Taxonomy (GTDB): domain Bacteria; phylum Pseudomonadota; class Gammaproteobacteria; order Burkholderiales; family Burkholderiaceae_C; genus Allorhodoferax. Next base: position 30,068 of record CAIOUR010000258.1, on the reverse strand, counting down.
GAGCAGTTGCCGAGCGTTTAGCGGTACAGCCTTTGGGCAGCAGTTGGAAGTTCAGTGGTTTTTTGGCAAACGGGCGGCAATCCAAGTCGCTGGTTTTCCAGGTTCAGGAATTTGTTCAAGATTAGTTGAGGAATTGATATGGCTACATTCAAAAAGTTCAACAAAGACAAGCGCCCCAAGCGCAACACCCAGTCTTTGCTTTTTAAACGCAAGCGGTTTTGCCGCTTCACGGTCACCGGTGTGGAAGAGATTGACTACAAAGACATCGACACCTTGCGTGACTTCATCGCGGAAAACGGAAAAATCATTCCCGCCCGCCTGACCGGCACCCGCGCGATTTTCCAGCGCCAGTTGAACACGGCCATCAAGCGCGCACGCTTCCTGGCCCTGTTGCCGTACAGCGACCAGCACAAAATCTGAGGAGCACCAGCATGGAAATTATTCTTCTCGACAAGGTCGTCAATCTGGGCAACCTCGGTGAAATCGTCAAGGTCAAAGACGGCTACGCCCGCAACTTTCTGATTCCCGCAGGCCGTGCACGCCGTGCCACGGAGACCGCGAAAGCGGAATTCGAAGCCCGCCGTAAAGAGCTCGAAGCTGCCGCTGCCGCCAAGCTGGCCGAAGCGTCCGCGCTGGGCGATAAACTGGCTGGCTCGACCATCAAGCTGACCCAAAAGGCCGGTGTGGACGGACGCTTGTTCGGTTCGGTTACCAACTTTGATATTGCGGAAGAGCTGGGCAAAACCGGCTACAAAGTGCCCAAGGCTTCGGTGCGTATGCCCAACGGCCCGATCAAAACCGTAGGCGATACTACGGTTGCGGTGGCATTGCACACGGATGTGGTGGTGGATATCACGGTTTCGGTGTACGGCGAAACGGCCTGATCGACACCCTGACAAGAAGCCGCTGGGTTCACGCCGAGCGGCTTTTTCTTTGGAGAATCTATGGAAGTGGGTAGCAGCAACGACGCAATGCCGGACCGGCAAATTGCGCAGCTGCGCGTCCCGCCGCATTCGGTAGAGGGCGAGTCCAGCGTTCTGGGCGGGTTGCTGCTGGACAACCAGGCCTGGGATGCGGTGGCGTACATCCTCTCTGAAGACGATTTTTACCGCTACGAACACCGGCTGGTTTTCGGGGCCATTTTTGCCATCGTGAACGCCGGCCGCCCGGCCGACGTCATCACGGTGTTCGAACATTTGCAGGGGCAAGGCAAGGCAGAAGAGGCCGGAGGACTGGCCTACCTCAACGCCTTGGCGCAATACGTTCCAGGTGCAGCGAACATTCGCCGTTACGCCGAAATTGTGCGCGACCGTTCCATTCTGCGCCAACTGCTGACTGCCAGCGATCAGATCGCGACCAACGCCTTCAACCCCAAAGGCCGAGCGGTATCCGACATCGTCGATGAATCGGAGCAAAAGATTTTCAGTATTGGTGAGCAGGGCCAGCGCCATAAGCAGGGATTCCAAGACATGGGGAGTCTGGTCGTCTCCCTGTTGGACCGCGTCCAGGATATGGCCGATAACCCGAACGATGTGACCGGCGTGCCAACGGGGTTTTATGACCTGGACCGGCTGACTTCGGGGCTTCAGGCGGGTGATTTGATTGTTCTCGCGGCGCGTCCCTCCATGGGGAAAACCGCATTCGCTATCAACATCGCCGAACACGTGGCCTTGAACGAGGGTTTGCCGGTAGCCGTTTTTTCCATGGAAATGGGTGCTGCGCAGCTGGCGGTGCGCGTGGTTGGTTCCATTGGCCGCATTGACCAAGGCCATTTGCGCACGGGAAAGCTCACGGACGATGAGTGGCCGCGCTTGACAGAGGCGATTGAGCGCCTGCGCACCGTATCGCTGCACATTGATGAGAGTGCCGGACTGACCTCTGCACAGCTGCGTGCCAATGCAAGGCGTTTGGCGCGCAAATGCGGCAAGCTGGGGCTGATCGTTGTCGACTACCTGCAGCTGATGAGTGGGGCCGATAACGATGGCGAAAACCGTGCCACTGAGCTGGGCGAAATTTCGCGGGGACTCAAGACCCTGGCCAAAGAGTTGCAATGCCCGGTGATTGCGCTGTCCCAGCTCAACCGCAGCGTGGAGTCCCGCCCGGACAAGCGGCCCATGATGAGCGATTTGCGCGAGTCCGGCGCGATTGAGCAGGACGCCGACATCATCATGTTTATTTACCGCGACGAGTACTACACCAAAGAGGCCTGCAAGGAGCCTGGCGTGGCGGAAATCATCATTGCCAAGCAGCGTAACGGCCCGACCGACACCGTCAAGCTGGCATTCCTGCGCAACATCACCAAGTTTGAAAGCCTGGCCCACGGGGCCAGTCGCGGCGACTTTTAAAGTACTTCGCTGGCAAAGTCGGCCAGCCGCGAGCGTTCGCCCCTTGCCAGCGTGATGTGGCCGCCATGCGGCCAGCCTTTGAACTTGTCTACTGCAAAGGTGAGGCCCGATGAGCCTTCAGTGAGGTAGGGGGTATCGATTTGAGCCAGGTTGCCCATGCACACGATCTTGGTGCCCGGCCCGGCGCGGGTCACCAGAGTCTTCATCTGTTTGGGCGTTAAATTTTGCGCCTCATCGATGATCACGTACTTGTTCAAAAATGTACGCCCGCGCATGAAGTTCATGCTTTTGATCTTGATCCGGCTGCGCACCAGTTCATTGGTGGCGGCACGTCCCCATTCGCCGGCACTGTTTTCGGTTTTTGCCAGTACTTCCAGGTTATCGTCGAGCGCGCCCATCCAAGGCCCCATTTTTTCTTCTTCGGTTCCGGGCAGAAAACCGATGTCCTCGCCCACACTGACCGTCGCACGGGTGACGATGATTTCGGTGTAGCGCCGGTCGTCCAGCACCTGTGTGAGTCCTGCTGCTAATGCCATCAGCGTCTTGCCGGTGCCTGCGGTTCCGGTCAGCGTCACAAAGTCAACCTCAGGGTCGGTTAACAGATTCATCGCAAAGTTTTGTTCGCGGTTGCGCGCTGTGACACCCCACACGGCGTTTTTCAAATGGTTGAAGTCTTTGAGGGTACGGAGCACCGCTGTGGTTCCTCGAATTTCGGAAACACGGGCGTACAGGCTGGGCTCGCCTGGTGCTTCAAAGTACACAAACTGGTTGATGTACATCTCCGGAACGATAGGGCCATCGACCTTGTAAAAGGTGTGCGGCCCCTGCTGCCAGCTTTCGACCGCCTGGCCATGACTGGCCCAAAAATCAGTTGGCAACGCTAGTGCACCGGAGTACAGCAAATCACCGTCTTCGAGCGTTTTGTCATTTTTGTAGTCGTCAGTATTGAGTCCCAAAGCCCTGGCTTTGACCCGCATGTTGATGTCCTTGGACACCAGCACAACTTCACGATCGGGAAGTTTGCGGCGCAGCGCCTCCACTACGCCCAGAATTTGGTTATCCGCCTTCCCAAGTGGCAGGCTGGCGGGTAGCGTGTAGTCCAATGGTTCGGTTTGGAACAGCAACTTCCCTCTCGCGTCGGTGTGACCGGTAGTGTTGAGCGCTAGCCCCTTCGTGATATCGCATTCGGGACTGGCTGCCAGCGCGTCCAGGGTGCGACTGGTCTGTCGGGCATTCCGAGCGACTTCAGTCATCCCCTTTTTATGGCCATCCAGTTCCTCCAGCACGATCATCGGCAGAAAAATATCGTGCTCTTCAAAGCGGAATAGGCAAATCGGGTCGTGTAGCAGCACATTGGTGTCCAGCACAAACAATTTAGCCGGTCCGCTGCTACGTTTGCGTTGACCTTGGCCCGCGTTCACCGATTTGGCGGCGCTACTGCCGACGGTAGGCAAGTAGCGGACCGAAGCACTTGCCTGCAAGCCGCTTGGAGCCTCTGAGACATTGACCCGGGGACTTGTATCGACAACAGCAACAGTGTTAGCTATCAGGCTTTTGCTTGATGCGGGTGGTTTTGCTTGCCGTGCCCGGGTTGGTGATTTGGTGACTTTATCTAGCGCAAGTCGGTCTGCGCGCTTGGCGGGAGCGGGAGGCAGGGGCATGAACGGCAATCAGTTAGGCAGAGTTGATGAAACTTCAGAGCGAAAAAAAGCCGCCTGTGAAGAAGGCGGCGTGGTGACGAACAGTCGTTGGCTGGGAACTCATGCGAACATTATGCATAAGCCCCGTGACGCAATAGCGCCTCGATGCAGCCGAAAATTACTGTGCGACTTCGGCAACTTTTCTGGCTGGCTTTTCCGCAGACACCTCTGGGGTTTTCTCGGCGGGCTTCCCATTGGCCTTCTTCAAGGCTTTCACCGCTTTAAGCACTTCATCCACGTGCCCGACGACTTTGAGCCCGCGCCACTCTTCACGCAACACCCCATCGGGGCCGATCAAAAAAGTACTGCGTTCGATGCCTTTCACTTTCTTGCCGTACATGATCTTGTTTTTGACTACGCCGAACATGTGGCACATCTTTTCCTCGGTGTCGGCGATTAATTCAAAAGGCAACTCTAGTTTGTTTTTGAACTCGTCGTGCGAGCGCATGTTGTCGCGGGACACGCCAAAAACCTGGGCACCAGCTTTAACGAAATCCTTGTACTTGTCACGGAATTGCATCGCTTCAGTGGTGCAACCGGGTGTGTTGTCTTTGGGATAAAAGTACAAAATCATGGTTTTCCCCACGTGTGACGTGTTCGACACGCGGACACCACCAGTGGCATTGGCTTCGAATTCTGGGAGGGGTTTATTGACAACGATCGCCATAGGAATATTCAGTCTCGCGTGCTGGATGCGTCAGGAGGTGTGAACGGGTAACCGGCAGATGCTAGCCTGCGGCGCGACCCGTCCGAAGCCTCTTATTTTAACCGCAAATCAAGTGACGGGCCTTGCCGCCGCAGCCGACTTTGGTCATGGCCTTTACGCGAGGATTACCCAATCAATAGCGCCGCAATGGCTCGCCGCCCCTCGCCAAGCAGAAAGTTATAGGTTCTGCACGCCGCTTGCGTGTCCATCGTCTCCAACCCAATACGTTGCGAATACAGGCTTGTAAGTAATTGAGGAGCGGGAAACTGCAGTGTAGATCCACTGCCAAAAATGACCAGCTCTGGGGCGAACTCGCCCAGCAGGTCGAAGTGCCCCGAGCTTAACGCCGAAAAAACTGGGCATTCCCAATTGACCAGAACGTCAGGTCCGATGACGACACTGTGTTCGAGGCGTCGGCCGTTTACCGCTACCCAACCTGCACCGTAGCCGGTTACGGCGTTGCCGCGTGCGGCATCTGCTTGAAACTTCATGGTTGAGCCAGTCTGCTTGCGTTATGCCATTGAACGTCGATTGTGTTCCAATTATCGGCTTCACTAATCTGGTAGCCAACATGCTCCCCGCCCAAGGAGGGACCTTGAAACCCGTTCTTAAATCCGCCAAGCTGGCCAATGTGTGCTACGACATACGCGGCCCCATCATGGACCGTGCCCGTCAGATGGAAGAAGAAGGGCAAAAAATCATCAAGCTCAATATCGGTAATCTGGCGGTGTTTGGCTTCGATGCACCCGAAGAAATCCAGCAGGACATGGTTCGTAATTTGTCCAACGCATCCGGATATTCCGACAGTAAGGGTATTTTTGCAGCCCGCAAAGCGGTGATGCATGAGACCCAGAAGCAGCATATTCACGGCGTCACCTTGGACGATATCTATCTGGGAAATGGGGCGAGTGAACTGATTGTCATGGCGACAAACGCTTTGCTTGACGATGGCGACGAGCTTTTATTGCCAGCGCCAGACTACCCTCTGTGGACGGCTGCGGCCAGTCTCTCAGGTGGTAAGCCGGTGCATTACCTTTGCGACGAATCCCGCGACTGGGCGCCTGACTTGGATGACATGCGTGCCAAAATTACGCCGCGCACCAAAGGGATTGTGGTGATCAATCCCAACAACCCCACAGGCGCGCTTTATACCGATGCGACGCTACAGGCCATTGTGAACATGGCCCGTCAACATGGTCTGGTCATCTTCGCTGACGAGGTATACGACAAGGTGTTGTACGACGGTGTGCGCCACACCGCCATTGCATCGTTGAGCACGGATGTGCTGACCCTGACCTTCAACTCATTGTCCAAGAGCTACCGCTCTTGCGGTTACCGCGCAGGTTGGATGGTGGTCTCGGGCGACAAACGCAACGCCAGGGATTACATCGAGGGTTTGAATATGCTTTCGAATATGCGCCTTTGCCCCAATGTGCCCGGTCAGTACGCGGTACAAACCGCTCTGGGTGGTTACCAAAGTATTGACGATCTGGTGTGCGAAGGTGGGCGTCTACGACGTCAGCGGGATCTTGCGTACGAATTAATCACTGCGATTCCGGGGGTGAGTTGTGTGAAGCCTGTCGCGGCTTTGTATATGTTTGCGAGGCTCGACCCGGCGGTTTACCCTATTGCGGATGATCGTGAGTTTTTTCTAGATTTACTCAACGAAACCCGCGTCATGCTGGTTCAGGGTACCGGCTTCAACTGGGCTGCGCCCGATCATTTCCGTATTGTCTTTTTGCCCCATGAAGATGATTTGAGGGAGGCCATCGGGCGTATTGCCCGATTTCTCTCCAATTACCGACAAACCCACGCACAAGCCGCATAAATTCGACCATGTCAGACAAGCTTTCATTGAAACCCATACAGGTGGGTCTTTTGGGTATTGGTACCGTTGGCAGCGGCACGTTCCGGGTGTTACAGCGCAACCAGGAAGAGATCAAACGCCGCGCCGGTCGGGGTATTGAGATTTGTATCGTCGCGGCACGCGATCTTGCGCGCGCACGCGGCGTTGTCGGACAAAGCACTCTTCTTACCGGGGATCCCATGGAGGTGGTTGACCACCCGGATGTGGAAATTGTGGTCGAAGTCATTGGTGGCACTACGCTGGCAAAAGAGTTGGTAATGCGCGCCATCTCCAACGGCAAGCATGTGGTGACTGCCAACAAAGCCTTGCTGGCGGAACACGGGAACGAGGTTTTTGAGGCGGCGCAAAAACATGGCGTGATGGTGGCATTTGAAGGCGCCGTGGCGGTGAGCATCCCCATCATCAAGGCTTTGCGCGAGGGGCTATCTGGCAACCGCATTGAGTGGGTCGCGGGCATCATCAACGGCACCACCAACTTCATTTTGAGCGAGATGCGTGACAAAGGCTTAGGCTTTGATTCGGTGCTGGCGCAGGCCCAGGCGCTGGGTTATGCAGAAGCCGATCCAACATTTGATATCGAAGGCTTTGATGCCGCACACAAGGCCACCATCTTGGCCTCGGTGGCTTTCGGTATTCCGATTCAGTTCAAGCCCGACCATGTAGAGGGCATCACGCAGCTCGCGGCGGCAGATATTGCCTACGCCTTTCAGATGGGCTACCGGATCAAGCTGCTCGGCATTGCCAAGCGTACCGGCCAAGGTATTGAGCTGCGTGTTCACCCCACCCTCATTCCATCGAAGCGTCTGCTGGCTAATGTGGAAGGCTCCATGAACGGCATCATGGTCAAGAGCGACGCGGCTGGCATCACGATGTACTACGGTGCGGGTGCGGGGTCCGAGCAAACCGCCTCGGCCGTAATTGCCGATCTGGTCGACGTAGTGCGACTGCACACCGCCGACGCCGCGCAGCGCGTTCCCCACTTGGCGTTCCAGCCCGACGCCATGAGCTCCGAGCCGGTGCTGCCAATGAGCGGGGTAGTCACCAGCTATTACGTGCGGTTACGGGTGGCCGATCAGGCGGGGGTACTGGCGAAGGTCGCCGGCATCCTGGCCGAATGCGACATCAGTATTGATGCCGTTATCCAGCGCGAGGCAGATGAAATCGACAGTGACAACGCCGCCCAGACGGACCTGATCATCCTCACCCATGACTGTTTGGAGTCCCGAATGGATACGGCGCTTTCGCGTATGCAGTCCTTGCCCACGGTCTTGCAAAAGATCGTGCGTATCCGCAAAGAAGAGTTAGCCTGATTTACTTATGTTGTATTTCTCGACCCGCGCTACGGCTACCGCCGGACAAAGTGCGCCTGCCGGACGGCGGTTTTGTGACATTCTTTTAGAGGGCCTGGCCCCTGATGGGGGCTTGTACCTGCCCGAAAGCTACCCGCAGGTTGACGGCGAGACATTGAATCGCTGGCGTGGTTTGGACTACGCCGATTTGGCGTTTGAGATTGTGTCGCTGTATGTCGACGACATTCCGGCGGATGATCTTCGCGCGCTGTGCCGCAAAACTTACACACCGGCGGTTTTCGGTACGCCACAGATCACGCCACTGACCCGCTTGGAAGAAGGCTTGTACTTGCTGGGCTTGTCTAACGGCCCGACGCTGGCCTTCAAAGACATGGCCATGCAACTGCTGGGCAATTTGTTCGAATACCACCTGGCGCGCCAGGGGGAGGAGCTGAACATTTTTGGCGCCACCAGCGGCGACACCGGCAGCGCCGCCGAGTACGCCATGCGGGGCAAAAAGGGCGTGCGTGTCTTTATGACCAGCCCGCAAGGCCGCATGAGCCCGTTTCAGCAGGCGCAGATGTTCAGCTTAATGGATGACAACATCATCAACATCGCGATCCGTGGCGTGTTTGACGATTGCCAGGACCTCGTTAAAGCCGTGTCCGGGGATTTGGAGTTCAAGCGGCGCTACCGTATCGGCACCGTGAATTCCATCAATTGGGCGCGCCTGATGGCGCAGGTGGTGTACTACTTCGCCGGCTATTTGCAAGCTACGACTGACAACAGCCAGCACGTGAGCTTTTGTGTGCCCAGCGGGAATTTCGGCAATGTGTGCGCGGGCCATGTCGCCCGCATGATGGGGTTACCAATTGAGAAGTTGATCGTTGCCACCAATGAAAACGACGTGCTCGACGAGTTTTTCCGCACCGGCGTGTACCGCGTGCGTGGCACGGCTGACACCCACGAAACTTCCAGCCCGTCTATGGATATTTCTAAGGCCAGTAACTTCGAACGTTTTGTCTTCGATTTGCTGGGGCGTGATGGAGCCCGCACCAAGGCTCTTTTCGGCGACGCCATTGCCAGCGCCGGGCGCTTTGAGTTGAGTGGGGATCCGGCCTTTGCGCAGGCTGCCTCGCGCTTTGGTTTTTCTAGCGGTAAGAGCACCCACGTGCAGCGGCTAGTAACCATTCGCGATTGCGCCGCGCGCTATGGCGTGGTGATAGACACCCATACCGCTGACGGTTTGAAAGTGGCCCAGGAGCAACGCACCGCTGGCGTTCCCATGCTGGTGCTGGAAACGGCCTTGCCCATCAAATTTGCCGCCACGATTGTGGAAGCCTTAGGGCGTGAGCCCGACCGGCCTCCACGCTTTGTGGGGATTGAGGCGCTGCCCAAGCGTGTGCTCCATATGGACGCCGATCTCGCGGCAGTCAAAGCGCTGATTGCCAGCACCTGCGACACCTGAAGCCCACCGGGACCCCATGACCGCGCGCGCGCCGCTCAAACCACTTGACGAGGCACTGGCACAGCTGCTGGCGGCGGTCGTTCCGCTGGACGCCGTCGAAAGTGTGGCGACCCTGGATGCCGATGGCCGCGTACTCGCACAAGATGTGATTTCCGCCTTGCACGTGCCGCCGCAGGACAACAGTTCCATGGACGGTTACGCACTGCGCTGCGCCGATGTGGCGCAGGCGGGCACGGTGCTGTCTCAAAGCCAGCGCATCGCAGCCGGTATGGCCGCGCAGCCTTTGGAAGCTGGCACGCTGGCGCGCATCTTCACTGGCGCGCCACTGCCACCCGGTGCCGACGCGGTTGTGATGCAGGAAGATTGCACGGTTCTGGAGACCGGCGAGGGTGGCTTGCCGCAGGTACGTGTAAATGCCGTAGCGCACGCCGGCCAATGGATTCGCCGCGCCGGGGAAGACGTATCGCGTGGTGCTGTGGTGCTGGCGCGTGGAATCCGATTGGGGCCTGCCGAGCTGGGGCAGGCGGCAGGGGTGGGCATGGATACGCTGCGGGTTATGCGGCGTCCGCGCGTCGCTTTGTTTTCCACCGGTGACGAGTTGGTGATGCCGGGTGCTTGCGCGCCAGAGGACATGCCGCCCGGCGCAATCTACAACTCCAACCGGTTTTTCCTGGTGGCGTTGTTGCGGCGGCTGGGTTGTCAGGTGACGGATCTGGGCATCGTGCCGGACCAACGCGCTGCGACGGTTGAGGCGCTGGCCACGGCAGCGCGTACCCACGATGTGATCGTGACCAGCGGCGGCGTGTCGGTGGGCGAGGAAGACCACATCAAACCTGCTGTGCAGCAACTCGGTAGCCTGGACTTATGGCAAATCGCGATCAAACCGGGTAAGCCTTTTGCTCACGGCCGGATCGGGCAGGCACATTTTGTGGGCTTACCGGGCAACCCGGTTTCCAGTTTTGTGACTTTTTTGTTGTTGGTGCGTCCGCTGTTGATCAAGCTGCAGGGTGCGGTCGATAGCGGCTTGCACGGGGTGCCAACGCGGGCGGACTTCGATTGGGGTCGTCCAGATAAGCGGCAGGAATTTTTGCGGGTCCGCCGCAACGCCCGTGGCGGATTGGATCTGTTCCCCAACCAAAGTTCGGGCGTCTTGACCTCGCTGGTATGGGGCGACGGGCTGGTTAACTTGCCGCCCGGGCAGGTGATCGCTCAGGGTGACTTGGTGTCATATGTGAGTTTTTCGGAGTTGCTGACGTGAAGGTGCAGATCAAGTATTTCGCCTCTATTCGGGAGGCGATTGGGCATGGTGGCGAAGAGTGCGAGACGGGCGCAACCACGCTGGCGCAGCTGCGCTTGGAGTTGTTGGCTCGCGGTGGCGCATATGCCGAAGCCTTGGCCCCCGGACGCGCCTTGCGCATGGCGCTAAACCAGGTGATGGCCGATGAGGCCTCTCCATTGGCGGAAGGCTCCGAGGTGGCATTCTTTCCGCCTGTAACGGGGGGCTGAAGCCTGTGGCGGACACAGCACGCGTGCGCATCCAAACCCAGGACTTTGACCTGGGGGTGGAATTGGCGGCCCTGCGCGCTGGGGATATGCGGGTGGGTGCGGTCTGCACCTTTGTGGGTACGGTGCGTGACCGCAATGCGGGTGGTCCAGGCGACATCCAATCTCTCGAATTGGAGCACTACCCCGGTATGACCGAGCGCGCTATTGAGGCCATGATCGACGCCGCACACGCCCGCTTCGACATCCTGGATGCGCGCGTCATCCATCGCATCGGGTTGATGCAACCCTTGGAGCAAATCGTCCTGGTGGCCGTGACCTCGGCGCACCGGGGTGAGAGCTTCCAAGCCTGTGAGTTCATCATGGACTATCTCAAGACCCAGGCGCCATTTTGGAAGAAGGAGCAAACCGCGCAAGGCGCACACTGGGTGGACGCCCGTGTATCGGACGACGCGGCGCTGGCGCGCTGGGGTATCCGGGCTGAAAACGCAGCCTGAGGTCGCAATTTTCCCGACGGGCTTGAAATTGTCCGGACATCGCCCCACGTGCAGGGGAACCGGAGAATCGAATGCGAATTGACAAGCTGACCACCAAATTCCAAGAAGCCCTGTCGGAGGCCCAAACCCTGGCGCTGGGCAAAGACCATGCCTTCATCGAGCCTGCCCATGTGGTCGCCGCCATGCTGCACCAAGACGATGGCCCCAAAGCCTTGTTGCAGCGTGCTGGCGTTAACCATGCGGGACTGTTGGGCGTGGCCGATGGAGCGCTAAAAAAGCTGCCCGAGGTCCATGGCCAAGACCAGGTACAGGTCGGTCGCGATCTGGTCTCGCTGCTCCAGGCGGCAGAAAAAGAAGCGATCAAGCGCGGTGACCAATTTGTGGCGGGGGAGCTTTTTTTGTTGGCTCTGGCCGACAGCAAATCAGATTTCGGCAACGCTGCGCGCGCCCAAGGCTTGACGCGCAAGAGCCTGGAGTCTGCCATTGCCGCTGTACGCGGCGGCCAGAATGTGGACAGCGCGGACGCCGAAGAGCATCGTGAATCGCTCAAGAAGTACTGCATCGATCTCACCGAGCGGGCCCGCGCTGGCAAGCTCGACCCGGTGATCGGGCGCGATGACGAAATCCGTCGTGCCATTCAGGTACTGCAGCGGCGTACCAAGAACAACCCGGTGCTGATTGGCGAGCCCGGCGTCGGAAAGACCGCCATTGTTGAGGGTTTGGCGCAGCGTATCGTGGCGGGCGAGGTGCCGGACTCGTTAAAGGGCAAACGGGTTCTTTCGCTCGACATGGCATCCCTGTTGGCGGGTGCCAAGTTCCGTGGCGAGTTCGAAGAGCGCCTGAAAAACGTGCTCAAAGACCTAGCCCAAGATGAAGGGCAAACCATTGTGTTCATCGATGAGCTTCACACCATGGTCGGTGCGGGAAAGGCCGAAGGCGCGATGGATGCGGGCAACATGCTCAAGCCCGCGTTGGCGCGCGGCGAGTTGCATTGCGTGGGTGCGACCACCTTGGATGAGTACCGCAAGTACATTGAAAAAGATGCAGCCTTGGAGCGCCGCTTTCAGAAAATCCTGGTCGGAGAACCGAGCGTGGAAGCCACAGTGGCCATTCTGCGCGGCCTCAAGGAGCGCTACCAAGTGCACCATGGTGTGAACATCACTGACCCCGCCATTGTGGCTGCGGCGGAATTGAGCAACCGCTACATCACCGACCGCTTTTTGCCCGACAAGGCGATTGATCTGATCGACGAGGCAGCGGCCAAAATCAAGATTGAGCTGGACTCCAAACCCGAAGTGATGGACAAGCTGGACCGCCGCCTGATCCAGTTGCAAATTGAACGGGAAGCCGTCAAGCGCGAAAAAGATGAAGCTTCCCAAAAACGCTTTGAGTTGATTCAAGAAGAAATCATCAGCCTGCAAAAAGAGATTGCCGACCTCGATGAGATCTGGAAAGCCGAGAAGGCCGCCGCCCAAGGTAGCGCCCAAATCCGCCAGGAGATAGATAGCCTGCGTCAGCAAATTGAGACGCTGACCCGCAAAGGTGACCTGGCCAAAGTCGCTGAATTGCAGTACGGAAAGTTGCCCGCTTTAGAGAAGCACCTCAAGGAGGCGCAAGACCTAGAGACCGGTAAAGCCCAGGGTGCGAAGGCTGGCCGGAGCGCCGTTCCCCAGTTGCTGCGTACCCAAGTTGGTGCGGAGGAAATTGCCGAAGTGGTGGCGCGTGCCACCGGTATTCCGGTGGCCAAGTTGATGCAGGGTGAGCGCGATAAGCTCCTGGTGATGGAGGCTAAGTTGCATGAGCGCGTGGTCGGTCAAGACGAGGCCATCGCCGCTGTTTCCAACGCGATCCGGCGTGCGCGCTCAGGCCTGTCAGACCCCAACCGGCCGACCGGCTCGTTCTTGTTTTTGGGTCCGACCGGTGTGGGTAAGACTGAGCTGTGCAAGGCGCTGGCCGGGTTCATGTTTGACAGCGAGGAGCACCTGATTCGCGTCGATATGAGCGAGTTCATGGAGAAGCATTCGGTTGCCCGTTTGATCGGTGCGCCCCCGGGTTATGTGGGCTATGAAGAAGGCGGCCACTTAACCGAGGCTGTGCGCCGTAACCCTTACAGCGTGCTGCTGCTTGATGAGATTGAAAAGGCACATCCGGATGTGTTCAATATACTTTTGCAGGTATTGGATGATGGGCGCCTGACCGATGGTCAGGGTCGCACGGTCGATTTCAAAAATACCGTGATTGTGATGACCAGCAATATTGGCTCCCCCATCATCCAGAGCATGGTGGGCAAGAGCAGCGAAGACATCAAGGACGCGGTACTTGATGAGCTGAAGACCCATTTCCGCCCGGAGTTTCTCAATCGTATCGATGAGACCGTGGTGTTCCATGCGTTGGATGCGGCGCATATAGGCAGCATTGCCAAGATTCAATTGGCAGGATTGGTTGAGCGCCTCGCGAATATGGATTTGGCCTTGGACGTCTCTGAGGCCGCAGTTGCTGAGCTCGCTAAGGTCGGCTTTGACCCCGTTTACGGCGCGCGTCCTTTGAAGCGGGCTATCCAACAGCGTATCGAAAACCCGCTGTCTAAGCTGCTACTGGAGGGCAAGTTCATGCCCAAGGACAGTATCCACGTCACCGTGGATCCGATTCGTGCACCCGGTGAGTTCCAGTTTTCCGCGTGAAGTTGACTCCCCAATAAAAAAACCGGCCAAGGCCGGTTTTTTTATGGTTCAAGCGTCTTAGCTCAAATGCTTGCCGATCAGGCCGGCCATCTCGAACATGCTGACTTGGCCTTTGCCGAAAACGGCTTTGAGTTTATCGTCGGCGTTGATGTTGCGTTTGTTAGCAGCGTCTTGGAGGTTGTGCTTTTTGATGTAAGTCCAAAGGCTTTTAACGACTTCAGTACGCGGCAGCGGTTTCGCGCCGACCACAGCGGCCAATGCAGCGCTAGGGGTCAGAGGTTTCATGAAGGCCGCGTTGGCGGTACGTTTTGCGGGTGCAGCTTTCTTTGCAGGTGCTGACTTTGCTGTTGCCATAAAGGAGTTCCTTTTTATACGTTGATCGTTCATCGGGGCATCATGTGCCTCGAGTGCAGAATGCTACTTGAGAAAAAGCGATTTTTCTTATGGGAAATCCCTATTTGGGGAAAATTAGGGACGGTTTTTATGGTCTTGCCTCGGAGTCTGGCCCCGGTCTGGTGCGGTAGCAAGCACCAAACCTGTCAAAGCCAGGAAAAATGCCAGCGCCTGCAGTCCCGTCCACTTTTCACCAAAAACGAGCACTCCGATGGCCGCCGCAGTGATAGGTAGCATGGCACTGAAAATCCCGGCCTCTGAGGCCGGGATGGTTTTCATGCCGGTCATCCAAAGCCAGACCATCCAGACGCTCGCAGCAAGGGCGTAGAAGACCAGGAGGCCCCACAGCCAAAGATCCAAGGTGCTGAAGTCGAACTGCAAAGCGAAGTACAGACCGGCCGGCGTCATCAATACGAACCCCCAAGCATTGATGATGGCTGCAATGCGTTTAGGGCCGATGCCGGCCGACAATTTTTTCCCGACAACAATAAAGGTGGCCTCGCACAAGACAGCCCCAAAAACCAGCAAATCGCCCAGCCATTCACGGTTATCCGCCAAGTCGCTGGTAACGGCATCTGCCCCCGTGGAGGCGGCCTTGGAAATGGCCAGTAGGGCGATGCCTGCGCCTGCGCAAGCGACTGCAGCGAGTACGCGAGGGTGTAAGCGGTCGCCTAGAACATAGTGACCCATGACCGCAGACGCGGCCGGGATCGCGGCCAGTATCAGTCCGGCTGAGACGGCGCTGGTCATGCTGACCCCGAAGAGCATGCAAAGCGAAAATAAAAAATTACCGACAAAGGACTCTAAAAACAGCAATTGCTTCGTCTCACGTGTCATGGCAACTTCGTCGGCAGGTTTACGCCACCAAGAGGCCATGGCCACACCGGCGATGCCGAAGCGCATCCAGCCCAGTAAAAAAATCGGGATAGCCGCCACCAATGGTTTGCAAAGCGCCACGTAGCAGCCCACCAGGGCCATGCTGGCGCTGAGGCATAGAAACGCTAGAGGGCGCTGAATATGGGGTGGCATCGGGTGGGCGGAAGCGTTTGGAGCGTGGATCATGCCCCACCCGGGATCCTCCCGGGATGTATATCGTGGCGTAACACCAAATATTTTGTCTTCTATAAGACTTATTTCTTGTCTTATGTCTTATATAAGACTATACTGGTGGCGTTCCGGTGGCCTTGACCCGCCGGTCGACCTACCAGCAATCCACCGGAGATCACCATGCCAGACGCCATCAACAACCAACTTAGCCGTGAACAGCAGATCGCTGCGCTTGAAAAAGACTGGGCTTCCAATCCACGCTGGAAAGGAATCGTCCGCAACTACAGTGCTGCGGACGTCGTACGCCTGCGGGGCAGCCTCCACATCGAGCACACGCTGGCGCAGCGCGGCGCCGAAAAGTTGTGGCGTCTGGTCAATGGCGAGTCGAAGAAAGGCTATGTCAACGCTTTTGGCGCAATTTCAGCGGGCCAGGCGATGCAGCAGGCCAAGGCGGGACTGGAAGCGGTGTATTTGTCTGGATGGCAAGTGGCGGCCGACGGCAACACCTCGGAAACTATGTACCCGGACCAGTCGCTATATGCCTACGACTCGGTGCCGACCATGGTTCGACGCATCAACAATACTTTCAAGCGTGCCGATGAGATCCAATGGTCGCGCGGCGTCGAGCCCGGCTCCAAAGACTATGTCGACTTCTTTTTGCCTATCGTTGCGGATGCGGAAGCTGGTTTTGGCGGCGTACTCAATGCCTTCGAACTCATGAAAAACATGATCGCTGCCGGTTCGGCTGGTGTCCACTTTGAGGATCAGCTCGCGGCAGTCAAAAAATGTGGGCACATGGGCGGAAAAGTCTTGGTGCCGACCCAGGAGGCCGTGGAGAAACTGGTTGCTGCGCGCTTTGCGGCTGATGTGATGGGCGTGCCGACGATCATCTTGGCGCGAACCGACGCCGAAGCTGCCAATCTCATTACCAGCGACCATGACGCCAACGACAGGCGCTTTCTGACCGGTGAGCGCACTGCTGAAGGCTTTTATCGGGTTCGCAACGGCCTAGAGCAATCGATCAGTCGCGGCGTTGCCTACGCTGCCCATGCAGATTTGGTGTGGTGCGAGACCGGCGTACCCGATATCGGCTTCGCCCGGGAATTCGCACAGGCGATCCACGCGGCGCATCCCGGCAAGCTCTTGTCATACAACTGCTCCCCATCCTTCAACTGGAAGAAGAATCTGAATGACAGCCAGATTGCAACCTTCCAGGAAGACCTGTCTGCGCTGGGCTACAAGTACCAATTCATCACACTCGCAGGTATCCATATCAACTGGTACAACAGCTTCCAGTTTGCCCACGCGTACGCAAACGGCGAAGGCATGAAGCACTATGTCAACATGGTGCAAGAACCGGAGTTTGCAGCGAGAGATAAGGGCTACACGTTTGTCTCCCACCAGCAAGAAGTTGGGGCGGGTTATTTTGATGATGTGACCACTGTCATTCAGGGCGGTCAGTCCAGCGTGAAAGCGCTCAGTGGCTCGACCGAAGAAGAGCAATTCCATTGATTTGAGCCGCATCTGCGTTCAAGCTGCGCTTGGGGGCTATGGCGGAGAAGTACCGTGTTTTGATTTTGGGCGCGTCCTACGGATCGCTATTTGCCTGGAAGCTTTTGATGGCCGGACATGATGCAACGCTGATCTGTCGCAGTCAAATCGCCGACCTCATCCAGCAGTGGGGTACGCGGGTGCGGGTACAGGCCAAAGGGCGGGAGGGATGGGTCGAAATTAACTCCCGTGTCGCCCCAAGCAAGCTCGATGCCCTGGCACCGGACCAGGTGGTGCTGCAGCGCGTTGGACGGACGCTGGACAGTTGCTCGACATTCCATTGAAGTTGCGCGCCTCTCTTTTCGTCCCGCTTGCCAAATGGAGCATGCTGATGACGGGTAACTACCGTTGTGTGCGGGATGAGACAGTGCAGCCGATTCAGCAGGCGGTTCATTCGGATCTGGAGGAGTCTCTCCCGGTGTACGAATGGGTTGTGAATTTGTGCCACTTACTGGGCGCTTCGCTGGACAATATCGTTCCGATTGATAAGTACGCATCGGCGGCCATGGGCTTGCTCAAGCCATCGTCCGCTGCGCGCGCGTTAGCGGCGGGGGCAGAGCAAGTCGAACGCATCGACTTGCTGATCAAGCTGGTTGCCGCCCAAAAGGGCATCCAGTCAGATTCGGTCGATGCAACGGTTGCGCGCGTAGACGCCTGGCTGGCGCGCAACCGGGAAGCGGCGGATACGCAGGGCTGATATCCAATCGGACGGCGGTTCCTGCCGGGTGATTTGCGTTCTTTGGGCCGGCGATGCGCGACCTCGTTCGCACGCCCCCGATTAGAATGGCACGTTTTTCCCCGGGCGGTCTCCCTCTTGTTGGCGCGCTGCAAGTGCCTTGATCTTGCTGACGCGGATGGGCCGACTGACTCCCTTTATTTGTGACATCCCGCATGATTCAAATCACTTTGCCCGACGGTTCTCAACGCGCCTTTCCCGGTCCTGTGACGGTAGCCGAAGTAGCTGCTTCGATTGGCGCGGGTTTGGCAAAGGCAGCGCTGGCGGGCAAGGTGGTCGGCCGGGTGGTAGACACCAGTTACACGATCGCTGCTGACGCCGCGCTGGCGATCGTGACAGCCAAAGATGCGGACGGACTCGAAGTGATCCGCCATTCGACTGCCCACTTGTTGGCGTATGCGGTGAAAGATCTTTTCCCGCAAGCCCAGGTCACCATAGGCCCGGTGATTGAGAACGGGTTCTTCTACGACTTTTCTTACAGCCGCCCGTTCACGCCGGAAGACCTGACTGCCATTGAGAAACGTATGACGGAATTGGCGTCTAAAGACGAGGCGGTGCTGCGGCGCGTATTGCCGCGTGATGAGGCGGTCGCTTACTTCAAGGGAATCGGCGAGCACTACAAGGCCGAAATCATTGCCAGCATTCCTGCTGGCGAGGACGTTAGCCTGTACCGTGAGGGTGCCTTTGAAGACCTGTGCCGTGGCCCCCACGTGCCAAGCACCGGCAAACTCAAGCATTTCAAGCTGATGAAGGTGGCTGGCGCGTATTGGCGTGGCGACCACCGCAACGAGATGCTGCAGCGAATTTACGGCACGGCGTGGGCCAGCAAGGAGGATTTGCAGCAGCATCTCACCATGCTGGAAGAGGCTGAAAAGCGGGACCACCGTAAGTTGGGGCGCGAACTCGATTTGTTCCATATTGATGACCACGCGCCCGGCTTGGTGTTCTGGCATCCCAAGGGCTGGCGCTTGTGGCAGCACGTCGAGCAGTACATGCGCAGGGTCTACCAGGACAATGGTTATCTGGAGGTTAAAGGCCCGCAAATCATTGACAAAACTCTGTGGGAGAAGACTGGGCATTGGGACAAGTACCGCGACAACATGTTCACCACGGAGTCGGAAAAGCGCGAATACGCGCTCAAGCCGATGAACTGCCCTGGCCACATCCTGATTTACAAGCAGGGCATCAAGAGCTATCGCGACCTGCCGCTGCGCTACGGCGAGTTCGGCAACTGCCACCGCAACGAGCCGTCCGGCGGCTTGCACGGCATCATGCGGGTGCGCGGCTTTACGCAGGATGACGGCCATATTTTTTGTACCGAAGACCAGATCTTGCAGGAATGCGTGGACTACACGGCCTTGTTGCAAAAGGTGTATGCCGATTTCGGTTTCCACAACATCATCTACAAGGTTGCGACCCGCCCCAAGGAGCGCATTGGCAGCGACGCGATCTGGGACAAGGCAGAAGCTGCGCTGATTGCGAGCCTGGACGCTTCCGGGTGCAGCTACGAGATTGCGCCCGGGGACGGTGCGTTTTACGGTCCGAAGATCGAATACACGCTCAAAGATGCGATTGGGCGCCAGTGGCAATGCGGAACCATGCAGGTAGATTTCTCGATGCCGGAGCGTTTGGATGCCGAATACGTGGGTGAGGACGGCGCCCGCCACCGGCCGGTGATGTTGCATCGTGCAATCGTTGGCAGCCTGGAGCGCTTTATCGGAATCTTGATTGAAGAAAGCGCCGGGGCGCTGCCGGCCTGGTTGGCTCCGGTCCAGGTTGTCGTGCTCAATATCACCGATGCGCAGGCCGAATACGCCCGTTCTGTGGCCAAAACGCTGCAAAATCAAGGTCTTAGAGCCGATTTGGATCTCCGTAACGAGAAAATCACGTATAAAATCCGCGAGCATTCGATGCAGAAGCTGCCGTATCTGCTGGTCGTTGGTGACAAAGAGATGGCAGCTGGTGCGGTTGCAGTGCGCGCACGAGGGGGTCAAGACCTCGGTGCAATGTCCTTATCGGCTTTCATGCAGAAACTCCTAAGCGACATTGTTCAAAAATCTACGTCCTGATACCAAGACTGATGCTTGCGCGACTGAGATCGTGTTTTTTTGAATTTGTGAAGGATTGAACCATCGCTACAGAATTCCGTGATCGCCGTCAGCGCGAAGAACGCAAGCACCGGTTAAACCGGGAAATCATGGCCCCCGAAGTCCGTTTAACGGGCATTGAAAACGAGCCTTTAGGCGTGGTGAGCATCACCGAAGCGCTGCGAATGGCCGGGGAGCTTGATGTGGACCTGGTGGAAATTGCGGCGACCGCGAACCCGCCTGTGTGCCGCCTGATCGATTACGGAAAGCTCAAATACCAGGAGCAAAAGAAGGCGGCTGAAGCCAAGTCCAAACAAAAGGTCATTGAGGTCAAGGAAATCAAGTTCCGCCCCGGTACCGATGACGGCGACTACAACATCAAGTTGCGCAATATCAAGCGCTTCTTGGATGACGGCGACAAATGCAAGATCACGCTGCGGTTTCGTGGACGTGAGATCACCCACCAAGAAATTGGTTTGGCACTTTTGAACCGTATGCGCGATGATTTGGCGGACCTGATTGTGGTGGAGCAGTTCCCCAAGCTCGAAGGTCGCCAGATGGTGATGATGCTTGCTCCGGGCAAACGAAAGCCGGGAGCGGCGGTGAAGGCGGCTGCCGAAATGGCAGCTGGCTAGAGTATTGAGGGTTTCGCAGCACGCAAGTGCGGCAAAAAGAGGGTTGCCAGTCAACCCTTTAAAAGTGGCTCGGGGCCAACAAGGCCGGGAAAGTTTCCCGTACGCCTCACGAGCACAATGTAAGAAGGAGCATGAAAATGCCCAAAATGAAGACCAAAAGCGCGGCGAAAAAACGCTTCCGCGTCCGTCCTGGTGGAACCGTTAAACGCGGCCAAGCCTTCAAACGTCACATCTTGACCTAGAAGACCACCAAAAACAAGCGCCACTTGCGCGGACCAACAGGTGTGCACGCGACCGATATGGGTCGTATGGCACAGATGCTGCCCGGCCGTGGTCTTTGATTAACGACGAACAAGGAGTAACACAATGCCTCGCGTCAAACGTGGTGTAACGGCTCGCGCCCGCCACAAAAAAGTTCTCGCCCTTGCCAAAGGTTTCCGCGGTCGCCGCGGCAATGTTTTCCGGATCGCCAAAGAAGCGGTGATGAAGGCGGGGCAATATGCCTACCGCGACCGCCGTACCAAAAAGCGCGTTTTCCGTCAGTTGTGGATTGCCCGTATCAATGCCGCAGCGCGCCAGTGCGGTATGACCTACAGCCAATTTGCCAATGGCCTGAAGAAGTCCAAGATCGAAATCGACCGTAAAGTGCTCAGCGATATCGCGGTGCACGACATGGCCGCTTTTGCGGGCATCGTCAACCAGGTCAAGGTTGCCTTAGCGGCCTGATGACTGGCGGTACGGCACACACTGCTTAGCGGGGTTGTCCGTATCGGATAAGGGCTAGGGCTTGAAAGAGCACTAGCCCTTCGCATTCCTACCTTTTCAATCTGCCCCTATGAATGAGTTAGACACCATCGTGCAGGACGCGCAGGCGGCTTTTGCCGCTGCGCCGGGCCCTGCCGATCTGGAAAATGCTAAAGCGGTTTTTCTCGGAAAAACCGGGCGCATCACCGAGCTCATGAAGGGGATGGCAGCGCTCAGCGTGGATGAGAAAAAATCCCGCGGAGCCGCGATCAACATCGCCAAGCAATCCATTGAGGCGGCTTTGACAGAGCGCCGCGCTGCGCTGGCGCGGGCCGAGCTGGACGTACAACTGCGTGCAGAAGCGCTGGACGTGACCTTGCCCGGTCGCCAGCGCGGGCAGGGCGGTTTGCATCCAGTGTCCTTGACGCTGGAGCGCATCGAGGCCATTTTTGCGTCCATGGGTTTTGACGTTGCGGACGGCCCTGAGATCGAGTCCGACTGGTTCAATTTCACCGCGCTCAACACACCGCAAGACCACCCGGCCCGGTCCATGCACGATACGTTTTATGTCGAAGGCGGCAGTGCTGAGGCCCCGAACTTGTTGCGCACCCACACCAGTCCTATGCAAATCCGCTACGCGGTGCAGCACGTCAAAAAATACAGGGCCTTCGCGGGGAACGTGGATTCATCGCTATTCAGCGGCGACATGCCCGAGATTCGTGTCATCGCCCCCGGCCGCACCTACCGGGTGGACAGCGACGCGACCCATTCCCCCATGTTTCACCAATGCGAAGGCCTGTGGGTGGGTGAGAACGTGAGCTTCAAAGACCTGAAATACGTCTTCACCAATTTCTGCCGGACCTTTTTCGAAAGCGAAGACTTAGTGCTGCGCTTTCGACCCAGCTTCTTCCCCTTCACCGAGCCAAGCGCCGAGATCGACATCCAATTCCAAAGTGGCCCATTGGCCGGGCGTTGGCTGGAGGTCGCAGGTTCGGGCCAAGTGCATCCGAATGTGATCCGCAACATGGGACTAGACCCCGAAAAATACATTGGCTTTGCCTTTGGCATGGGCCCGGACCGTTTAACGATGCTGCGCTATGGCGTCAACGACTTGCGCTTGTTTTTTGATGGCGACATCCGCTTCCTGTCACAGTTTCAGGCCTGAGGCCACGTCTTTTTATTCCCCACCATGCAATTCCCTGAATCCTGGCTGCGCACTTTTTGCGATCCGGCGCTGAGTACCCAGCAACTCGCTGACACGCTCACCATGGCCGGGCTGGAGGTGGAAGCGCTGCAACCCGTGGCCCCGCCATTCAGCGGCGTAGTTGTGGGTGAAATCAAGGCGGTTGCGCAGCACCCGAATGCCGACCGCTTGCGGGTTTGTCAGGTGGACATTGGTGCGGCTGCGCTGCTCAACATCGTATGTGGGGCGCCCAATGCCCGTGTCGGTATCCGTGTGCCGTGCGCGACGGTGGGTGCCGAATTGCCGCCCGGTACGGACGGAAAACCTTTTTTAATCAAGCTCGGCCAACTGCGCGGCGTGGAAAGCCAGGGCATGTTGTGCTCGGCGAGCGAGTTGAAGGTGAGTGATGCCATCGACGGATTATTGGAGTTGGCAGCCGATGCGCCGATTGGCCAAGATATCCGCTCACACTTGCAGTTGGATGACACGTTGTTCACCCTCAAACTCACGCCCAATCTGGCGCATTGCCTGAGTGTGTTCGGCGTGGCGCGTGAAGTGTCTGCACTGACGGGCGCGCCGCTGAAAGCACGGTCAATTGCTGCTATGCAGGTCGGTATGTCCGACGTTCTGCCGGTGCAGATTGCCGCAACGGACCTGTGCGGCCGCTTTTCCGGACGCATCGTGCGCAACGTCAATCCGCAGGCGCAAACCCCCGCCTGGATGGTGGACCGGCTGGCGCGTTGCGGGCAGCGCAGCGTCAGCGCGCTCGTGGACATTTCTAACTACGTGATGTTTGAGTTAGGCCGCCCGAGCCACATCTTTGATCTGGAAAAAATCCATGGCGGATTGCAGGTACGCTGGGCCCATCCCGGCGAGCAGCTGAAGCTGCTCAACGGCAACACGGTTGCGCTGGACGCACAGGTTGGCGTGATTGCCGATGACAAGCAGGTCGAATCGCTGGCCGGCATCATGGGTGGTGACGCAACGGCTGTGGGCGATGCCACACGCCATATTTATGTGGAGGCTGCGTTTTGGTGGCCTACGGCGGTTGCCGGGCGTTCACGCCGTTTTAATTTTTCTACCGATGCCGGCCACCGCTTTGAGCGTGGAGTGGACCCTGCCCTGACGGTGGCGCATATCGAGCGCATTAGCCAGCTGATCGCGGAAATTTGTGGCACGCCCAGCACGACTTTCGGCCCTGTCGATGACCAGCAGCCTGCCATGCCGCAAGCGCGCCCGGTGCAATTGCGGGTGGCACGTGCCGCCAAGGTCATCGGCATGCCGTTGACTGCGGCGCAGTGCGTTCAAGCCCTGGCCCGTCTGGGCCTGGAGCCGCAAGAGCAAGCGGGACTGATCACGGTGCAGCCGCCTTCATACCGGTTTGATCTGCAGATTGAGGAAGACCTGATTGAAGAGGTCGCCCGCATCATCGGTTTTGAACAGTTGCCACACACCCCGCCGCAGGCGCCGGTCACCGCGCGGTTGCGCCCCGAAAGCCAGCGCAGTTCCTTCGCGCTGCGCCGCGCTTTGGCGGGATTGGGCTACCAGGAAACCATCAATTTCAGTTTCGTGGACGCGCGATGGGAGCATGAACTGGCGGGCAACCCGAACCCGATCAAGTTGCTCAACCCGATTGCCAGCCAGATGGGCGTGATGCGCTCTTCTTTGCTGGGTTCGCTGATCCAGGTGGCACAGTTCAACCAGGCGCGCAAAGTTCCGCGCGTGCGCGTGTTTGAGCTGGGCCGCGTGTTTTTGCGCGACGCTTCGGTCGTTGACAGCGACACTACGGTGGCCAACTTTGACCAGCCCATGCGCGTGGCCGGCCTGGCGCTGGGCAGCGCGGACGCCCTGCAATGGGGCCGCAGCGACGCAGCGGTCGATTTCTTTGACGTCAAAGGTGATGTCGAGGCGCTGTTTGCACCCCAGCACTTGCAGTTTGTTCCCGCCAGTGCCGACGCGCACCATCCTGCTTTACATCCCGGGCGCAGCGCATCGGTGCGGTTGAGCGGCGTGGATATTGGGGTAGTGGGCGAGCTGCACCCGCAGTGGCGCCAAAGCTACGGGTTGACAGCGGCGCCCATCGTGTTCGAGCTGGACCTGGCTGCCGTGCTGCGTCGTCCCGTGCCCGCTTTTGAGCCCATCGCGAAATTTCCCGCCGTGCAGCGTGATATCGCACTGCTGCTGCCGGAGAGCCACACCCATGCGGATCTGATCGCTGCGATTCGCCATGCGCAGCATGGCGGTTTGCTGCAAGACGCCCAGTTGTTCGATGTCTACCGCCCAAAAGTGGTCCAGACGGATGACAACGCGCGCAGCCTCGCCGTGCGCCTGACGCTCGCCTCGCCAGTCGCCACTCTGACAGACGCTGAAATTGACGTCGCCATGCAGGCTATTTGGACCCACCTAGCGCAAACCCTAGGTGCGCGCCCCCGCACCTGAGCGGTACATTCGCTGTCCGCTTTCGCACCGCCCGCCATGGAACTATCTGTTAACAGCCTCGAAACGCCGGCCCTGACCAAGGCGCACTTGGCGGAACTTTTGTACGAGAACATCGGCTTGAACAAGCGCGAAGCCAAAGACATGGTGGACGCTTTCTTTGAGCTCATGGTCCAACAGCTAGTCGCGGGAACCGATGTCAAGATTACTGGCTTTGGCAATTTTCAAATTCGCACCAAGAAGCCGCGTCCCGGTCGCAATCCCCGCACCGGTGAAACCATCGCGATTGCTGCGCGCCGTGTGGTCACGTTCCACGCCAGCCACAAGCTCAAAGATCAGATACAAGATCAGGCACTGCAGACAGCGCCGTCGGACGGTCAAAAATAGTTCTTTCCCCCTTCGTGAAGTTCGGGTAACCTCGCGCCGCGCTCCAGTAATCTCTGAGCGATACCGCCAAAGACATTGATTTCCATGGAAAACAGCCTGCCCCCGATCCCTGCCAAGCGCTATTTCACCATTGGTGAGGTGGGGGAGTTGTGCTGTGTGAAACCCCACGTCTTGCGCTACTGGGAGCAGGAATTCACGCAGTTGCGCCCGATGAAGCGGCGCGGTAACCGTCGCTACTACCAGCACCATGAAGTGTTGATGGTGCGTCGTATCCGAGGTCTTTTGTACGAACAGGGGTTCACCATCAGCGGCGCGCGCAACAAGATGATGGAGGCCGTTGCTGAGGACCGGGAGTTCAAGCCGGATGATTCACCGCACGATGCCATGTTTGGCGCGCCGGGCGCATTGGTTGGCACCACTGCCCATGGCGTGGACGGGGTCCAAGCGGCACCGCTTTTTCTATCGCCATCGGTGCGTGACGAACTACGTCAAATTCGCGATCTACTCGCGGAAGCCGGATAAACTTTCCCCCAGTGGTTGGGCGTCAACGCGGCGTGTTTCCACCGGTTGCGTGACGACCCGGTGGCTATAATCATCCGCTTCGGTGTGTGGCGCAGCCTGGTAGCGCACTTGCATGGGGTGCAAGGGGTCGAAGGTTCGAATCCTTTCACACCGACCAATTCAACGTTCAAGGCCGTTTGTTGTAGTGCAGCAAACGGCCTTTGTTGTTTTTACTCTTTCCACTTGAAGCCGCCCATGTCTTCCACCGCCATGGCTGCCATCTGGCCGCTGCGCACCGCGCCTTCCAAGGTGGCGGGGTAGGGCGCGTAGGTGTAATCCCCGCAGGCCAGCAGTCCCGGCGCGATGCGTGGGCCGGGGCGTTTCAGGCCGGCAGTGCAGGCAAACGTCGCGCGTTTTTCGATAACAGTTTGTATGACTGTGATCCCGTCCGAGCCCAGATAGTCAGCCAGTTCGGTGCGGGCCTGGTTCAGGACCTGAAACTCCAGCATGGTTTTCTCGCCCCGAGCGGCGCTGATGACAAATGCCCACAGGCCGGAGGCGCCCATCACGCCACGGTCTACTGCGAATTGCGCCGGTGCGCCCGGTGCGTTATTGAGGCGCAATAGCGGTCTGGGAAGCGCTGCGTCGCGGGAGTATGTATAGACGGTAGCGATTGATTCAAAGCGCAACTGTTCCGCCGCCGCGCACCAGCGGGCAAAGTGCGCCGCGACATTGGGCGGCGCGCCTTCAGCGCTGTGGCGGATGATTTGTAGCGCGTGTTCGGGCGCGGTTGCCCAGATGACGGCATCAAAAGTTTGCCGCTCACCGCCAGCGTCTTCCAGATCCCACCGGCCACCGTTCCACGCCACGCGCGCTACTCGGTGCTGGCGAAGCACTTTTGCTCCATGCCTTTCGAGCCAGCGCCCAGCAGGCTCTGGCACCAGTTCGCTGAGGTCGCGCAGCGGCAGCAGTGCATCCGAGGTCGCGAAAGATGCCGACATGCTCCTTCCGGTCTCACCCATCAAGGCGTCATGCAGCACCCGCAAAAATACCTGGCCGCTGGCTTTGAATGGCAGGGTGTTCAAGGCCGAGACGCACAGTGGCTCCATCAATGTCTTTTGCACAGTCTGCGGCAGCCCGCTGCAAATATCCGTAACGCTGCGGCCGGGTGCGCACAAGAAGCCGCTCTTGCGCCATCCCCGCATCTGCGTCAATAGCGCCCGTTTGTCGCTAAG
Source organism: uncultured beta proteobacterium (assembly GCA_903861575.1). Taxonomy (GTDB): domain Bacteria; phylum Pseudomonadota; class Gammaproteobacteria; order Burkholderiales; family Burkholderiaceae_C; genus Allorhodoferax. The sequence goes on along the minus strand of CAIOUR010000258.1, from coordinate 3,077 downwards.
GCTCCAACCCCGGGCCATGGCCAGCCCCGCAAGCAAATTCCAGGGGCGCTGCACATCGGGCAGTTGCATGCCCAAACCCTGCGCGTCCCGCAGGTCCAGCGGAAGGCGCAAAAACGCCACTTCCGGATCGATGTTCAAAGCGTCCATCAAGCGCAGGGTTTGCGCGTATCCGCCCAGCAGGATGTGCTGACCGTTGTCCAGGGTCAGCCAGGGGTCTCCAGCGGCGGCATCCGGGTGTGCGCGGCGTGGCAGAGCACGGGCGCGGCCGCCCAAGGTTCGGCTTGCTTCGATCAACGTCACCTGGTGGCCGTTGCGGCAGGCGTCCACAGCCGCAGCGATACCGGCCCATCCGGCACCGACTACAGCAATGTTTTTGTGGCCGGACTTCACGACGCGCGCACGCTTACATCCGTCCCAGCGCCTGCACACGCCATGCCAACCACAGCTTGCGCAGTGGCGTCAGCCGTACCCGTTGGTGTAGCACCTGGAAACCTGTGGCCTCAATTTCTTGCAACAAGGTGCGGTAGATGCTGGCCATCATCAGCCCGGGCTTTTGGCTGCGTCTGTCTTGGTCAGGTAAAAGCTGCAGTGCCTGGTCGTACAGCGCGTGCGCGCGGCGGGCCTGGAACTGCATCAAGGCGGTAAACCGGTCGGAGTATTGGCGTTTGAGCACTTCGTGGGCCTTCACGTCGAATTGCTGCAATTCCGACACTGGCAGGTAGATGCGTCCGCGCAGCGCGTCCTCGCCGACGTCCCGGATGATGTTGGTGAGTTGCAACGCCTGCCCCAGCGCGTGGGCGTATTGCGTGGTTTGCGCATTCTGCTGGCCGAAGATGCGGGCTGCCACTTCGCCCACCACGCCGGCTACCAGGTGGCAGTAGCGCTCCAGGTTGGGGTAGTCCAGGTAGCGGGTTTGCTCCAGGTCTATGCGGCAACCCGCAATCACGTCTTGCAGCTGCCGCTCTTCGATTCCGTAGTCAGCGGCATGGGGCAGCAGCGCCCGCATAGTGGGGTGGGTGGGGTTGCCCGCAAACGCCCGGCTGACTTCCTGGCTCCACCAAGCCAGTTTGGTCGCGGCCACGCCCATGTCCACTGCGTCGTCCACCACATCATCTACTTCCCGGCAAAAAGCATAGAAGGCGGTGATGGCGGCACGCCGGGGCACGGGTAAAAACAAAAAGGCGTAATAAAAACTGCTGCCTGAGCCGGCGGCTTTCTCCTGGACGTATTGCTCGGGGCGCATGCCGAGATTGTCGCCGCAAGCTTGCCCGTGTCGCCTTCGCTCACATGCGCAGCGCGCGCCAAAGCATCACGACGTAATCCGGCGCATACAGCCGGGGGCGCTGGCGCAGCACCTGCGCTCCCAGACGCTCTACTTTTTCCAGAATACGCAGTCCACCTTGCACCACCAGGCGTAACTCCCATCCCGCGCGCCCGGGCACCAGGTGCACCAGCGGCGAACCACTGGCCATTAACTGGCGCGTGTGCTGCACGCAATGGGCGATCAGCGCCTGTTCGCTGGCACCCGCAGTGCCGATTCGCAGGGTGGCGATATCCGTGCCGCATTGGCGCATCCAATCCGCAGGAAAGTAGCAGCGGCTGCGCCCCAGATCGACACTGCAGTCCTGCCAAAAGTTGATGAGCTGCAGGGCGGTACAGATGGCGTCGCTCTGCGCCAGTGCCTGCGGGGTGCGAACGCCGTACAGGTGCAAAAGTAAGCGCCCAACCGGATTGGCGGAACGCGCGCAGTAATTTAGTAGCTGCACTTCATCGGGGTAATTAGCCTGCCGGGCTGTCATATCAACATCCTGGACGAAGGCGTCGAGCAGGTCGTGCAGCAAGTCCACTGGCAACGCGTGGCGCATGATGGCTGCTTGCAAAGGACCGAAAACCCAGGCCCATTCGCCTTGCTCATGCGGGTGGCCTAGCGCAGCTTGAACCAGTTGCGCGCGGTAGCGGTTCAGTGCGTCCAGCCGCTGTGCGGCGGTGGCAGAGCCTTCGTCGGCCAGGTCGTCGGCGGTGCGGGCGAAGTGGTACAGCGCCACCACCGCGGCCTTGAGTTGCGGGGGGCAGAGCAGGGACGCAACCGGAAAGTTTTCGTAGTGGCGGGGTGCCGCATCCGCGCGGAATGGGGGCATAAAAATAATAAGTTGCAAGCTATAGTTAAAATTTAACGCCACCTCACGGGCGTCATCGTAAATCTGCAGCGACGTCCCGCAGCCGTTTTTTCAGCTTATCCGGGAATTATCAATGAGATCGTGCTTACTGCGATTCGTGCGGGCGCAGTCCGCTGTTCTGCTCTTTGCGGCGATTTCGGCCTGCTCCGAGCGGCAAGCCGCTCCAGAGCCTGTTCGTGCGGTACGGGTAATGACGGTATCGGCGGGGTCTGTTACCGCGTCGCAGGAATACGCGGCCGAATTGTTGCCCCAGGCCGAGTCACGGTTGGGTTTTCGGGTGGGGGGAAAAGTGGTTCGTCGCGCGGTCCAGATCGGGCAGCATGTGAAGGCCGGGCAGCTGTTGGCGCAGCTTGATGCGGTTGATTACCGGCTCGCTGCAGACGTATCCAAAGCCCAAGTTGCCTCGGCGCAGGCCAATCTTGAGCTGGCATCGGCGGAGTTCAAGCGCTACACCGGTTTGCGTGAACAAAACTTCATTAGCGCGGCCGAGCTGGAGCGGCGTGAAGCCAATTACAAGTCGGCGTTGTTTCAGCTGCAGCAAACCCAGGCACAAGCGGCATCCCAGGGAAACCAGACGGGCTACACCAGTCTCATGGCCGATGTGTCAGGGGTGGTGACCGCTGTGGACATGGAGTTGGGGCAAGTAGTGGGCGCAGCGACGCCCGTGGTGCGGGTCGCACAAGACGGTCCGCGTGATGCGGTTTTTGCGGTCCCCGAAGACAAGGTCGGGGCGATTCACATTGGCATGGCTGCAGACGTGCGGGTGTGGGCGAGTGGCACCATGCTTGCCGGTGTGGTGCGGGAAATTGCCCCCAGCGCTGACCCCGTGACACGCACCTTCACCGTGAAAGTGGCGCTCAAGGGTGCGGATGTTCCCGCATTGGGTACGACCGTATCGGT
>CAIOUR010000257.1 GCA_903861575.1 uncultured beta proteobacterium | reverse complement strand
GTCGGCATCGTGGCGGCCCGCATCAAGGACAAGTTCCACCGCCCCAGCTTTGTCTTCGCCGCCAGCGCCGCCCCGGGCAAGGAACATGAGCTCAAGGGCTCAGGCCGGTCGATCCCCGGCTTTCATTTACGCGACGCGCTGGACCTAGTGGCCAAGCGCCACCCCGGCGTGCTCCTGCGCTTCGGCGGCCACGCCATGGCCGCAGGCTGCACCGTGGACGAAGCGCATTTCGATACCTTCGAGCAGGCGCTGGCAGAAGTGGCCCACGAGTGGCTGGATGCCGCGACCCTGCAACGCCGCATCGCCACCGACGGACCGCTGGACCCGCAGTACCGGCGCGTCGACCTGGTGGATACGCTGCACCACGAAGTCTGGGGCCAGGGCTTTGCCGCACCGACTTTCAGCGAAGAAGTCGAAGTGCTGTCGCAGCGCCTGGTCGGGGAAAAACACCTCTCCCTCAAACTCAAACACCGCGGCGACCCCGTCGACGCCATCTGGTTCGGCCACACCGAGCCCTTGCCCGCCAAAGTCACCATGGCCTTTCGCCTGGACGCGGATGAATGGAACGGGGTGCGGCGGGTGAAGTTTTTTGTGGAGGCGGTGGAAGTTCCTCCGGTATAAACCGCCCCTCCAAGGCAGCCTTCACAACATCATGGAACCCAGCCAAACCAGTGCGTTAACCGCCACCGAAACGGCCCGCAAACCCAGCTGGATCCTGCGCGGCACGTTTTTGCTCGGTGGTGGTTTGTGGCTGCTGTATCCGGTAGCGCCACAAGTTGTTGGGCTGCTGCTGGGCGAGCCGATGCGGTGGGCCTATCTGTGGGCCTGGCTGCCGATGTGGTTGTTTGTAGGACTCGCCTGGGGCATCCACAAACAGCTGCAAGCGGCAGAAAAGCCGGCCGACACACCGGACGCAACCTGACTTATCGGTCTATCCTCCCTGCACTACCATCGCCGCAGACTGTGCAGGAACCACCATGCCCCTGAGCCCCGACGAACTCCAAGCGCTGCGCGACAAATACGCGGGCAGCGCCGCCGACATGCACGACCCGCGCTTTGCGCAGGTCGCGGCCAGTATTTTTTCAACCGGCGGTACCCGCGCGGCGCCCTACGCGGGTGTGCCCACGCTGCTGTCGGCCCCGCACCGGCCTGTGGATGTGCACAACCCGGACTTTGGCGATTTGCAGGTGGCGCTGATGGGCGCGCCGATGGACTTGGGCGCCAGCAACCGGCCCGGCGCACGCTTCGGGCCGCGCGCCCTGCGGACCATCGAGCGCATCGGCCCCTACAACCATGTGCTCGACGTTGCACCCGTGCACAGCCTGCGCGTGGCGGATGTGGGCGACGTGCCGTTTCGCAGCCGCTACAGCCTGCCCCTGTGCATTGAAGATCTGGAGGCCTGGTACCACCGTATCGTGGACCAGGGCGTTTTGCCCCTTACCGTGGGTGGCGACCACTCCATCACTTACCCCATCATGAAAGCGCTGGGGCGCCAGCAGCCGGTCGGTATGGTGCACATCGATGCGCACTGCGACACCGGTGGCGCGTTTGACCAGACCCGCTTTCACCACGGCGGACCGTTCCGGCTGGCGGTGCTGGACGGCGTGCTGGACCCCGCGCGCTGCATCCAGATCGGCATTCGCGGTTCATCGGAGTACCTGTGGGAGTTTTCCAAAGATGTAGGTATGACCGTGGTGCATGCCGAGGAAATTTCCACGCTGGGCATCGCCGAGATCGTACGCATGGCGCGCGCGGTGGTGGGTGATGGCCCGACCTATGTGACGTTTGATGTCGACGGCCTGGACCCGGTCTTCGCGCCGGGCACCGGAACCCCAGAGATCGGGGGCCTGAGCACCCGAGAAGCCTTGGCCATTCTGCATGGCCTCAAAGGCTTGAACATCGTGGGCGGCGACGTCGTCGAAGTGGCACCACAGTACGACGCAAGCACCAACACCGCGCAGGCCGGCGCCCAGATGCTGTTTGAAATCTTGAGCCTGATGGCCTTTAGCCCCGCATGCAAAACCTGACGGTCCTCACCGGCGCATCGCGCGGCATGGGCTTAGCCATCGCGCAACAGCTTCTACAGCCCGGCGCCCACCTGTTGTGCATCTCCCGCAAAAGCAACCCGGAATTGCAGGCGCAGGCCGATGCAGCTGGCGTACTGCTGGAGCAATGGACCGCCGACCTGGCCGATGGCGCACCCGTGGCGCAGCAACTCAAAGCCTGGCTGGAAGGCTTGGATCCGCGCACGCTGGCCAGCGCCACGTTGATCAATAACGCAGGCGTGCTATCGCCGCTGATGGCGGTACGCGACAGCGACCCGTCCGCGCTGGTGCAGGCTTTGCGCGTGGGTGTAGAGGCTCCGCTGCAGCTCTGCGCCGCGTTTCTGGGCGCAACACGCGACTGGGCGGTGCCGCGCAAAGTGCTGAATATCTCCTCCGGTCTGGGCCGACGCGCCATGGCGTCAAGCGCTGCGTACTGCGCCGCGAAAGCGGGCATGGACCATTTCACCCGTTGCCTGGCGCTGGAAGAATCGGCGCAAGCCAACGGCGCGAAGGTCTGCTCTTTAGCCCCCGGGGTTATCGCCACCGATATGCAGCTGCAATTGCGCAGTGCCGATGCGGCGCATTTTCCGGATCTACCCACATTCCAGGGGCTGCATACGGGCGGCCAGCTCAGCAGCCCGCACGATGCGGCGCAGCGCGTGCTGGCGTATTTGTGCAGCCCGACTTTCGGGCAGGATGCGGTGGGCGACGTGCGCGGCTGAGACCGCGCAAGGGCTCAATACACCTCGGGTACAAACATGCTGACGGGAACCGGGTGGCGCTCGTAATCGTCGCGGCGCACGCGCTCGGGCAGCACGATGGAGGCATGCGGGACCTCGACGTAGGGCATTTGACCCAGCAGGTGGTGGATGCAATTGAGGCGGGCTTTTTTCTTGTCCACGGCTTGCACAACCCACCATGGTGCCTCAGGGATGTGGGTGCGCTCCAGCATCACCTCTTTGGCTACTGTGTAGTCTTCCCAGCGCTTGCGTGACTCCAGGTCCATGGGGCTGAGCTTCCACTGTTTCAGCGGGTCATAGATGCGCCCCAAAAATCGGGCGTTCTGCTCTTCGTCTGAAATCGAAAACCAGTACTTGATCACCTGGATGCCGGAGCGCACCAGCATTTTTTCGAACTCCGGCACGCTGCGGAAGAACTCCTCGTATTGCTCATCCGTGCAAAAACCCATCACCCGCTCGACACCCGCGCGGTTGTACCAACTGCGGTCAAACAAAACCATTTCGCCGGCCGCCGGCAGGTGCGCGATGTAGCGTTGGAAGTACCACTGCGTGCGCTCACGGTCATTCGGTGCGGGCAAGGCGGCAACCCGGCACACACGCGGGTTGAGCCGCTGCGTGATGCGCTTGATCGCCCCGCCCTTACCCGCAGCGTCGCGGCCTTCGAACAGCACGACCACCTTGTGGCCGGTGGCCACCACCCAGTCCTGCAACTTCACCAACTCGCCCTGCAGCCGGAACAGCTCACGAAAGTAATGGTGACGCGCAACCGAGGACTCGTCCGTCACGCCAGGCGATTCGGCGCTGGCGAAAGCCCGGTCCTCGACTTCCATTTCCAGCTCCTCGTCAAAGCTGTCCAGCAAGTCACTGCGGATGCGGCGTATCAGGTCTTCTTCGTTCAGATTCATAGCAACTCCTGTTGGCCCCGCGCACACGCGAAGCAACAGACCGTAGCCAAGCCGTGTGGCAGTTGTGTGACAGCGCATAGCCACCCACCGCTAGAATGCCGCGCACCCGAGGAATTCCGCCATGTCCATCTTCCGCCGACCCGACTACCGCTCCGACACGACCCAGTTCATTGACCAACTGAAGGCGGCCCAACCCGATCTGGAAGCGCGTCAGCGCGCTGGACGCGCCCTACTATGGGACAAAAACCCGGACCGGGCACTCCAAAGTGAATATGCGCAGGCCCGGGTCGCGCAAAAGCCCTACGTCTACCTGACCGAAGAATCCTAAGCGGCGGCATTTTGAGCGGCGAAAACCTGGCCCTCGATTACGCCATGCCGCCGGATAGCACGCCCGAAGTGGTGGACAACGTCGCCGTTGCCCGCCTTTATGGCGAGCCGCTCTTCGCCTTGCCTCTGGATTTGTACATTCCGCCCGATGCGCTCGAGGTGTTTCTGGAAGCATTCGAGGGGCCGCTGGATTTGCTGCTGTACCTGATCCGCAAGCAAAACTTCAATATCCTTGACATACCGATGCTCAGCGTCACGCGCCAGTACCTGGCCTATGTCGAGCAAATCCGCAACCGCAACCTGGAACTTGCAGCCGAATACTTGCTGATGGCGGCCATGCTGATCGAAATCAAGTCGCGCATGCTGCTACCACCCAAAAAGGCCGCGCCGGGCGAAGAATCCGAAGACCCCCGCGCCGAACTGGTCCGCCGCCTGCTGGAATACGAGCAGATGAAGCTTGCAGCCGCGCGACTCAACGCCCTGCCCGTTGCCGGGCGCGACTTTGTGACCGCGCACATTGCCAGCGACGCGGTGATCCAAACCCGGCTGCCCGATGTCGACCCGGCTGATCTGCAAGCGGCCTGGCAGGCCATCTTGCAGCGCGCGCGCCTTGTTCAACACCACACCATCAACCGTGAACAGCTCTCGGTGCGCGAGCACATGACGCTGGTGCTGCGCCGCCTGCAGGGGCAGCGCTTTATGGCTTTTGAGTCGCTGTTTGATTCCAGCCACAGTGTGGCCGTGGTCGTGGTGATGTTTGTGGCGATTCTGGAGCTGGCCAAAGAGGCGATGGTGCAAATCACCCAGGCCGAGTCCTTTGCCCCGATTTATCTGCGCTTGGCCTACACGCCGGAGACGGCTTTGGCCGCCGATTAGGCCTGCTGTCGACGCTAATCAAGCTGTTACATTCGCGCCTGTCGCAGCGATTTGGAAAAGCCACCGTGATCCAAGACCCCGCCCAATCCACGCCCTACGGCACGCTGCCACCGGCCTCTCCCATGGCCAACCGCAAGCCCGTAAGCCTGCCCCGCCTGCTGGAAATGCGGGCGCGCGGCGAAAAAATCACCATGTTGACCGCCTACGACGCGACCTTCGCGGCGGTGGCCGACGCTGCCGGCGTTGAATGCATTTTGATCGGCGACTCCTTGGGCATGGTCTGCCAGGGCTTGCCCAGCACTGTGGGTGTGAGCCTGGAGACCATGCGCTACCACACCGAGAGCGTCTCACGCGGCATCCGCCGCGCGCAGGGGACCGCCTGGCTGATCGCCGACATGCCTTTCGGCACCTACCAGGAATCCAAAGAACAAGCCCTGCGCAGCGCGGTGGTGCTGTCGCAAGCCGGCGCCCACATGGTGAAGGTGGAGGGTGGCGGCTGGACTGCCGAGACGGTGCGCTTTCTGGTCGAGCGCGGCATACCGGTCTGCGCGCATCTGGGGCTGACACCGCAAACCGTGCATGCGCTGGGCGGCTACCGGGTGCAGGGTAAATCGGACGCCAGTGCCGACACCCTGCGGCGGCACGCGCAGGAACTGCAGGACGCAGGCGCCTCCATGCTGGTGCTGGAAATGGTCCCCCACGCATTGGCCGCATCGGTCACCCAGTCGCTACCCCATTGCGCCACCATCGGCATTGGCGCGGGCAAAGGGACGGCCGGTCAGGTGCTGGTGTTGCACGACATGCTCGGTGTAAACCTGGGCAAGATGCCTAAGTTTGTGCGTAATTTCATGGCCGACGGCGGCTCGATCCGCGGTGCCATGGAAGCCTATGTGGCCGCAGTCAAGGGCGGCTCTTTCCCGGATAACGCGCTGCACGCCTGGTAATCCGCACCCCGTATGCGCATTGTTCACACCCTGGCGGATCTGCGCCGGCAGCTGCTCCCCTTCCGCCATCCCGCTGTGGTTCCGACCATGGGCAACTTGCACGCCGGACATCTGGCCTTGGTGCGGGCTGCCAAACCGCTGGGCGACGTGACGGTGGCGACGATTTTTGTGAACCGCTTGCAGTTCGGGCCCAAAGAAGACTTCGACAGCTACCCGCGCACCCTGCAAGCCGACTGCGCGCAACTGCAGGCTGCCGGTTGCGACCTGCTGTTTGCGCCCTCCGAGGCAGAGTTGTATCCGCAGCCGCAATCGTTCACTGTGCAACCCGACCCGGCTTTGGCCGGCATCTTGGAGGGCCATTACCGCCCGGGCTTTTTTACCGGTGTGTGCACGGTGGTACTCAAGCTACTGGCATGCACCCAGGCGCGCAGCGCCTTGTTCGGAAAGAAGGATTACCAGCAACTCTTGATCATCCGCCAGATGGTGCGCCAGTTTGCCCTGCCCGTCGATGTGATCGGCCAGGACACGCACCGCGAAACTGACGGTCTGGCCATGTCCTCGCGCAACGGCTACCTCAGCGCCGCCGAGCGCGCGCAGGCAGCCCTGCTGGCGCAGACGCTGTCGCGGTGTGCACAAGCCGTGCGCGCGGGCACCACCACTTTTGCGGACCTGGAAAACGAGGCGCTGCAGACGCTGCGCAACGCGGATTGGGTACCTGACTACGTGGCAATCCGCCGCCAAAACGACTTACAAGCCGCACGGGTGGGTGAGCCCTTGGTCGTCCTGGGCGCGGCGCGTCTGGGCACCACCCGCCTGATTGACAACCTGGAAATCTGAGCGGTCGAGGCCGTCTTAGGCGACCTCGCCGTAGCCGATCATGGCTTTGAGTTCCAGGAAATCGTGGATCGCCCAATCGGCATATTCGCGCCCGTTGCCCGACTGCTTGTAGCCGCCGAAAGGCGCGTAAATGTCCCAATCCGGGTAGTTGATGTTGACCTGCCCGGCGCGCAACTGGCGCGCCACGCGGCGGGCGTGGGCCAGGTCAGTCGACTGCACATACGCGGCCAAACCGAACTCGGTGTCGTTGGCCATCTCAACCGCCTGCGCCTCGGAGTCGTAGGGCATGATGGCCAACACGGGGCCGAAAATTTCTTCGCGGGCAATCGTCATCTCGGGTGTCACGCCACCAAACACCGTGGGGCGTACGTAATAGCCCCGGCTGATACCAGCGGGTCGGCCCAGACCTCCGGCCACCAGCGTCGCACCTTCGGCGATGCCCACCTCAATCAGCCGCTGCACTTTGGTGAATTGCAATTCACTGACCAGCGGGCCCATGGTGGTCGCCTCCGCCTGCGGGTCACCAACGATTTGCGCTGCGGCAGCGGCTTTGGCGTACTCCAAAGCCTGCGCATGCAAGACGCGCGGCACCAGCATGCGGGTGGGTGCGTCGCAAGACTGGCCGGTGTTACTGAAGCAACCCTCCACGCCTTTGCGCACCGCCGTTTCCAGATCGGCGTCCTCCAGAATGATGTTGGGCGACTTGCCCCCCAGCTCCTGCGCCACGCGTTTCACCGTATCGGCGGCAGTTTTGGCCACGATGACGCCGGCGCGGGTGGAGCCGGTAAACGACACCATGTCGACATCTTTGTGCCCGGCCATCACCTGCCCGACCGACGGGCCGTCGCCGTTGAGCATGTTGTAGACCCCGGCGGAGACACCTGCGGCGTGCATGATTTCCGAAAACACGATGCCGCTGATGGGCGCTATTTCGCTGGGCTTGAGCACCATCGTGCAGCCAGCGGCGATGGCGGGTGCCACTTTGCACACGATCTGGTTGAGCGGCCAGTTCCAGGGCGTGATCAGCGCGACCACGCCTATGCCCTCTTTCATGATGCGGGTCGCGCCGCGCTGGTGCTCGAATTCGTAGGCCTCCAGCGACGCAATCGTCGCCTCCAGATGCACACGCCCGGCCCAGACCTGCGCGTCGCGGGACCAGGACATGGGCGCGCCCATCTCGTCGCTGACGGCGCGCGCCAAGTCCTCGGCCCGGTCGTTATAAGCCGCCAGAATCCGTTGCAGCAAAGCCAGTCGCTCACCCTTGCCCGTCGCCGTGAATGCGGGGAAAGCCGCACGGGCGGCCGCCACGGCGCGGTCCACATCGGCTGCGCTGCCCATCGAGATTTGGGTGTAGGACAACTCTGTGGCCGGGTTGATCACGTCGAACAGGCGGGGCGTTACCGGGTCAACCCAGGTGCCGTTGATATAGAAATGTGCGTGGTGGGTCATGGTGCGTATTCGGGGAAAGGGGATGAATTGAGATTAGCAGAGAATCCCGCGAAACCCTGCCACTCTGCGACCCAAGGACAGCCCATGCACGACCACGACTTTCTATCCCACCCGGTCCGAAGCCTGCGCGCCGACCTGGCACTGGCCCTGCGCGCTGCCGCGCACCATGGCCTGGCCGAAGGCGTGTGCAACCATTTCAGCGTCGAGTTGCCCGATGCCAGCGGACGCTTTCTGCTGAACCCGCGCGGGCTGATGTGGCGCGAAGTACAGGCTGATGACATTGTCATGGTCGACGCCAACGGCCAGAAACTGGCCGGGCGTCACCCGGTGGAACCCTCGGCCATGTTCATCCACGCGGGCATTCACAAGGTCTGCCGCAAAGCCTGCGTGATGCACACCCATATGCCTTACGCCACGGCGCTCACGCTCACCACCACAGGCGCACCCGATACCACCTTGTCGCAAAACGCCATGCGTTTTCATGGACGCGTAGCCATTGACGCGGCATACAACGGTCTCGCGCTGGACCATGCGGAGGGCGAACGTATCGCCCATGCCATGGGCAGCGCGGATGTGGGCTTTCTGGGTAACCACGGCGTCGTCGTCTGTGCCGACCGGATCGATTACGCCTATGACGATCTGTATTACCTGGAGCGCGCCTGCCAGGCCGAAGTGCTGGCGCGCCAAACCGGCCTGCCCCTGCGTCCGCTGGCCCCGGCTCTGGCCGAAACCGTAGCCCGCCAGACCCTGGGCGAGCGCCTGCAGGCAGAGTTGTTTTTTGCGGCGCTGCGAAGGACCGTCTAAGGGGTGGGTTGGCTTTCCAGCCAGACGCGCAGCCGCTCCACACCGTGCGACAGGCGGCTGAGGTCCTGCGACGCAAAACACCAGCGCAACCAGCCATCAGCCTCTGGCGCGAAGGCGTTGCCAGGGGCCAAACCCAAGCCCGCTTCAGCAACCAAACGCTTGGCCGTAGCCAGCGAATCCGGGTGACCCTCCAGCCGGAAAAACGCGTACATGCCGCCCTTGGGGCTGGCCACTTCCACGCCCGGCACGGTGTGCAGCGCCTGCACCAGCGTGTCGCGGCAGCGGCGCAAATGGGCCACCACGCGCGGCGTGACCTGCGCCTCACCCTGCAACGCCGCCAATCCCGCATGCTGGGTGAACACGCTGACGCTGGAGGTGTTGAACTCGGTGAGCTTGGATAGTTGCGCGGTCATGGCGGGCGGCACGACCATCCACCCCAAACGCCAGCCGGTCATGAGAAAACTCTTAGAGAAACTGTGCACCACAGCCAAACGGTCATCAGCCGTGGCCAGGTCCAGAAAACTGGGCGCGCAGCCGCGCGGAGTCAGTTCGAAATACAGGTTCTCGTAGACCTCATCGGCCACGATCCAGGTGCCGGTGTTGCGGCAATGGTCCAGGATGGTTTGCTGCTCGGCACGTGTCAGCGTCCAACCTGTGGGGTTGTTGGGCGCATTCAAAATCAGCACCCGCGTGCCGGGGGTCACCGCTTGCAACAGCGCGGGCATATCGAGAACCCAGGCACCATCGAGCGGCCGCAAACTGACGGTGTGTACGTCGCCACCCATGATCCGGGCTTGCGCGATCAGGTTGGGCCACATGGGTGTGACCGCCACCACGCGGCAACCGGGATCAACCAGCGCCTGCGCGGCCAACATCAACGCATTGACGCCGCCGGACGTCACGACCACGCGACCCACGTCCACCGCCCCATGGCGCTCAGACATGTAAGCAGCAACCGCCTCGCGCAAGGCCAGTAAACCCAGGTTATGGGCGTAAAAAGTTTCGCCCCGCGCCAACGAGTCCACCGCCGCCTGGCGGATAAAACCCGGCGTGGGTTCATCGCTCTCGCCGAACCAGAAGGCCAGAACATCGCTGCGTCCCAGGCCGGCATTGGCGACTTCGCGGATTTTGGATTCACCGAGCTGCAAGATGGTGTCGCGCATGGGAAGTACTTAGAGGTTGGTGGGTAGACGATGGCTTTATGGTTGGGGCCGCTCGGTGCCCTGCTTACCCTCGGAGCGGGCCAGCAAATAGGCGTACAGGTCGACGATGTGGGCGCTCACACGCGGCTCGCCTTGCCAAACCGGCATGGTCAGCATGTAGTCCTGGCGTTGCACCAGCTGCTCAATCAGTGCCTCGCGCCCCGCGCCCTGGCTGACGATCCGGTCCGCCGGGATATTCCAGTCATAGCGCCGTAAGACGATGTCCACAAACTGGCGCGGGCCGATGTCGCGCACCTTGGGCAGCAGGTTGGGTGCCGCCGCAGTGCCCAAACCGGCCGGGCCATGGCACGCGGCACATTTGTCCTGAAACACGCGCCAACCCGTGTAAACCGAGCCGGATGGCTGGGCCTTTTGCGCCAACTCACGTCCCGCGCGGGTATTCAAAAGGTCGATGCCGCAAGCACCCAGCAACACGGCAGCACAAGTGGCTGCAAGAGCCCAGGAAAAACGGTATGGAGTGAACATGGCGAAGACCCTTTCTGAGCGCTATTAACGCACACGGCGGACCAGCGCAAAACCCGCGACTCAGACCCCTTTGCTGATAATTTTTGCCTTCAGCTCCTGGTACTCCGTATCGCTGATGGCGCCGGTATCGAATAAGCGCTTGGCCTTTTCAAGTTGCACGAACATGTCACCGTCATCCGGCCGCTGGTTGCCGTAGCCTGCGCCCACATTGAGCACTGCGGCACCGCTGGTGGCGCGCTTTTCTTCCAAGTCACGGATGCGGTTTTTCTCCTCCCACTCCTGCTCCTGGGCCTGCGCGTGCGAGTAAATCGTCGAGGCTATCGGACTGGGCAAACCGTCGATGGCGATATTGCCCGCACCTGCGCGCGAGATCAATTCCAGCTTCGCCCCAAAGATGTTGGGAATGATGTTCTCCGCCATCGTGGCATCACGCAAATCTTTCCATTGGTAGTCGCGCATCGCAAAACCACCGAGCACGGAACGGTTGATTTCAATCAAGCGGCTGCTAGTAATGGCAACCAACTGACGCCGCGAAAAAAGAGCGAACAAGCGCTGCTGCAAGCCGGAGGCGATGACGGTTTCACCTTTCATCAGCGTGCTCTGCAATTTCTGCTGGGCTTTTTCCACACGCGCGGGGCCACCGACAAAAACCAACCAGTAGTACAGCGGTATAAAAAGCAGACCCACACCCAAGGTGCACACCAGAAAAACAATCCAGATCACGATGAACTGGAACAATTTGATCACGCCGCCCATGGGAGTAAACCTTTCAAAATAAACGCCCCTCAAAGAACGGCGCCAACGATTAAATAGACGGAACCTGACTACGTTAGATACTACGTCACGAAAAAGCGGACCGAAGTCCGCTTGGGGTTCAGAGCAGAAGTCCTTACTTCTTCATTTCTGCCAGTTTTTTGCAATCAGCCTTCAGTTTGTCGTCGGCCTTCGCAGGGTCCATCTTGGCGCATTTTTCGGTCAATTCCGCCTTTTCCTTATCGGACATGGCGCCGCCGTGGGATGCTGCAAAAGCACCCATGGAAGCGATTGAGAAAGCGGCGATCACGAGCATAGACAGTAATTTGTTCATCTTCAATATCCTGAGAGTAAATCAATCAGAGCACGGCAAAATAGCCACTTTAAAGTCTAGCCCAGATATGCAATTTAAATATTACCCGTGGTCATGGTGTATGGGCATGGTTGTGTGGTGGGCTTTCATGGCATTACCCGCGCAGTCGGCGCCACGCATCCCGGCAAGCGATGCCACCGTCATAGAAAAACTGCCTTTTCGTGCAACTGACAGCCGCGCCAGGGAATTAGAGACCTTGCGCGCCAGTGCGCGCCAAGCGCCTGGTGACGTGGCTGCTGCAACCGCACTGGCTCAGGCGTACTTTGATATGGCGCAAGCCCGTGGTGACCCCCGCTACGTGGGCTACGCCGATGCGGTGGTCAGCCCATTCACGCAAAAAATGTCCGCCGACCTGTTGGTCGTGCGCGGTACGTTGCGCCAATACCGCCACGAGTTTGATCAAGCCCTGGTCGACTTTGACGCTGCGCTCACAATAGACCCGCAACGGGCCGACGCCCACGCTTGGCGAGGCGCCATCTATCTGGTGCAAGCGCAGTACAACAAGGCGCAGCAAGAATGTGCGGCCTTGCTGCGGCTGGAGCGTCCGGTCTTGCATGGCGGCTGCAACGGGTTGTTACAGGCCTACACCGGCCATGCGCGGTCAGCATATGCCGGCTTGCAGCAGGCGCTGGCTTTGGCGCGCTATGACGATCAACGCTTGTGGTTGCTAACCCGCTTAGCGGAAGTATCCGCATGGCTAGGACACAACGCCCAGGCCGAGCGGCATTACCGCGATGCGCTTGCGCTGGGTCAGGATGACAGCTATTTGCTCGCAGCACGCGCGGACTTCTTGTTGGACAGTCAGCGGCCGGCAGAGGTTGTCAAATTGTTAGCTGCATGGGAGGCGTCGGATCCCTTGTTGCTCAGGCTGGCCGAGGCCGAGACCCTGCTGCGAGCCCCGGCCGCAGCGGCGCATGTGCAAGCCTTGGACGACCGCTTTGCTGCAGCCAAGCTGCGGGGTGATACGACCCACCGCGCCGAGGAAGCCCGGTTTCACTTGCGTCTGCGCCACAACGCAGCCCTCGCCCTGCAACTGGCCGCTGCCAACTACCAGGTGCAAAAGGAACCGCGTGACCTGCGTGTTCTCCTGGAAGCGGCTTTGGCGGCAGGCGACGCCAGTGCCGCAAAGCCTGCCCGCGACTGGTTGCAGCAAACCGGTTTTGAAGATACCCGCTTGCAGGCCTTAGCCACACAAACCCTGCAATTGCCTTCCTCCGGCAAAACTCCGGTGGTGACGCCATGATGCGGCGGCTACTTATTTTGGCAGCACTGTTGGTGGGTCAGGTGACCGCTTGGGCGCACAAGGCAAGCGACAGCTATCTGGTCGTCGATGTCGCAGGCAGTGCTGTTACCGCGCAGTGGGATATCGCGGTGCGTGATATCGACTTCGCGTTGGGACTGGACAGCGATGGCAACGCCGAAATCACCTGGGGGGAGTTGCGCGCACGCCAAAGCGATTTATCCGCCTGGGCCTTGAGCCGGCTTGCGCTCACGCGCGGCGGAGTCTGCCCGCTGGAGGTCATCGGCTTGCAAGTCGACGACCACACCGACGGCGGCTACGCGGTCTTGCACCTGCGCGGCGTCTGCCCTGACGCAGCAGGCGCTTTGGGCTTGCAGTACCGCTTGTTGTTTGACCTGGATAGCCTGCACCGCGGCTTACTGCGTCTGAACCTGGACGGCACCAACTACACGACGGTGCTATCGCCCACCAGCGGCTTGGTGCAGTTCGGTGCTGCTCAGGCATCGCGCTGGACGCAGTTCACGCAATACCTCGTCGAAGGCGTCTGGCACATCTGGATGGGGTTTGACCATATTCTGTTTTTGCTTTCCCTGCTTCTGCCTGCCGTTCTGGTGTTCCAAAACGGGCGGTGGGACGGCGTCTCCAGCTTTGGAAAGGCATCGCGCGAAGTGCTATGGGTGGTGACCTCGTTCACGGCGGCGCACTCGATCACCTTGTCGCTCGCCGCACTCGGGCTGGTTTCGCTACCTTCCCGATTGGTGGAGTCGGCCATTGCGCTGTCGGTGGTGTTGGCTGCAGCCAATAACCTGTGGCCCGTGGTGGAACACCGGCGCTGGTTGGTGGCGTTCGGCTTCGGGCTGATCCATGGCTTCGGCTTTGCCAGCGTCCTGGCCGAGCTGGGTTTACCGGCCGATGCACTGGTGCTGTCGTTACTGGGCTTTAACGCCGGCGTGGAAGTCGGACAGATGGCCATCGTCGCGGGCTTTTTGCCCGTGGCTTTTTTGTTGCGCAATACCCGCTTGTATGTACGCGACGTGTTCGGGCTGGGTTCTTGGCTCACCATGCTCGTAGCCTTGGTCTGGTTACTGGAACGCGCCTTTGATCTGAAACTGGTGAGCGGCTGATCCATGGCACACCACAAGCAAATAACACCCGGCCCCAAGGCCGGCCCCGCCGCGCTCACGGCAGGCTGCATCTCCCGGATTGTGGAAATGGCCTGGGAAGACCGAACCGCGTTTGAGGCCATAGAAGCCCAATTCGGCTTGAATGAATCTGCGGTCATTGACCTGATGCGGCGCCATATGAAGCTGTCGTCTTTCCGGATGTGGCGCAAGCGGGTGACCGGACGCCGCACCAAACATGCGGTGCTGCGCGGCGCCGTTTTTCTGCGCCACCGCGCCACCCATACCCGGCCTTAGAGAATCAACATCGTGACGCCGCAAAGGGCTGTGGTGTGGTTCAAACGCGATCTGCGGGTGCATGACCACGCGCCTTTGGTCGCCGCACACACATGCACCGATGCGTTGGCTATTTTCATCATCGAACCGGAATGGCTCAATAGCCCTGACTGCGACGCCAGCCACGTCGACTTCGCGCTGGCCTGCCTTACTGAGCTGCGCGCGGCCTGCCGCTGTTGGTTCGCGTGGGCAATGCCGTTGCCGTGCTGGCACAACTGCAACGCGAGGTCGGTTTCACCCACCTGCTGAGCCACGAGGAAACCGGCGCGGCGTGGTCTTACGCGCGCGACCGGCAGGTCGCCGCTTGGTGCAACTCCGCCCGCATTCAGTGGCAACAGTTCACGCAGACGGGCGTCATCCGTGGTTTGCGCAACCGCTCAGGCTGGGCCCGGCGCTGGCAGGCGCGCATGGACGAACCTTTGCATCTGTTGGACGGCAGCTTTACCGCAGCCCTGCCCCTAGACCAGCCGGCGTTGCCCACGCTCGCCAGCCTGGGGCTTTCACCGCATGGCAAAACCTTGCAAGCCGCTGGCGAGCGGGCCGCACGGAGAACCCTGCGCAGCTTTGTGCAAATGCGCGGCTACGGTTACCGCAAGGCGCTCTCCAGCCCCTTGAGCGCCGAAGAAGGATGCAGCCGTTTGAGCCCTCATCTGGCGTTTGGCACCCTCTCCCTGCGCACCGTGCACCAAGTCACCGAAGTGGCAATCCGCGACACACCCGAGCGCGATCTGGCCTATGCGCTGCGTGGTTTTGCAGGGCGTCTGCGCTGGCACTGTCATTTCATGCAAAAGCTGGAAGACGAACCGGGCATCGAGTTCTGCAATTTCGCCCGCGTCTGCGACGGCCTGCGGGAAGATGCGTTCAACAACGATTACTTCGAGGCGTGGTGCGCCGGACGCACCGGCTACCCCATGGTCGATGCGTGCATGCGCTCGCTGCGGGTCACGGGCTGGTTGAACTTCCGCATGCGGGCCATGCTGGTCAGCTTTGCCAGCTACCACCTGTGGCTGCACTGGCGGCAAACCGGCCTGTTTCTGGCGCGCCAGTTTCTGGACTACGAGCCTGGCATCCACTGGAGCCAGATGCAAATGCAAAGCGGCACCACCGGCATCAACACGCTGCGCATGTATTCCCCCACCAAGCAGGCGCTAGACCAGGACCCGCAGGGCCTGTTTATTCGCCGCTGGGTGCCTGAATTGGCCAAAGTCCCACTGCCCTATCTGGCAGAGCCCTGGAAGATGGACCCCAGCGTGCAGCACATGGCCGGTTGCCGGATGGGCGTGGACTATCCGCTCCCTATCGTGGACGACAAAGCGGCCATGGCGTTCGCCAAAGGGCGGATGTACGAATTACGCAAAACACCGCAGGCCCGGATGGAGGCGGCGGATGTGCAGGAGAAGCACGGCTCGCGCAAGAGCGGCCTGCCGCCGTCGGGGCGGCGACGCAAAGCGAAAGCGCCTCGCGCGCCAGAGGCGGCGTCACCCCAGGGTGACTTGTTCGCCTAAAGGTTCGTACTGGCTTACCGGGCAGGCAGATTAATTTGACGAATCAGAGTTAACGCTTCACAATGTTGTTGAAATTTTCAACAACCAAGGATTCTCCATGTCTACCGTTAATTTCAGCGTCCCTGAAGACGTCAAAAACGCGTTCAACACGGTCTTTGAAGGCCAGAACAAAAGCGCTGTTATTGCAGATTTGATGCGTGACGCCGTGGAGCGCGAACAGCGCCGCAAGCAGCATTGCAGCGCCGTAGACCGCATCCTGGCCAATCGCATCAACGCACCCCGGTTTTCTGAGGCGGAGTTCAACGCCGCCCGCGACGAAGGTCGTCCGTGATCTGTGTCGTTGACGCCAGCGTGGCTGTCAAATGGTTTGCGCGGGGCGACTGGGCGTTGCGTGAAGACCATATTGAACCAGCGCTTGAGATCTTGAAAGCCAGCGCACGCGGCACGCTGGACTTTTATCAGCCGCCCCATTTTTTGGCAGAAGTTGCGGCCGTGTTGTCACGCCTGACGCCAAACCGAGCACAACAATGTATAGATGATTTGGCGCAGCTCAATATCACCTGGGCAGCGCCCACCACCGCCTACCCCAAAGCCATTGAACTGGCGCGCCAGCTTAACCACCACCTGTTCGACACGCTGTACCACGCAGCTGCACTGTCTGTTCCGGGCGCGGTGCTGGTGACGGCAGATCGGCGTTACTTTGACAAGGCTAGTCACTTGGGCCAAATTGCTTGGTTGGCGGAATTTGATTATGCGTAGTGGGTTGGCGAACCATCGCCTGAACTGCACCGCCACATAAAACAAGGTCGCATTTTTGCGGCCTTTTTCATACGCGCTTAGTTGGGGTGTCTTGAAAGCCGGTTTACTTCTTCGCCGGCGGCAAATCCGTACAGCTCCCATGCGCTACTTCCGCCGCCATGCCGATGCTCTCGCCCAACGTCGGATGCGGATGAATTGTCTTACCGATGTCCACCGCATCAGCGCCCATCTCAATCGCCAGCGCAATCTCGCCAATCATGTCGCCCGCGTGCGTGCCGACCATGCCGCCACCCAGAATCTTGCCGTGACCGTGGGCTTCGGGTGAATCATCAAACAGCAGTTTAGTGACGCCTTCGTCGCGCCCGTTGGCAATGGCGCGCCCGGATGCCGCCCAGGGGAACAAGCCTTTCTTGACCTTGATGCCTTGCGCTTTTGCCTGGTCTTCGGTGAGGCCCACCCAGGCCACTTCGGGGTCGGTGTAAGCCACGCTGGGGATCACGCGGGCGTTGAAAGCGGCGGCTGCCAGTTCTTTGTTGCCTTGCAGTTCACCGGCAATCACTTCGGCAGCCACATGCGCTTCGTGCACCGCTTTGTGCGCCAGCATGGGCTGGCCCACGATGTCGCCGATGGCGAAGATGTGCGGCACGTTGGTACGCATCTGGATATCGACGTTGATGTAGCCACGGTCTGTGACAGCCACACCCGCTTTGTCGGCGGCGATCTTTTTGCCGTTGGGCGTGCGGCCTACGGCTTGCAAGACCATGTCATAGACCTGCAGTTCGGGAATCTTGCCACCCGGCTCTGCTGACTCAAACGTGACCTCAATGCCTTCGGGCAAAGCGCGCGCGGCAACGGTTTTGGTCTTGAGGATGATGTTGTCAAAGCGCGGCGCGTTCATCTTTTGCCAGATCTTGACCAGGTCGCGGTCTGCGCCTTGCATCAGGCCGTCCATCATTTCCACCACATCCAGGCGTGCGCCCAGCGTGCTGTAGACGGTGCCCATTTCTAAGCCGATGATGCCGCCGCCCAAAATCAGCATGCGTTTCGGGACCTCTTTGAGTTCCAGCGCGCCGGTGCTGTCCACCACGCGCGGATCGTTGGGCATGAAAGGCAGCCGCACCGCTTGCGAACCGGCGGCGATGATGCAGTTCTTGAACGCGATGACTTTTTTGCTGCCGGTCTTGTCTTGTGCGCTACCCGTGGTTTCTTCCACCTCAACATGGTGGCTCCCGACAAACGCGCCGTAGCCGCGCACGGTGGTGACCTTGCGCATTTTGGCCATCGCGGCTAAACCGCCGGTGAGTTTGCCGATGACTTTTTCTTTGTGGCCGCGCAGCTTGTCGATGTTGACCACCGGCTTGCCGAAGTCCACACCCAGGTCCGCCATGTGGCTGACTTCATCCATCACCGCCGCCACGTGCAGCAAGGCTTTGGACGGGATGCAACCGACGTTGAGGCACACGCCCCCCAGGCTGGCGTAGCGTTCGACCAGAATGACTTTGAGGCCGAGGTCCGCAGCGCGGAAGGCTGCTGAATAACCGCCGGGACCCGCGCCCAAAACGAGCACATCGCAGTCCATGTCCACCGCACCGGTATAGCCGGAGGCTGCGGGTGCAGGTGCAGCGGGTGCAACGGTCTTCGCAGGCGCGGGGGCGGCTGCAGCCGGGGGAGTTGGCGCCGGCGCCGACGCCGGAGCAGTAGCAGCGCCCTCGCCTTCCAACACCAGCACGACAGAACCTTGCTTGACCTTATCGCCTAACTTGACCTTCAGTTCCTTCACCACGCCAGCGTGGCTGGAAGGAATTTCCATAGACGCTTTGTCGGACTCAACGGTGATCAGGCTTTGTTCAGGCTTCACCGTGTCGCCGGGCTGGACCAGCAGTTCGATGACGGTGACTTCGTCGAAGTCGCCAATATCGGGAACCAGAATATCGATGTGTGACATATCCGCTCCCCGGGCTTACAAAAGGACGCGACGGAATTCGCTAAGGATTTGTCCCAGATACACGTTGATGCG
>CAIOUR010000256.1 GCA_903861575.1 uncultured beta proteobacterium | reverse complement strand
GGCCGAGCAGCCTACGCCGGTAATTTTTGTCATCCACACGTGGCCATGGGATAGCCGGGCCCAACGGTGTCCCGCGTCAAGAATGTGGTCGACCTCGCCGCTGACGCAAACCACTCCATTCGTTTGCGCCACCAGCGCCTGCGCGGCACCCAAAGCCGAATCAGACGCTGCAGCGCTGTCCACGCCGCGCGTGGTCACCGCAGCCCCAGCCGTGCTCATGATCTCGGAGCCGTTACCCCGGATGATGGTCGGCGCGGCGACGCCCATCAAGCGGGCGATAGCAGCGTTGCGATATGGCGTTGCACCAGCGCCCACGGGGTCGAGCACCGTGGGGATACCCTTTTTCGTTGCTGCCTGTAAGGCTGAACACATGCTGTCAATCCAGTAGGGCTCGAGCGTGCCAATATTGAGTACCAGCGACTGCGCAATCGCCACCATGTCCACCACCTCTTCATGCGCATGCGCCATGACCGGCGAGGCACCCAGGGCCAGCAACACATTGGCGTTCAAATTCATCACCACAAAATTGGTGATGCTGTGAACCAGCGGGCTGCTCTCGCGCACGCGCACAACATCGTTCCAGAGGTCTTGGGGCGTCAGGTGGGAAGTGGAGTTGGCCATAGATGTCCTTGGGTTAAAGACCTCGGCCACAAGCGTGAAAGCTGATTGCGCTTCCCTACGCTGGTATGACCCAGATCAGGTTCGAAGAGTATTTCTCAGCCACCGACCGGTGGCACCTCTAGCGTGCGGGCATTGTATTCGGCTGTGTGCGCAGCACTGGAGCCGCCAGGTTTGCACTGTGGTCGAGCAAGCCGTGCAGACCGGTAGGGCCACCCTCAAGCCAGGTACCTACAATGGCAAAGTCTGCCATTCCAATGAGGAACCAGTTATGTCATTGAACGTTTCGCTACCGCCCGAGCTCGAAAGCCGGGTTAGGGCCCATGTTGCTTCGGGCATGTTTGGTTCGGCGAGTGAAGTCATTCGTGAAGCCTTGCGCCTGTTTGAGTCTTACCAGTCGGTGCAAAGCGCGACCTTGGCAAACCTGAAGGCGGACATTGAACAAGGTCAGGCGGACAAGCGGGCCGGCCGGGTGGCACCGCTGAATATCGCGGGCATCAAAGCGGAGGGTAGAAGACAGCGATCACCGAAGGCCAATGGCCGGTCAGCTAAATCCCCTTGACCCAACCGCACCCCGAGCCCGAGGCGCTTGCACTGCGCCCGACGCCATCCACAACATCAGTTGTTGATTTGATAAGATGAATCCGTCGGTTCCAAACAGAACCTATGGACAAGAAAATTGAAGGGCAAACCCGGCTAAAGCCGGTGACGCAAAGCCACCGAACTAAAGCGCTCGCCATGAGCGCAATGTCAGCGGGGCCGCCAGATTCGACGGACAAGATGGGCTTGTCTGCTCTTTCCTGATGTTGCGACATGCAATGAGGAAGTCGATGTGCGTTTGATATTTATGCACTGCTGCACATGGCGTGCCGCCGGGTTTAGCCGTTTAACCAGCGTTGGCACCCCCTTAAAAGGTTTCATTCCGCGGACCGTAAACGTCTGACTAGGCAAGTATTTCGGCTCAGCAAGATCTACATTTAGGGGGGTTGAATGGTGGCCGATAACAAACAGTCTTCGTTATCCTCACAGGTGATTGCAGGGTTGATACTTGCTGCCATTCTTGGCGCGGCCTCCTTTATTCCCGGAGCTTTTAAATGGATCTTGGAAATCGCCGCTGATTTTTATGCCCACCTGCGGGCAACCTCTGGATTGCCCAACTGGAGCTTTTATGCCTTGGCATTGATGAGCATCCATAACGTTGTGTACTGGATAGCTCACATTACAAAACAAAGAGGCCCAAGCGTCGGTGCTTACAAATGCGACAACTTTTTAGGGATCAAGTGGCGTTGGTCATACTTTTCCGGCCAAATTACTAATCTGTGGGCCTATTGCCCACAGTGCGACACCATGCTCGTTTACGAAGAAGTCGGGAGCCTGTACGACCCGGACCGAAAAACACTTCTTTATTGCGAAACCTGCGGCTGTAACAGACTCGATCACCAGGGGGACGAGGACTACCTTGTTCAGAAGATTCGCCGTCAAATTGACAGGAAAATTCGCACTGGTGAATGGGCGGATGTTGTTGACAGAACAACTTAACAAGGTAGTCATCCCGCTCGTTTCCGGTTCTGCGCGGTTCACAAAAACGCCTCGCCACTTCAGGATGCCCTATCTTAGGCCGCGCACTCATCACCTTTAGCTATTTGCACCATGAATATCCCCGTTTCGCAAGCCTTCAAGGACGTCCTTTGGGGCGACTTCGAAGAGGAAAGTGATTTCCCTGCCAAGCGGCCGCTTCTTGCGCACTATACGTCGGTCGCGACACTAGAGAAGATTGTCAGTACAGACCAAATATGGCTATCGAATCCCCTGTACATGAATGATTTGGAGGAACTTCACTTCGTGATGAATGCAGGGGCAGAGGACTTCAAAACCAGCCAGCATTTAATTGCGGTTTGTAACTCCCGCGAGAGGCATCAATTTCTGGTCAAAAAATTCAATGAATTGTTTAACAACTTTGACAGGAATCACGTTCTGGACACTTACGTAATGTGTCTGTCCGAGCACACCCCAGGCAGGAATGATGGTTTGCTGTCGATGTGGCGAGGCTACGGCGCAAATGGTAATGGCGTCGCAATCGTCTTCGACACTGCGAATCTAAGCCCAAACAATGATTCGCCATTTGTCGTGGGCAAGGTCAGGTACCAGTCGCATCCCCAGCGCTTGGAATGGATCGACAAAAAGCTCTATGAACTTGCAGCGGTCCTTGCTAAGACTGAGCGAACAGACGGTGACTTATCGCTTGCGGCCCATCACTTCATAGAACGCCTGAAGCTATTCGCGCTGTTTACGAAACACGACGGGTTCTCCGAAGAGCAAGAGTGGCGGGTTGTCTACATGAACGAGCGCGACCCCAAGGCCTTGATGAAGCCCATGTTCGGCTATGCAATTACAAACCGCGGCGTCGAACCGAAACTAAAGCTCGAATTATCCAAGGTGGCTCAAGTACTAGGAAGTGGCGTAACGCTGGAAACACTGATTGATCTAATCATCCTTGGGCCTTCAATATCGTCCATACTTTCCGAAAACTCGGTGCGCCGAATGCTGACCATCGCAGGCAAAGAGAACCTGTCGTTTTAGGATGTATCTCTTTTCTTCCAGAAACTCTCATCAAACATCTCATGCTCAACAAAAAAGAGACAGCGCTCAGCGTAAAATTTGAAGCTGAAAATGCTGCCCACGGAAAGCCTGATCAGATT
>CAIOUR010000255.1 GCA_903861575.1 uncultured beta proteobacterium | reverse complement strand
GACTCGTCGACGACCAGTCGACAATCACGAACTCGTCGACTTCCTCGCGCGCCAGCCAAGTCGGCAGAGACTGCCACAACGTCTCTTCTCGGTTTTTTATCCCACAGGTCACCGAAAGCTTCATGTTGTCTACCATGGCGCCCCCGACCACCCGCCCCCGCCAAAAATCTTCTCAGACAAAGAAGGAAGTCTGCGATCTCGAGGCTGTTTGTCGGAGAAAACCATCGCGAAGAAGTCGACGAGGTACTTGGGCTGACAGCAATACGGCAAGACATTGCCTGAAAAACAAGGTGCGCTCAGATGCTTTAGGTATGAAACATCGTCGCGATCGACGACCACAACCTTTTCGACGACTTCTCTCAGGCTTCCATAATCGTGACAGTTGATAAAGCAGCCGGGGTCAAAATCCTCGGACACCCTAGAACTGCCCCAGTAAATGGGCACGCTGTAGACAGCCAAGGGGTCGGAGATCTTCTCGGTAACGTAACCTGGGTAAGCAGCGTTCTCGAAAGCGATCGTAAACTTGTAGCGAGAGAGAAAATCCAGCTTGTCTCCGACACAACAACCCAGGTTGTTCAGAACTTTCCCTCCCGAGTCGACCTCCTTGTACTCGGACAGGAGACTGAAAAAGTCGTTCCTTGTCTTGCAATTCGCGTTTGAATAGAGAAAGTTGCAGAAACGCGTCTTCCCGGACAACAACTTATCGGCGTCCTCGTCCCCAGATCTAATCCTTCCAGATCTCATGAGAGCACTGTCACAATGTGCATACTGAGGCCATCTGAGGTTCCTCGGGTCGTCAGAATAATCGAATGACAACGCGTAGTCGCAAACCTTGAAATTGGGACGCACATTCTCGCCCGTCCACAAAATTTTCACACATCTGTCGTAACAAGGATCATGGACACGCGCCCTCAAACCGCCGAAAACTGAAAAGAAGAGATAGTCAGGATCGTCACAGAGCACCGCCTGAAAATGTTTCTCGAGCACGTTGTAAAGGGCGTTGTCGTTCGGCTTGAAGCCAGGCCAAAAGTCGACAAACTTGATCTTGGGACTCATGAAAGCCATTCCTCGTTCGTGCGGCCGGCTGTGCTGCCACCCGGCTGTACAGTTGGTCCACGTTTGAACGTCTGAGGGCACGTCAAAGTCGTCGGTCTCATCATCTATCTCCACGCCGTGGGGACCGATGGTATCCTCAAAATACGCATCAGTACCATGGCCTTCGAGGTATCCCTGCAATTGATGATGCTGCTCTTTGATCTTCCCAACCATCAACTCCTCGCGAATATGTGAGCATGCAGAGAGAAAAACCCCACGATCCCGCACACGCATGGCGAAGCCTTCTTTCCAAGGCTTCCCCGTGATCGCGCTCGCATGGGTGCGTTGGTCGTACGCATAGTTTTCAAAATCGTGATTCAATATGGTATTCATCGCGGCATCACTGAAGTAAACATCGCCGTATAGAAAGACCACATCGTCTAGCTGCTGCCAGAGCTCTCGGCAAGCGTAGAACTGGTCAATTTGGTACACGTTGTTAACAGGTTCGTACCGACAGATCCCTGCCACATCGCAGGCAGGATCATGAGACGTGATCCAGATGTCCTCGACCCCGCGCTCCTTGAGCTGCCTGATCGTGCGATGAAGCAAAATCTCGCCGTTCACAACAATAAG
>CAIOUR010000254.1 GCA_903861575.1 uncultured beta proteobacterium | reverse complement strand
TGCGCTGGACCGCATGGCCGAGAAGTCGGCCCACAACATCGTGGACGCGCTGGAACAATCCAAAGCCACCACGTTGCCGCGCTTTTTGTTCGGCCTGGGCATCCGCCACGTGGGCGAGGCGACAGCCAAAGAACTGGCCCGGCATTTTGGCGACATCGACCAGTTGATGGATGCGACCGAGGAACAGCTGTTGGCGGTCAATGACGTTGGCCCCACTGTGGCCTTGAGCATCCGCACATTCTTTGACCAGCCGCACAACCGCGAGGCGGTGCAGCAACTGCGCGCCTGCGGCATCCACTGGCCCGCCATGGAAGCGGCCAGCGACGCGCCCAAGCCCTTTGCTGGCCTGACCTTTGTGATCACCGGCACCCTGCCCACGCTGGGGCGCGACGCGGCCAAGGCGCTGATTGAAAACGCCGGGGGCAAAGTGGCCGGCTCGGTGAGTAAAAAGACCAGTTTTGTGCTGGCTGGAACCGAAGCCGGCAGCAAGCTGGAGAAGGCCCAGGAGCTGGGCGTGGCGGTGATCGATGAAGCGCGTTTGCGGGAGATGCTCGATGGCGGTACGTGAGATTTTGAAAATGGGTGACAAGCGCCTGCTGCGCCACGCGCAGCCGGTGACAGACTTTGACACCGACGCGCTGCACCTGCTGATCAGCGACCTGATCGACACCATGCGCGCGGCCAACGGTGCGGGCCTGGCAGCACCGCAAATTGGCGTGGACTTGCAGGTGGTGATCTTCGGCTCCGGCGCCGCCAATCCGCGCTATCCGGACCGCCCGGTGGTGCCGCAAACCGTGCTGATTAATCCGGTCATCATCCCCATCGAAACAGCGATGGAAAGCGATTGGGAAGGCTGCCTGTCGGTGCCCGGCCTGCGCGGCATGGTTCCGCGTTTCGGCCATATTCGCTACACCGGCTTCAACCAGTACGGCGACCCCATAGACCGCACGGTCCAGGGCTTTCACGCCCGCGTGGTGCAGCACGAATGCGACCACCTCTGGGGAACGCTCTACCCCATGCGCATGACCGACCTCACGCAGCTGGGCTTCACCGATGTGTTGTTTCCGGATATCGCGGCGGCCGAGGACGACTAGCCCCACAGGCCTCAGTTCAGCCGCTGTTCCTGCCGCCGCAGCTCTTCCATCAGCGCATCCGGCGCACCGCCATCGGCTAAGTGGCGCTTGTACCAAACCGTCAGCACCGACGTCACCACCGGTCCCGGGTTCTGCAAGACCCGATCGAAGTCCATGCCGTTGAGCGTGCACACCAGCTTGAACAAGTCCATATCCAGGTCGATCGCGTCTGCCGCATAGCGCCGCAATTTCAGGTCGGCAAAGCTATAGCCCTCGGGCAGTTTCAGGGTGAGGAGGGTGTCGGTGGTCATGGGTATCGGTTCAGGAACGTTGAGCGGCACACAGCACGGCGAGACGCATAGCTGTCACCCCAAAACCGCCAACAACTCCGTCTCCATCGCAATCTGCACCTTGTTGTGCTGCAGGGCTGCGCCGTGCAGAAGAAAGCTGTCTTCCACGCGTTCACCCAAAGTGGCGACTTTGGCGAGCAAAACCGTGACCTCGTGGCGGGCCAGGACGCGGGCTACGGAATAGAGCAGGCCGAGTTTGTCGCTGGCGCTGATGGTGAGCAGCCAGTTTTGCGCTTTGTCATCGGGCTTGAGGGTGACCCGGGGCGCGATGGGAAAGCTTTTGACGCGGCGCGAAATGCGGCCCTTCGTGGGGGCCGGCAGGGGGCTGGCGCGGCTGATGGTCTGGGCCAGGTCGTTCTCCAGCATGGTGGTCAGCGCCTGGTAATGCTCCTCCATCCCGACAGAGCTGACGACCTGGAAGGTATCGAGCGCATAGGCGTTGCGGGTGGTGTGGATGCGCGCGTCCAGGATGCTGAAGCCCGACTGGTCAAAGTAGCCGCAGATGCGGGCGAAGAGTTCCGGTTGATCGGCTGTGTAAACCATGACTTGCAGGCCCTGGTCTACGGCCGAGCGCCGTGCCCGCACGATGGGGCTGGCGCTGGTGACGCCACGCCCGATTTGTTTGGTGTGCCAGGCGATGTCGGCGGCTTCGTGGCGCATGAAGTAGCCCACATCCAGCGTGTTCCACAGCGCCTCGTGCGCGCTGTGCGGCAGCGCATACAGCGCCAAGATGGACAAGGCCTCGCGCTTGCGCGCCTGGACATCCGCATGCGGGTCGGGGGCCTGGCCGCCCAGAACGCGGGCGGTGTAGCGGTACAGGTCTTCCAGCAGCTTGCCCTTCCAGGCGTTCCAGACTTTGGGGCTGGTGCCACGGATGTCGGCCACCGTGAGCAGGTACAGCGCGGTGAGGTAGCGCTCGTTGCCCACGCGATGGGCGAAGGCCTGGATCACGTCGGTGTCGCTCAGGTCAGACTTTTGCGCGATGTGGCTCATGGTCAGGTGCTCACGCACCAGAAATTCAGCCAGCGCCGCATCGTCTTTTCCCACGCCGTGCTGCTTGCAAAAACGCCGCACCTCCAGCGTGCCCAGCTGCGAATGGTCGCCGCCACGGCCCTTGGCAATATCGTGGAACAGCGCGGCGATGAACAGCAGCCAGGGCTTGTCCCAACCGGCGGCCAACTGCGAGCAAAACGGGTACTCGTGCGCATGGTCGGCCAGGAAAAAGCGGCGCACGTTGCGCAGCACGGTCAGGATGTGCTGGTCCACCGTGTAGACATGGAACAGGTCATGCTGCATTTGCCCGACGATGCGCCGGAACACCCACAGATAGCGGCCCAGCACCGAGGTCTGGTTCATCAGCCGCATGGCGTGGGTGATGCCTTTGGGCTGCACCAGGATCTGCATGAAGGTGGCGCGGTTGACCGGGTCGCTGCGAAAGCGGGCGTCCATCAGGTCACGCGCGTTGTACAGCGCGCGCAGGGTACGGGCCGACAGGCCTTTCAGGCCCATACTCTGTTGGTAGACCAGAAAGGTCTCCAGAATCGCGTGCGGCTCGCGCTGGTACAGGTCGTCGCTGACCACGTCGACCATGCCGGCTTTGTCGTTGAAGCGGGCGTTGATCGGGCGCAGGCTGTGCGTGGTGGGGTTCAGCCGTTCCTCGATATTGAGCAGCAAAATCTGGTTGAGCTGCGTGACCGCTTTGGCGGCCCAGTAGTAGCGCTTCATCAGCGCCTCACTGGCGCGCACCAGCGCGCCTTTGCCGTCTTGCGGCACGGTGGAGCGGTAGCCGAAATGCTCAGCCACGGCGGTTTGCAGATCAAACACCAGCCGGTCTTCGCGCCGGCGCGCCAGGTGGTGCAGGCGGGCGCGGATCAAAAACAGCAGGGCCTCATTGCGCTCGATGCGCTGCACTTCAAAGGGCGTGGCCAGCCCGTTGGCGCACAGCTCGGCCCAGCTGCGCCCCAGGCCGGCGGCACGCGCCACCCACAAAATCACCTGCAAATCGCGCAAGCCGCCGGGCGATTCCTTGCAATTGGGCTCCAGCGCATACGGCGTCTCCTCAAAACGGCTGTGGCGCTGCCGCATCTCCAGGGTTTTGGCGACCAGAAAGGCCTGCGGGTTCATGGCAGCGTCAAACGCGGTGGCAAAGCGATCCACCAGTGCTGTATTGCCGCAGACCAGCCGGTGTTCCAAGAGCGCGGTTTGCACGGTCACGTCCTTGGCGGATTCGGCCAGGCATTCGGTAACCGTACGCACGCTGGAGCCAATCTCAATCCCCGCGTCCCAGCAGCTGCTGACAAACTGCTCTACGCTGCGCAGGGTGGCCTCGTGTTCAGGGCCTGCTGCGTCATCCAGCAGGATCAGCACGTCCACGTCGGAATAGGGAAACAACTCGCCACGTCCATAGCCGCCCACCGCCAGCAGCGCCACGTCGGGCGGCAGTTGCGCCTGGGCGGCGAGCGCACGCAGCGCGAGGTCAGCTTGGTGGGAGAGCGCTTGCAGCAGGGTGCGCACGCGCCGGGGCGACAGAGTGGGCTGGTCCAGCCGCTGCAGGATGACTGCCTTGTGCTGGCGGTAAGCGTCGCGCAGCGCCCGCAGTTCGCTCATGGCGGGCGCTTCAGGCGATGGCAGGAGATGCGGGGACGAACGCCTCAGCCACAAAAGCCGGGGCGGGTGGGCTGCCTGCGGACAGCGTCAGCACCTCATAGCCGGTAGGCGTGACCAGTACCGTGTGTTCCCATTGGGCGGAGAGCGAGCGGTCGGCGGTGACGATGGTCCAGCCGTCCTTCTCGGGGCCGTCTTTGATCTCCTTGCGCCCGGCGTTGATCATGGGCTCGATGGTGAAGGTCATGCCTTCGCGCAGCATCTCCAGCGTGCCCGGTCGGCCGTAGTGCAGCACTTGTGGCTCTTCATGGAATACCTGGCCGATGCCGTGGCCGCAAAACTCGCGCACCACCGAATAACCCTGGCCTTCGGCAAAGCGCTGGATGGCGTGGCCGATGTCACCCAGATGGATACCCGGTTTGACCATCTGGATGCCGTGCCACATCGCCTCATATGTGATGCTGCACAGGCGTTTAGCTGCAATGGAGCCTTCGCCCACGATGAACATGCGGCTGGTGTCGCCGTGCCAGCTGTTTTTGATGACGGTGACATCGATGTTGACTACATCCCCTTTTTTGAGCTGCTTGTCATTGGGGATGCCGTGGCAGACCTGGTGGTTGACCGAGGTGCAAATGGACTTGGGGTAGGGGATTTTGCCGCCGCCGCGGTAATTGAGCGGTGCCGGAATGCCGCCTTGCACATCCACAATGTAGTCGTGCGCCAGCTTGTCCAGCGCGTTGGTGGTCACCCCGGGCACCACAAAGGGCGTCAGGTAATCCAGCACTTCGGCGGCCAGCCGTCCGGCCAGGCGCATGCCTGCAATGCCGTCGGCGTCTTTGTAGGTGATGGTCATGCCAGGGATTATCCCATCGGGCCCGACCGGCTGGTCCCTGCGCGGCGGGCACAATGCTGGCCTGTGAGGGCATGTGTGTCATTTTTTGTGGAGCGCTAACGATGCAAGAGCCGCCTGTTTTGGTTTGGCTGCCGGTTGACCGGCGTTTTTTGGGGGAAGACGGAAAACGTTCACCCTTTTATGTGCTGGGGGAAAAATACGCGATGTCGCTTCAACAGGTAGCGGCTGCCGAACCTGTTCTGTTTCCCGCTGCCAAAGCCGAAACTTTGCCCTCCTTGTTATCCATGGTGCACGGTGTCTTGCTCACGGGTTCGCCCGCCAATGTGCATCCATCTCACTTCGGTGAGGATGTCAGCGACCCCAGTTTGCCGCTGGATCCCCACCGGGATGATCTGACCCTGCCTTTGGTGCGCGCCTGCGTGGAGCAAGGCGTGCCCTTGCTGGGGATATGCCGGGGCTTTCAGGAGATCAATGTAGCGATGGGCGGTTCGTTGCACCAGCAGGTTCACCATGTTGACGGCCTGGCCGATCACCGCGAGAACACCGAGTTGTCCTACGAAGAACAATATGGCCTGTCGCATGAGGTGCATTTGGTGCCAGATACCCCGTTCGCGCGGTGGGCCGGCGGCCCGACGGCGCGGGTGAACTCGCTGCACGGGCAGGGCGTGAAGCGCCTAGCCGACGGTCTGACCGCCATGGCGCATGCGCCGGACGGTTTGGTTGAAGCCTTTGGCGTGACCGGGTCCCAGACCTTTGCCTACGCAGTACAGTGGCATCCCGAATGGCAGACCGCCAAACACCCTTTTTACTTGGAAATACTTTCCGCCTTTGGGCAGGCTTGCCGCGCACGCCGCGCCGCTGTCAATCGTTAACGCGCGCATGCCGTATCTATTCGCCGCACCCGTTCCATAGACGCATCACCATGACCGCCGCTGCAGCCTCTACCGCGATTTCTCCGTTCCTGCAAATCCGCCATGTCGTCAAACAGTTTGACGATGTGTACGCCGTTGACGATGTGTCGCTTGATATCGCGCAGGGCGAGATTTTTGCGCTGCTGGGTTCCTCCGGTTGCGGCAAGTCCACGCTGCTGCGCATGCTGGCTGGTTTTGAGACGCCCACCGCCGGTCAGATCGTGCTGGGCGGTCGCGACATGGTCGGTCTGGCTCCGTACGACCGGCCCATCAACATGATGTTCCAAAGTTATGCCTTGTTCCCCCATCTCAATGTGTGGGACAACGTGGCCTTTGGATTGCGGCGCGATGGCATGGCCAAACCCGAAATGGCCCAGCGCGTGGAAGAAATGCTGGATATGGTGCAGCTCAAGCCCTATGCCAAGCGCAAACCGCACCAGCTCTCCGGTGGCCAGCAGCAGCGCGTGGCTCTGGCCCGCAGCCTGGCCAAGCGCCCGCGCCTGTTGTTGCTGGATGAGCCGCTGGGCGCGCTGGACGCCAAGCTGCGCCAACGCACGCAGCTGGAGCTGGTCCACATCATCCAGCAAGTTGGCGTGACGTGCGTGATGGTGACCCACGACCAGGAAGAGGCCATGACCATGGCGACCCGCATTGGCGTCATGAGCGAGGGCAAGATTTTGCAAATCGGGCGGCCCCAGGAAATTTATGAAACCCCCAATTGCCGCTTCGTCGCCGACTTTATCGGCAGCGTGAATTTGTTCCAGGGCCAGGTGCGGGTGGACGAGGCCGACCACGTGGTGATCGATGGGCCCGAGTGCCGCCACTACATCAGCCACGGCATTACCGGTACGCAGGGTATGCAAGTCGCTATTGCGGTGCGCCCCGAGAAGATGTGTCTGCAAGCCACAGCCCCGCTGGCCAGCGAGCGCGACAGCGCGGCCGAAGACGGGCATAACCAGGTGCAGGGCGTGATCGCCGACATCGCGTACCTGGGCAGCCTCACCACCTACCACGTGCGTCTCGCCTCCGGTCTGGTGCTCAAAGTCACGCAGACCAATGCCGCGCGCCACACCAGCGTGCCGCTTGCCAGCGGCGATGCCGTCTGGGTCTGGTGGGGCGGCAGCGACGTGGTGGTCCTGACCCGCTGATTAAAATCCAGCCACTTGCGCGGCCCCCTGCGGGCCATCTCCGTCCCCTACCTCCTACCATTCCCGTGACCCTGCACATCAGCTCTTTTCCCGGCGGGAACGCCTTGCCCGCTTTCCGTGCGGCGCGTTTGCTGGATGCTTTGCAGGGGGTGAGCGCCGACATCGCCAGCATCAGCGGCCAGTATGTGCATCTGGTCGCCGCGCAAGACGCGCCTGACGCAGCCTTGCGTGCGCGGCTTGCCGCTTTGCTCGAATATGGCGATCCTGCGGATGCGGCCCCCAAAGATGCTGCCCTGTGTGTGGTGGCGCCGCGCCTGGGCACGGTATCGCCCTGGGCGTCCAAAGCCAGCGACATCGCCCGCAACTGCGGCCTGACGCTGGCGCGCATCGAGCGCGTGGTGGTCTATCGCATCGGCTTGCGCAGCGGCCTTTTTTCAAAACCCGCGCTGAGCCCGGCGCAGTGGACG
>CAIOUR010000253.1 GCA_903861575.1 uncultured beta proteobacterium | reverse complement strand
TGCACGCGTTTGAGAAATGGGACAAACCCATCCTCACCGACTCCGGCGGTTTCCAGGTCTGGAGCCTGGGGGCAATGCGCAAAATCAGCGAAGAAGGCGTGCACTTTGCCTCGCCCGTCAACGGCGACAAGCTGTTTTTGACGCCCGAAGTCAGCATGCAGATCCAGACCGCGCTGAACTCCGACATCGTGATGCAGTTCGATGAGTGCACCCCCTATCTATCAGTCGAGGCCGCTACCAAAGGCCAAGTGACCACGCAAGCCGAGGCGCGCTCCTCCATGCTCTTGAGTCTGCGCTGGGCCGCGCGCTGCAAGACCGAATTTGCCCGCCTGGCGAACCCCAACGCCTTGTTCGGCATTGTGCAAGGCGGCATGTTCGAGGACCTGCGCGAGGAGTCGCTGGCAGGCCTGGAGGCGCTGGACTTTCCCGGAATCGCCGTGGGTGGATTGAGCGTGGGCGAACCCAAAGAAGACATGTTGCGCCTTTTGCGCCATATCGGCCCGCGCCTACCCGCGCACAAGCCGCATTACCTGATGGGGGTGGGTACGCCCGAAGACCTGATTGCCGGCGTGCAAAACGGCATTGATATGTTTGACTGCGTGATGCCCACCCGCAACGCGCGCAACGGCACGCTGTTCACCCGATTTGGTGATTTGAAAATCCGCAATGCCCGCCACAAAACCGATCCGCAGCCGCTGGACCCCACTTGCACCTGCCACGCCTGCGCGGGCACATCCGGAGTGTCCTGGGCCGCCGGCGGGCGCGGCGGATTCAGCCGGGCCTATTTGCACCATCTGGATCGCTGCGGCGAAATGCTGGGGCCCATGTTGGCGAGCATCCACAACCTGCACTATTACGTGAATCTGATGCGCGAAGTCCGCGGCGCTTTGGAAGCCGGGCGCTTTGGAGAATTTGTCGGACGATTCCATGCCGAGCGCGCGCAGGGCGTTTAGTGCTCTTGCAGCACACATCGCTTTGCTACACTGGCTGATATGTTTATCCATCGCATCAGCATCACAGGTTGTAGCGACCGGGGAGCCTGGCCCTGGCGGCCCGCACCCTAGTTCGACAGTCCGGTTTCTGCGTCCAGTCCAGACTGCACATCCGGAGCGGATCCACATCCGCTCACACCCCACCTAGGCTCCCTTCTGGCGCGAAGACGCCGAGACGGTGACCCTGAACTTGCAAAGGCCTGGCTAACGTGACCACCGAGACCGAATTTCAAACCCTGGCTGCCCAGGGCTACAACCGCATACCGCTGCTGGCGCAAGCATTTGCGGACCTGGAAACGCCGCTTTCTCTTTACCTCAAGCTCACCGACAACGCGCCTTTCAGTTTCTTGCTGGAGTCCGTCGTCGGTGGGGAGCGCTTCGGCCGCTATAGCTTCATTGGTTTACCGGCGCGCACTTTTTTGCGCAGCAGTGGCTTTGGCGCGCAGGCGCGTACCGAGGTTGTGACCGACGGCAGGGTTGTTGAAACCTCCGACCGCAACCCGCTGGATTTCATTGCGGATTACCAAACCCGCTTCAAGGTGGCTCTGCGTCCGGGCTTACCCCGCTTTTGCGGCGGGCTGGCCGGTTACTTTGGCTATGACGTGGTGCGCTACATCGAGAAAAAGTTGGAGGCCAGCTGCCCGCCTGATGAGCTGCATTGCCCGGACATTCTGCTGCTGCAATGCGAAGAACTGGCGGTGATTGACAACCTCTCCGGTAAATTGCATTTGATTGTGTATGTGGACCCAACGGCACCGGATGCCTTTGCGCGAGGAACTGCGCGCTTGGCCACGCTCAAAGCGCAACTCAGCCAGGCAGTGCGCGTGCCGCAGGTGGTGCCCGGTCCTGCGCAGCCCGCGCAGCGCGACTTTGCTAAAGATGACTACTTGGCCGCTGTCTTGCGGGCTAAGGAATTGATTGCCGGGGGTGATTTCATGCAAGTGCAAGTGGGGCAGCGCATTAAAAAACCCTATACCGCTGCGCCCTTGAGTTTGTACCGCGCCTTGCGCTCGCTCAATCCCAGCCCCTACATGTACTACTACAACTTCAGCGGCGCCAGTAACGACGCCAGCACGGACTTCCACGTGGTGGGTGCCAGCCCCGAGATATTGGTGCGACAGGAATCGGTCATGGCAGCGGATGGCCCGGCCACTAAAGTCACCATCCGTCCCCTGGCTGGTACGCGCCCACGTGGTGCTACGCCCGAGTTGGATGTGGCGGCTGAAGCGGAATTGGTCGGCGACCCCAAGGAACGTGCTGAGCACGTGATGCTGATTGACCTGGCGCGCAACGACATTGGGCGCATCGCCCAAACCGGCTCGGTCAAAGTGACCGATGCGTTTTGCGTGGAGCGTTACAGCCACGTGATGCATATCGTGAGCAACGTCGAGGGTTTACTGAACCCCGGCATGCGCAATATGGATGTGCTGCGCGCCACCTTCCCCGCCGGCACGCTGACCGGAGCGCCTAAAGTGCACGCCATGGAACTGATCGACCAGTTAGAGCCCACCAAGCGCGGCATTTATGGGGGAGCTTGCGGGTACTTGAGTTATGCGGGCGATATGGATGTGGCCATTGCGATCCGCACCGGCATCGTGAAAAATCAGACGCTGTACGTGCAAGCGGCAGCCGGTGTCGTGGCCGACAGTGTGCCGGAAATGGAATGGGCCGAGACCGAGCACAAGGCGCGCGCCCTGCTGCGCGCCGCCGAGTTGGTTGAACAAGGATTGGAGTGATGGAGATGGACATCAACACCCTATTGGACGTGCAGCACTGCGAAACCATGGCACAAGTACGCAGTTGCATCGACGCAATTGATGAGAACGTGGTTGCGTTACTTGCGGCGCGCAGCGGCTACATCGCGCAGGCTGCGCGGATCAAACAGCATCCCCATCAAATCGTGGATCTCGAGCGCGTGGAATACATCGTGCATCGGGTACGCGACGCCATGATGGCGCGTGCTGCGCCTCCCGACATTGCCGAAGCGACCTATCGGTCGTTAATTGGTGCGTCCATTGCGTTTGAACAACAGGAATTTGCCCGGCTGCGCGCAGGAGACCTGGCATGAAACTCTTGATGATCGACAACTACGACAGCTTCACTTACAACATCGTCCAGTATTTCGGAGAGCTTGGCGCAGATGTGGAGGTGTTTCGCAATGACGAAATAACTTTGCAGGGCATTGCGCAACGGGCGCCTGACCGGCTGGTGGTGTCGCCCGGTCCCTGCTCCCCCAACGAAGCGGGCATTTCGGTTGCGGCCATCCGCCACTTTATGGGCAAGTTGCCGATACTGGGTGTGTGCCTGGGCCACCAAAGTATCGGCGCCGCACTCGGGGGCACCATTGTCCGGGCGCAGACTTTGATGCACGGCAAAACCAGCACGATTACGACCACACAGGAAGGTGTATTTGCTGGCTTGCCCGCGCAGTTCACAGTCAATCGGTACCACTCGCTGGCCATTGAACGCAGCAGCTGCCCCAAAGCGCTGGCGGTGACGGCCTGGACCGATGATGGTGAAATCATGGCTGTGCGCCACACTGGCTTGGCGCATGCGGTGCGCATGGAAGGCGTGCAATTTCACCCAGAGAGCATCCTGACAGAGCACGGGCATGCGATGCTCAAGAACTTTTTGAATTGAAGGACATCCGATGACCCGCATCGTTGATTTGCGCAGCGACACCGTGACCCGCCCTACGCCCGGCATGCGCCAGGCCATGTTGCATGCGGAGGTGGGAGACGATGTGTTTGGTGATGACCCGACCGTGAATGCCTTGCAGGAGCGCATCGCGGCCATCACAGGCAAAGAGGCCGCGCTGTTTATGCCCACGGGCACGCAAAGCAATTTGTGTGGCTTGCTGGCACATTGCCAGCGCGGTGAGGAATACATCGTTGGTCAGTTAGCCCATACCTACCGCTATGAAGGCGGCGGCGCAGCGGTGCTGGGCAGCATCCAACCCCAACCGCTGTTGCAGGACGCGCAGGGCCGCATGTCGCTGAGCGACATTGCAGCGGCCATCAAGCCTGATGACTCCCACTTCGCCCGCACGCGCTTGCTGTGTTTGGAAAACACCTGGAACGGCCATGTGATGCCGCATGAATACCTGACCGGCGCGGCTGCGCTGGCGCGCGAACATGGGCTCGCGGTGCATTTGGACGGCGCACGGATTTTCAATGCTGCGGTTGCGAACGCGGGTGAGGGCGGTGACCCGCTGGTCGCGCTGCGGCAGATCACGGATGTGTTTGACAGTGTGTCCGTGTGTTTCAGCAAAGGCCTGGGCGCACCGATGGGCTCTGCGCTCTGTGGCTCCAGGGAGTTGATCGCCCGCGCACACCGGATTCGCAAGATGACGGGCGGCGGGCTGCGCCAGGCGGGTGTAGTCGCTTCAGCGGCTTTGTATGCGCTGGACCACCACATCCATCTACTGCGGCAGGACCATGCGATGGCGCAGCGCTTGGCGGCTGGCTTGCACGACTTGCCCGGTCTTGCGGTTCGCTCAGCGCAGACCAATATCGTCTTTTTGGATGTGAGCGAGGGCCGTGGCCCGGCCCTGTTGGCGCATCTCAAAGCCGCTGGTGTATTGGCTACTGGCATGATTGGTTTGCGTTTCGTCACCCATCTGGATGTGGACGCGGATGGAATCGACCACGCCATCGCCGCTATACGCGCATTCGTTTAACCGCACTGATTTCCGCACGATCTTCAGCCCATGTCCCACGCTATGACCATCACGCCACAGGAGGCGCTGCAGCGCACCATTGAGCACCGCGAAATTTTTCATGACGAGATGCTGCACCTGATGCGCCAGATCATGGCGGGCGAGGTGTCGCACGTGCTACTTGCCGCCCTCATGACTGGCTTGCGTGTCAAGAAAGAAACCATTGGAGAAATCACCGCTGCGGCGCAAGTGATGCGCGAGTTCTCAACCAAGGTCGACGTCGCTGACACCACGCATCTGGTGGATATCGTAGGTACTGGTGGCGATGGTTCGCACACTTTCAATATCTCGACGTGCTCGATGTTTGTTGCTGCCGCAGCCGGGGCCAAAGTCAGCAAACACGGCGGGCGCAGCGTCAGCAGCAAAAGCGGCAGTGCCGATGTGCTGGAGGCCCTCGGGCTGAATATCCATCTTTCACCTGCCGCAATTGCGCAATGTATTGCGCAGCAAGGCGTGGGTTTTATGTTTGCGCCTAACCACCACCCCGCAATGAAAAACGTGGCGCCGGTGCGGCGTGAGCTGGGTGTGAAAACCATGTTCAACATCCTGGGTCCGCTGACCAATCCGGCGAATGCGCCCAATATCCTGATGGGCGTGTTCCACGCCGATCTGGTCGGTATCCAGGTGCGCGCTTTGCAGCGCTTAGGGGCGCAGCACGCGCTGGTGGTTTATGGGCGAGATGGCATGGACGAGGTGAGTCTGGGCGCATCCACCTTGGTGGGTGAGCTCAAAGATGGCGTTGTCAGCGAATACGAAATCCACCCTGAAGACTTCGGACTGGTCATGGCCAGTAGCCGTGCGCTCAAAGTGCAGACGGCCCAGGAATCCAAAGAGATGCTGCTGCGCGTGCTGGACAACATGCCCGGGCCAGCCGCCGATATCGTGGTGCTCAACGCCGGAGCTGCGCTGTATGTGGCAAATGTGGCACCCGATATTGCCGCAGGCATGGTGCTCGCACGCCAGGCTATTGCCAGCGGCGCGGCCCGCGCCAAGTTGGACGCGCTGGTGACCTTGTCACAGGCTTTGTCTGCGGCCTGATCACACATTGGATTTATACATGTCCGACATACTGGAAACCATCGTCGCCGTCAAACACCAAGAGGTGGCTGCTGCGCGCAAACGCAAATCGCTGGAGGCCGTCCGGCACGACGCGGAGTCGCGCGTCTTGACCCGGGACTTTCTCGGCGCGATGCGCGACAAGATTGCAGCCGGTCAGCCGGCAGTGATTGCAGAAGTCAAGAAAGCCAGTCCATCCAAAGGCGTCTTGCGCGAGGAATTTTTCCCCGCTGATATTGCACAAAGCTACGCCGAATACGGGGCCGCCTGTTTATCGGTTCTCACCGATACACAGTTTTTTCAAGGCAGCGTGGACGCCCTTAAGCAGGCGCGTGCGTCTTGCCATCTGCCGGTGCTGCGTAAAGATTTCATGGTCGATGCCTATCAAATATATGAATCCCGGGCTATGGGCGCCGATTGCATCCTCTTGATTGCTGCTTGCCTGGACGACGCGCGCATGCGTGACTTCGAGGCCATTGCCCACGGGTTGGGTATGGCGGTGCTGGTAGAGGTCCACGACGCGGTCGAGATGGAACGGGCCTTGCAACTCACCACGCCGCTGATTGGCGTGAACAACCGGAACCTCAAGACTTTTGAGGTCTCGCTGGATACCACCTTGACCCTGCGCGCGCAGGTCGGGCCGTCGCGCACCATCGTGACCGAAAGCGGTATCCGCAGTCGCGATGATGTGCTGCGCATGGGCGCTGCCGGAGTGGGTGCGTTTCTCGTGGGCGAGGCCTTCATGCGCGCGGCCGAGCCGGGGCAGGCGCTGGCGGACTTGTTTTTCCCTGTCACGTGACTGCGCCTGAGGCGTCGGCTTTGCCCGATTACCTCCGCGCTACGTCGGCGCAATTATTGGCCCGGTGGGCCGTATACGGTCACTACTACCGCGCCCGCATCGGTCCGGGGCCGGACGCGCCGGTGGAGGATTTGCGGGATCGCCTGGAGATAGCGCCGCACGACTGGCCGCTGGCCGAAGTGGACGCCCGCGAGCCCGATCTGCTCGTGATCATGATGAATCCGGGAGCTTCCAAGCCGCTTCAAGCGCTTTGGGATGGTGATAACTCTGCTGGTCTGGTGCCGGCGCAGCCCGACCGCACCCAGTACCAAATCATGCGGCTGTTGCTAGCGGCACAGGCGTCGGGCCTGCCTTGGCGACACGCGCGGGTCTTTAACTTGAGTGACTTACGGACTCCAAAGAGCGCAGAAATGCTCGCCAAACTTGAGTTCTATGGTGCGTATGACGCCCACAGTCTTTTTTCTGTGTCGCGCAAGGCAGAGTCCGCAAGGTGGTTTGCGTGTCGCGCAACGCCGGTTCTGTGCGGATGGGGCTTGAATCCAGGCTTGTCGGGTTTGGCCGCCAGCGCGCTCCTGGCCGCCGCTGGCCACAGAATATTGGGTTTGTCGCAAGACGGACTTTGTTTTCGCCACCCCTTGCCGCAAACCCAAACTTTGCAACACCAGTGGCTGCGGGCCATGACCCATCAAATCGAAGCAATTCCAAGGACTTAGCGGCGATTCGATAACCAAGCTCGCGCCGTTACACAGAAAACTGGCATAATCTTCGGTTCACGATTGGAGAGGTGGCCGAGTGGTTAATGGCAGCAGACTGTAAATCTGCCCTCTTACGTGTACGCTGGTTCGAATCCAGCCCTCTCCACCAGTGCCAGCTTTTTGAGCGGGGTTCGTATAGTGGTAATACCTTAGCCTTCCAAGCTAAAGCGAGGAGTTCGATTCTCCTACCCCGCTCCATTTTTATCGATGGAGCGGACAAGATTTTCGAGAAAAACCTGTTTTTTCTCATGCCCATTTGGCTCAGTGGTAGAGCACTCCCTTGGTAAGGGAGAG
>CAIOUR010000252.1 GCA_903861575.1 uncultured beta proteobacterium | reverse complement strand
GTGCTTGAAGGCAGCATGGTGATGCATGCGGCCGAAAAGGCGGGCATGTACATCCCGCATTTTTGCTACCACAAGAAGCTCAGCATTGCGGCCAATTGCCGCATGTGCCTGGTGGACATCGAAAAGGCTCCCAAGGCTATGCCGGCCTGCGCCACGCCAGTGACCCAAGGCATGGTGGTTCGCACCAAGAGCGATAAGGCTGTGAAGGCGCAGCAGTCAGTGATGGAGTTTTTGCTGATCAACCACCCCCTGGATTGCCCCATCTGTGACCAGGGCGGCGAGTGCCAATTGCAGGACCTGGCGGTCGGCTATGGTGACTCGTCTTCGCGCTACCAAGAAGATAAGCGCGTGGTTGCTATCAAAGATGTAGGTCCTCTCATCAGCATGCGCGAAATGAGCCGTTGCATCCACTGCACCCGCTGCGTGCGCTTTGG
This sequence comes from uncultured beta proteobacterium, assembly GCA_903861575.1. GTDB lineage: Bacteria > Pseudomonadota > Gammaproteobacteria > Burkholderiales > Burkholderiaceae_C > Allorhodoferax. The sequence continues at coordinate 3,748 of CAIOUR010000252.1, read as the reverse complement.
ACAGGAAGTCGCCGGCGTCATGGAATTGGGCATGTCGCACCGGGGTGAGCATTCGGAGATTGAAACCTTTGTCGGCGAGACAGTGGATTCTGAGCTCTCGGGCAACATGATTGACATCTGCCCCGTGGGTGCCTTGACCAGCAAGCCTTTCCGTTACAGCGCCCGCACCTGGGAGTTGTCGCGTCGCAAGTCCATCAGTCCGCACGATTCCACCGGCGCCAATTTGGTGGTGCAGGTCAAGAACAACCAGGTCATGCGGGTTGTGCCGCTTGAAAACGAAGCGGTCAATGAGTGCTGGATTGCCGATCGCGACCGCTTCTCCTACGAGGCATTGAACGGCCCAGAGCGCTTGACCTCGCCGATGATTAAGCAGGGCGGGCAGTGGAACACGGTGGACTGGCAAACCGCATTGGAATACGTAGCGACCGGTCTCAAGAGCATCATTGCCGATAACGGCGCGCGCTCTGTCGGCGCATTGCTCAGTCCGCACAGCACGCTGGAAGAATTGCACCTGGCAACGCGCTTGATGCGCGCTTTAGGCAGTGACAACATAGACCACCGCCTGCGCCACGCGGAGTTTTCGACCGCACCGGGTGTCCGTTATTTAGGCATGCCTATCGCGGACTTGAGCCGTTTGGACCGCGCCCTGGTCATTGGCTCTAACCTGCGCAAGGACCACCCCTTGTTCGCTCAGCGTATCCGCCGGTCGGTGCGCAATGGCTGTCAACTCCATGCCATCGTTGACGCATCGCCCCAATGGGCTATGCCCGTGGCCAATGCGTATGTGGCTTCACCAGCGGACTGGGTGGCCAACCTGAGCAATGTGGCATTCGCCCTTGCCAGCGAATTGGGTGTTGCCTGTCCCTTCGGTGGCGCACCCGACATGCAGGCCAAAGCGATTGCGCTGTCTTTGCGTGGTGGACACGCCAAAGCCGTTTTATTGGGTAATGCGGCTGCCCACCATCCGCGTGCAGCCGCACTGCTGGCGGTGGCGAACTGGATTGCCGAGCAAACCGGCGCGACTGTCGGCTACCTGAGCGAGGCCGCCAATACCGTGGGTGCCCAGCTAGTGGGTGCCATGCCGCAGACAGACGGCATCCATGCCGCTGCCATGCTGGCGGGTGGTTTGAAGGCCGTCTTCCTGATGCAGGTCGAGCCGGGGTTGGACACAGCAGGCGGTGCGGGTGCGTCTGCCCAGATGGCCAAGGCCCAGATGGTGGTGTCGCTCAGCCCGTTTAAGGCCAACCTGGACTGCGCCGATGTGCTCCTACCGATTGCCCCCTTCACCGAAACGCCCGGCACATTTGTGAACGCCGAAGGTCGGATCCAGAGTTTCCACGCGGTCGTGCGGCCCTTGGGCGATACCCGTCCGGCATGGAAAGTTTTGCGCGTGCTGGGCAATATGCTGGGTCTGGCAGGATTTGACTTCGACTCCGCCCAAGATGTCTTGAAAAGCATTTTTTCAGCCGATGGCATCCACGCCATGGTCGACGCGTCCCGGCTGAATAACGCGGCACCTGTCCACCCGGATTTCAGCGCCAGCGCGGTTAACCCGTGCGTAGCATCTATTTACGGTTTAGACGGGTTGGTGCGGCGGGCCAGTTCCTTGCAGATGACGGCCGATGCCCACGGTGCAGCGGGAGCCCGCCATGGGTGACATGCTCTACGCCGCTGGTTTGGGAATTTCTGCGTCTTCCATGTGGACGGCGATGGTCTGGCCTGTGCTGTGGACTTTGCTGAAAATTCTTTTGGTGTTGTTGCCGCTCTTGGGCGCAGTGGCTTACCTGACCTTGTGGGAGCGCAAGTTCCTCGGTTGGATGCAGGTCCGTGTTGGCCCCAATCGTGTGGGACCCTGGGGTTTGCTGCAACCGATAGCCGATGCGCTCAAGTTGTTGACCAAAGAAATTTTGGTCCCCACCCAGGCCAGCAAGGGATTGTTTTTTATCGGACCCGTGATGACCATCATGCCGGCGATGGCGGCCTGGGCGGTGGTGCCATTTGGACCGGATGTCGCGCTGGCCAATGTCAACGCGGGGCTGCTGTTTGTGATGGCGATTACCTCCATGGAGGTGTACGGCGTGGTGATCGCGGGTTGGGCGTCGAACTCCAAGTACTCTTTTCTGGGCGCGTTGCGGGCCTCGGCGCAGATGGTGAGTTATGAAATTGCCATGGGCTTTTGCCTGGTGGTGGTGCTGATGGTGACGGGCAGCATGAACATGACTGCCATTGTGGTGGGTCAAAGCCAGGGCATGTTCGCCAGCCAGGGGCTGAACTTTTTGTCGTGGAACTGGTTGCCACTCTTGCCGATATTTGTGGTCTACGTGATATCGGGTCTGGCAGAGACCAACCGCCACCCATTTGACGTAGTGGAGGGTGAGGCGGAGATCGTGGCCGGGCATATGGTGGAGTATTCCGGCATGTCCTACGCCATGTTCTATCTGGCTGAGTACGCCAACATGTGGCTGGTGTCCATTTTGGCTGCAGTCATGTTTTTGGGTGGCTGGATTGCGCCGGTGGCGGCGCTGGACTGGATCCCCGGTTGGATTTGGTTGGGGATCAAAACCTTTGCTGTGGTTAGCATCTTCATCTGGGTGCGTGCCACGTTCCCGCGTTTTCGGTATGACCAGATCATGCGTTTGGGCTGGAAGGTCTTCATCCCCGTCACCCTGGTTTGGTTGGTCGTTATCGGCCTGTGGATGCAGACCTCCTGGACCATTTGGAAGTGAAGGCGAACACCATGGCAAACCATTTCGTCACCCACAAACCGGCACCTTTCTCGCTGAAAGATTTTCTTTACAGCTTCCTACTGATCGAGTTGTTCAAGGGCATGGCGCTCACCGGGCGCTACCTGTTCCGCCGTAAGGTGACGATTCAGTTCCCCGAAGAGAAAACGCCGATATCTCCGCGCTTCCGGGGTTTACATGCGCTGCGTCGTTATGAAAACGGGGAAGAGCGCTGCATTGCCTGCAAGCTGTGCGAAGCGATTTGTCCTGCCATGGCCATCACCATTGAGTCCGATGTGCGCGACGATGGATCGCGCCGCACCACCCGCTATGACATCGACCTGACCAAGTGCATTTTTTGCGGTTTTTGCGAAGAAAGCTGCCCGGTCGATTCGATCGTGGAGACCCATATTCTGGAATACCACGGTGAAAAGCGCGGTGACCTGTATTTCACCAAAGACATGCTGCTGGCCGTAGGCGACCGGTATGAGTCCGAGATTGCGCAAGCGAAACAAGCCGATGCCAAATACCGCTAGTTCATCGCCCGAAAGTTGTCTGCCATGAGTAACACCACCGGACTGTTCTATTTGTTTTCGACGGTGCTGTTGTTTGCGGCTTTCCGCGTGATTACCTCGCGTAATCCCGTCCATGCGGCGCTGTATCTGGTGCTGACATTTTTCCAGGCATCCATGGTGTGGATGTTGTTGGGCGCTGAGTTTTTATCGATCACCTTGGTGTTGGTCTACGTGGGTGCGGTGATGGTGCTGTTCCTCTTCGTGGTGATGATGATGGACATTGACGTGGAAAGTTTGCGGGATGGCTTCTGGGTCCATTTCCCTTTGATTGCTTTACTGGGCGTTGCGATTGCGCTGGAAATGTCTGCGGTCTTGATGGGCGGCTTCAGGGTAGCAGCGGCAACGCCCGAAGTAGCGTCCGATGTGCCCAACACCTTGCAGCTTGGCCAGTTGCTGTACTCGGAATACCTGTATCCGGTGGAGATTGCCGCGGCTATTTTGTTGGTGGCC
>CAIOUR010000251.1 GCA_903861575.1 uncultured beta proteobacterium | reverse complement strand
GCGTGCCATGTGGACACTCCGATACTTAAAACAGTAGCGCCTCGTTTGCGCCACCTCACCTCGCCAATTTCAGGGTGGCGGTAACCCGATTTGCCGACTTACTCTGGTTGCCCCAGGGTCAGCAAAGCCCTCTATTGTAGCCACAGTGCGCGCGGTGGGTCTCCAGGGCCACGAGGCAACTAATCCTGTTCCAGGAATCGCTGGGCATCCAGGGCGGCCATGCACCCGGTGCCGGCGCTGGTAATGGCCTGTCGGTAGACGTGGTCCTGCACGTCGCCTGCAGCAAAGACGCCGGGAACACTGGTCATGGTGGCAAACCCTTTGAGTCCACCTTGGGTCACGATGTAGCCGTTTTCCAGCGTCAACTGCCCTTGAAAAATGTCGGTGTTCGGCGCATGCCCGATAGCGATAAAGCACCCCTGCAGGGCCAGATCTTCTGTGCTGCCGTCGCGGGTACTTTTGAGCCGGATGCCGGTGACGCCGCTGGCGTCTCCGAGTACCTCATCCAAAGTCTGGAAGGTTTTGAGCACCACTTTTCCGGTCGCGACTTTGGCCATCAACTTATCCACCAAAATCGGTTCGGCTTTGAATTTGTCACGGCGGTGCACAAGATAGACCGTGCTGGCGATGTTGCTCAGATAAAGCGCCTCCTCAACGGCGGTGTTGCCGCCCCCCACCACGCAGCAGACTTGGTCGCGGTAGAAAAATCCGTCACAGGTCGCGCAGCCCGACACGCCACGCCCCATGAAGGCGGATTCGGAGGGTAGTCCCAGGTATTTTGCCGAAGCCCCCGTGGCGATGATCAGCGCGTCGCACGTATAAACCGCGCTGTCTCCAGTGAGCGTGAAGGGACGTTTGCTCAAATCCACTTTATTGACATGGTCGAACACGATCTCCGTGTTGAATCGTTGCGCGTGCTCCAGGAAACGCTGCATCAACTCGGGTCCTTGGACACCGTGAACGTCGGCAGGCCAGTTGTCTACATCGGTCGTGGTCATCAGCTGACCGCCCTGGGCGATGCCAGTGACCAGAACAGGGTTCAGGTTAGCCCGGGCGGCGTAAACAGCAGCGGAATAGCCCGCAGGGCCGGAACCAAGAATCAGGACTTTGGCGTGTTGGGTGTTGGTCATGTAGTTCGAGTGGGGAAAGCGATGGGGCGGTGCGCAGCAAACCGCGTACAGGAGCCCGATTGTAAGAAGTAGGAGACCAACGGTCGCGAATAAGGCCTTGCGTTAAGCTTCGCTCCATGCGTTATGCCCCCCATCATTTTGAGACAAGCTCGCCGGAAGAGGCACCTGTTCCGTCCGGACTGCGGCGTTTCGCGGTAGAGCTGGTCTTGTTGGCAGCTTTCGTTGCACTTACATGGTGGGTTGTCTCACTCATCACCTATTCCGCTCAGGACTCGGCCTGGTCTACATCCGGAACGGGTGCGCCGGCGATGAACCTGGGTGGTTGGCTGGGCGCGTGGTTAGCTGACTTGAATTATTTTTTGTTCGGTTATTCGTCTTGGTGGCTGTTTGCAGCGTCTGCGCGGGCCGCATGGAGTGGGTTGCGGCGCAGGCTGCACCAAACTACCGAGGTCCCGGCGGGCTCCGTGCGTTCGTTCTGGCCTTCTTTGGCGATCTTGCTCATCGCCAGCAGCGCTTTAGAGTGGAGCCGCCTGTACGCCTGGGAGGCCCACTTGCCCGGGCACAGTGGCGGGGTGCTGGGCTACGAGGTTGGACGGTCGGCATCGGCAGCGCTTGGATTTGCGGGTTCCGGCGTTTTGGAGCTGGCTGTGTGCATGGCCGCCATGCCGTGGGTGTTCCATTTTTCCTGGTTACGGGTTTGTGAGAGCCTGGGCGCTCGCATCGAGTCCGCGTGGCTCGGGGTGCGCGAGAAGCGCGAGGTAGCGCAGGACCGGGAGATCGGCTTGCAGGCCATGCGAGAGCGTGAGGGAGTCGTGATGGAAGAACGAGAAGAAACCGTGGAACACCATCCCGATCCCGTGCTGATCGCGAAACCCAAACCGCTGGATTTACCCCCCAGCCAGCGCGTGGCAAAAGAGCGGCAAAAGCCATTGTTCGTGGAGATGCCTGACAACAACCTGCCGCAGGTTTCGCTGCTCGATGAGGCGCAGTTGAATCAGGAAACGGTCTCCTTGGAGACGCTGGAGATGACCAGCCGCATGATCGAAAAGAAATTGAAGGATTTCGGAGTTGAGGTGCGCGTGGTGTTGGCTCAACCAGGGCCGGTGATCACACGCTACGAGATCGAACCTGCCACAGGCGTCAAGGGGTCTCAAATTGTGGGCCTGGCCAAAGACTTGGCCCGTAGTCTGAGCTTGGTGTCCATTCGCGTGGTGGAAACGATCCCGGGTAAAAACTACATGGCGCTGGAGCTGCCAAACGCCAAACGTCAGACGATCCGGCTGTCGGAGATCTTGGGCTCTCAGGTCTACAACGAAGGCAAATCCATGCTCACCATGGGTTTGGGCAAAGACATTGTGGGCAACCCGGTTGTGGCCGATTTGGCGAAGATGCCGCATGTGCTGGTGGCCGGTACCACCGGCTCGGGGAAATCGGTGGGCATCAATGCCATGATTCTGAGCCTGCTTTACAAAGCTGAGGCGCGCGATGTGCGCTTGCTGATGATCGATCCCAAAATGCTGGAGATGTCGGTATATGAAGGGATTCCGCATCTGCTGGCACCCGTGGTCACCGACATGCGCCAAGCCGCCCACGGCCTGAACTGGTGCGTCGCCGAAATGGAGAAGCGCTACAAGCTGATGAGCAAAATGGGTGTGCGCAATCTGGCGGGCTTCAACGCCAAGATTGACGAGGCCACGGCAGCCGGCAAGTTCATCTCCAACCCCTTCAGCCTGACACCCGAAGACCCGGAGCCGCTGCAGCGCCTGCCGCATATCGTCGTGGTGATCGACGAGCTGGCCGACTTGATGATGGTGGTGGGTAAAAAAATTGAGGAGCTGATTGCCCGCTTGGCGCAAAAAGCCCGTGCCGCCGGCATTCATCTCATTTTGGCCACCCAGCGTCCCAGCGTGGATGTGATTACCGGCCTGATCAAGGCCAACATCCCGACCCGCATCGCCTTCCAGGTCAGCAGCAAGATCGACAGCCGCACGATCCTGGACCAGATGGGTGCCGAGGCGCTGCTGGGCATGGGCGACATGCTGTACATGCCTAGCGGAACCGGCCTGCCGATCCGGGTGCACGGTGCGTTTGTGAGCGACGAGGAAGTGCACCGGGTTGTCAAATACCTCAAAGAGCAGGGCGGCGAGCCCAATTACATCGAGGGTGTGCTGGAGGGCGGCACGGTGGACGGCGAGGAGGGCGATGGCTTGGGTGGCGAGGCGGGGGGTGAAAAAGATCCGATGTATGACCAGGCCGTGGAAGTGGTGCTGAAGAACCGCAAAGCCAGTATTTCACTGGTGCAACGCCACCTTAAGATTGGCTACAACCGCGCTGCCCGGTTGGTGGAAGACATGGAAAAAGCCGGTCTGGTCAGCAGCATGAGCACCAACGGCCAGCGCGACATTCTGGTGCCGGCTCGGACGGAGACCTGATGCTGCGCCGCGTGCTGTGCCTGGTCGGCGTTGTCGTCGTTGCCCCCTTGTGGGCAGGTGGTGTGGAACATTTGGATGCATTCATCAAAGGCACACGGTCCGGGCGTGCGACCTTTGTGCAGACCGTCACCGCGCCGCCAAAAGACGGCCAGGCGGCGCGCCCCAAGGTCTCAACCGGCACCTTTGAATTCCTACGCCCCAGCCGCTTTCGCTTCGTCTACAAAAAGCCCTTTGAGCAGACCATCGTCGCCGACGGCCAAACCTTGTGGCTGTACGACGTGGACTTGGCGCAGGTGAGCGCGCGCAAGCAAACCCAGGTGCTCGGGTCCACGCCAGCAGCATTGATTGCCTCGGCCCCTGACCTGCGCGCTTTGGATGCCGACTTTGAGCTCAGCGACGCACAGCCCATGGATGGTCTGGAATGGGTGTATGCCAAACCGCGTAACAAAGACAGCAGCCTGTCCAGCGTCCGCGTAGGTCTGAGGGGAAACGTCCTCGTCACGTTGGATATTGTGGACAGCTTTGGGCAGCGCTCAGTGCTGCAGTTCGGCGCGTTTGAGACCAATCCCGCGCTCGACCCTGGAATTTTCCAATTCAAACCGCCCGCCGGGGTGGATGTGCTGCGGCAGTAGACGTTTGCGGCGATGGCCGTCCTGCTCCGCCCACTGAAAAGCGATGTCTAAGACCCTCTCACCACTGCCGCCACTGGCGGAGCGCCTGCGCCCCAAGAGTCTGGGCGAGGTGATCGGGCAGGCGCATATCCTGGGTCCGGGTATGGCGTTGCGCCTCGCGTTTGAGTCGGGCCAGCCACACAGCTGCATTTTGTGGGGGCCGCCCGGTACCGGAAAAACCACGATTGCGCGGCTGATGGCCGATGCATTTGATGCGCAGTTCATCACCATCAGCGCGGTGCTGGGCGGCGTCAAGGACATCCGCGAAGCGGTGGAGCAGGCGCAGACCGCGCGCGATGGGTTGGAACGGCGGCGCACCCTGGTGTTTGTGGACGAGGTGCACCGCTTCAACAAAAGCCAGCAGGACGCGTTTTTGCCGCATGTGGAAAGCGGCTTGTTCACCTTCATCGGCGCGACCACGGAAAACCCATCTTTCGAGGTGAATTCAGCGCTGCTGTCACGCGCCGCCGTATATGTGCTGCAAGCGCTTGAAGCGTCCGATTTGGCGCAGATCGTCGCCCGGGCGCAGGCCATCGCTGCGGTTCCTGGAATCGATGCGGCGGCGACCACGCGCCTAATCGCTTACGCAGATGGCGACGCCCGTCGCCTCTTGAATACGCTGGAGACGCTTGCGGTGGCCGCTAACCAGGAGAACCGGATCACCATCGACGATACCTGGCTGATGCAGGTCCTGGGCGAGCGCCTGCGCCGTTACGACAAAGGGGGCGAGCAGTTTTACGACACGATTTCCGCCCTGCACAAAAGCGTGCGCGGCTCCGACCCCGACGCCGCGCTGTACTGGCTGGTGCGCATGCTCGACGGCGGCGCGGAACCACGCTATCTGGCGCGCCGCCTGGTGCGCATGGCCAGCGAGGACATTGGCTTGGCTGATCCGCGCGCGCTGCGCCTGGCACTCGATGCTGCCGAGGTATACGAACGTTTAGGCAGCCCGGAGGGCGAACTCGCGTTGGCGCAGTGTGTGGTGTACCTTGCCGTAGCACCTAAAAGCAATGCCGTGTACAAAGCATTCAAAGAGGCCAAAGCTTTTGTCAAAAAAGATGGGACACGACCGGTTCCACTGCACTTACGCAACGCTCCAACCCAACTGATGAAGGACCTCGACTACGGCAAGCAGTACCGATACGCCCATGACGAAGAAGGCGCTTTCGCTGCTGGCGAAACCTATCTACCCGATGGCATGGCGGAGCCCGGTTTTTATCGCCCGGCACCGCGTGGGCTGGAGTTGCGCATCGCTGAAAAGCTGGAGGACCTTCGTCAACGCAACGCGGCTGCCCGTCTCAAGGCTAAAGACAGGGGTTAACCCGCTGCAATCTGGCATATTGCCGATGCGTTCGGCCATGTGTCTCCACGTAGAATCCGCCGCTTGCTTGAATGGCCCGGATAAGAACTTCGGAGAACGGTTTCTATGGATATATTGGTACAACAGATCATCAACGGCTTGGTGCTGGGGAGCATGTATGCCCTGATTGCGCTGGGCTACACCATGGTCTACGGGATCATCAACCTGATCAACTTTGCCCATGGGGAAGTCATGATGGTTGGGGCCTTAACCAGTTGGACCATGATTGGTCTAATGAAAGAGGGCATGCCCGGCGCGCCGGGCTGGCTGATTTTGGTAATTGCCCTGCTGATTGCCTGCGTGGTGGCTGCTGCACTGAACTTTGTCATCGAAAAAGTTGCCTACCGGCCGCTGCGCAACAGCCCCAAACTCGCGCCCCTGATCACCGCCATTGGCATGTCCATCCTGCTGCAAACCCTGGCGATGATCATCTGGAAGCCCAATTACAAGTCCTACCCCACCTTGCTGCCCAGCGACCCATTCCATATTGGCGAGGCGGTGATCACGCCCACCCAGGTGATGATTTTGGTCTTCACCGCCATTTCATTGGCCACACTCATGTGGGTAGTCAACTCCACCAAACTGGGCCGCGCCATGCGGGCCACGGCCGAAAACCCCCGGGTTGCCGGCCTGATGGGCGTCAAACCCGACATGGTGATTTCCGCCACCTTCGTGATCGGTGCGGTGCTCGCTGCTATTGCCGGGGTCATGTACGCCTCCAACTACGGGACCGTCCAACATGCCATGGGATTTCTACCCGGCTTGAAAGCCTTTACCGCAGCAGTTTTTGGTGGCATTGGCAACTTGCCCGGTGCAGTCGTTGGGGCCATTTTGCTGGGGCTGATCGAGTCCATCGGAGCGGGGTACATCGGCGACCTCACGGGCGGCGTGCTGGGCAGCCACTATTCCGACATATTTGCTTTTATCGTTCTCATCATCGTACTGACGCTGCGCCCCTCCGGTCTTTTGGGTGAACGTGTGGCCGATCGCGCTTGAGGAAACGCAGAATATGAACTTCAAAAATAATCTTCCGCTCCAGTTGACCGCCGGTATCGCACTACTGGCGCTACCTTTGGTCTTGCAGCTCTTTGGCAACGCCTGGGTGCGCATTGCTGATATGACGCTGCTTTTTGTGCTGCTATCGATTGGCCTGAATATTGTGGTGGGCTACGCCGGCCTGCTCGACCTGGGTTACGTGGCCTTTTTTGCCATTGGTGCCTACGTTTACGGGTTGCTCAATTCCCCGCAATTGCTGGAGACATTTGCCGGCCTGGCGGCCATGTACCCCCAGGGCTTGCACACGCCGATCTGGATTGTGTTGCCTTTGGCGGCGGTGGTGGCCGGCGTTTTTGGCGTCTTGCTGGGTGCTCCCACTTTGCGTCTGCGCGGTGACTACCTGGCCATCGTCACCCTGGGCTTTGGCGAGATCATCCGCGTGTTTTTGAACAACATGGACAACCCCTACAACATCACCAACGGCCCCAAAGGTGTCAGCCAAATTGATCCGCTGAACTTCTTCGGCCTGGAATTTGGCAAAAGGCTGATGATTGGCGACTACAAGCTGGCATCGGTCTCGTTGTACTACTACCTGTTTTTGGTGTTGGTTGTCATCAGTATTGTGATCTCGCACCGCCTGGAAGTCTCACGCATCGGGCGCGCCTGGATGGCGATCCGTGAAGATGAGATCGCAGCCAAGGCCATGGGCATCAACACCCGCAACCTCAAGCTCACCGCCTTCGGTATGGGTGCCACCTTCGGTGGGGTATCGGGTGCGCTGTTCGCCTCCTTCCAAGGCTTTATCTCGCCCGAGTCCTTCACCCTCATGGAGTCGGTCATGATCGTCGCCATGGTGGTGCTTGGCGGCGTAGGCCATTTGCCCGGCGTCGTCCTGGGTGCGGTTTTACTGGCCTCTTTGCCCGAAGTCCTGCGCTACGTGGCCGGGCCTTTGCAACAAATGTCTGGCGGGCGTCTGGATGCATCCATCCTGCGCCAGTTGCTGATTGCCCTGGCCATGATCAGCGTCATGCTCCTTCGCCCACGTGGTTTGTGGCCCTCGCCCGATCACGGTAAATCCCTGGAAACTGCGGCCAAACCGGCCTGATTGCGCTGCACCGGAATCTCTATGACAGACACAGTATTGAACGTAAGCGGCGTCTCCAAGCGCTTTGGTGGGCTGCAAGCACTCAGCGATGTGGGCATCCGCATCGAGCGCGGCCAGGTCTACGGACTCATTGGCCCCAACGGCGCGGGCAAAACCACCTTCTTCAACGTGCTCACCGGCTTGTACACGCCCGACAGCGGCAGCTTTGAGCTGGCCGGCCAGCCCTACCAGCCTACGGCGGTGCACACGGTTGCCATGGCGGGCATTGCGCGCACCTTCCAAAACATCCGCTTATTTGCGGAAATGACCGCGCTGGAAAACGTCATGGTGGGACGCCATATCCGCACCCACAGCGGCTTGCTGGGCGCCATGTTCCGAACGGCAGGATTCCTTGCCGAAGAGAGGGCTATCGCCGCGCGCGCACAGGAGCTACTGGACTACGTCGGTATCGGTAAATTTGCTGACTACAAAGCCCGTACCCTGAGCTACGGCGACCAACGCCGCCTGGAGATTGCCCGCGCCCTGGCCACCGATCCGCAGCTGATTGCGTTGGATGAGCCCGCCGCCGGTATGAATGCCACCGAGAAGGTGATGCTGCGTGAGCTGATTGACCGCATCCGCAAAGACAACCGCACGATTTTGCTGATTGAACATGACGTGAAGCTGGTGATGGGCCTGTGCGACCGGGTCACCGTACTCGATTACGGCAAACAAATCGCCGAAGGAACACCCGCCGAGGTACAGAAAAACCAGGCCGTAATCGAGGCCTACCTCGGCACCGCCGCGCACTGAACGCCTGTAGGACTTTATTGTTATGACTTCCCCTATTTTGCTCAAAGTCAGTGGCCTGCAAGTGGCCTATGGCGGTATCCAGGCTGTCAAAGGCGTCGATTTCGAAGTGCGTGAGGGCGAGTTGGTCTCGCTCATCGGCTCCAACGGCGCGGGTAAAACCACCACCATGAAGGCGATCACGGGCACGCTGCCTATACACGCCGGTGATATCCAGTACATGGGTAAAAGCATCAAAGGGCAGGGGCCTTGGGACTTGGTGCGCCAGGGTCTGGCCATGGTGCCCGAAGGGCGCGGCGTGTTCACCCGTATGACCATCGTCGAGAACCTGCAGATGGGTGCCTACATCCGCGACGACAACGTTGAAATCGCCCGCGATATTGACAAGATGTTTGCCATCTTCCCGCGCCTGCAAGAGCGCCGCGCACAGCTCGCGGGCACGATGTCGGGGGGCGAGCAGCAGATGCTGGCCATGGCGCGTGCGCTCATGAGCCGCCCCAAGGTGCTGCTGATGGATGAGCCCTCTATGGGACTTTCGCCCATCATGGTCGACAAAATCTTTGAAGTGGTGCGCGATGTCTACGCGCAGGGTGTCACCGTGTTGCTGGTGGAGCAAAACGCCAGCCGCGCTTTGTCGATTGCCAACCGCGGCTACGTCATGGAGTCCGGCCTGATCACCATGACGGGTGATGCCAAAACCATGCTCAACGACCCCAAAGTGCGCGCCGCATACCTGGGCGAATAAAGCGCGCGGATGCGCTACCGCTATCCCTTGCTCCTGCTGCTGGTGACAGTGGTTTGGGGCCTGACCTTTCCTGTTCTCAAAGTCGCGACCGGGCAGCTCTCGGGCGTGGAGATTACAGCCTTGCGATTTGTGATCGCCGCAGCGTGCATGGGGCCTTTTTGGCGTGGCATCCCAGCCTCGACCTGGCGCGACGGCTTGCTGCTGGGTGCGCTGGGTTTGGCCTCACTGGTTGCACAGGCCTACGGTTTGCAATTTATCAGCGCCAACCGCAGTGCTTTTCTGACCAGCTTGAACGTGCTCATGGTTCCGCTCATCGGTCTTGTACTGGGCACGCGACCCGGATGGGCCATTTTTTTCGCTGCTGCACTGGCATGCGTAGGTGTGGGCCTGATGTCTTTCGATGTGCAGGGAGAATTGTGGGCCGATCTGGCTACGCTGGCGGCGGCTTTGGCCTACGCGGTGTACACCATCCTGATGTCAGCCCGGGCCAAAGACCATGCCCCAGCGCAGTTGGCCACGGCGCAAATTGCCTGCATGGCGCTACTGGGTGCGTGTTGGATGCTGGCCGATAGCGGCGCGCAGCGCTTGCTTGTGCTGCCCGGGCTGGTCGAGGCCGAGGTCTGGTGGGGTTTGCTGTATCTGGGCGCGGTAGCCTCTGCTGCCACGTTTTTTCTGCAAGCGATGGCGCAGTCCCACGTCAGCGCACCGCAGGCCGCCATCATCTATGCCATGGAGCCGGTATTCGCCGCTGCCTTTGGCTGGTGGTACATCAACGAGCACATGACGCCGCTGGCCCTGCTGGGCGGCGCGCTAGTAATTGCCGCGGTTCTCGTGAGCCAGCGAGCCGAATCCGCGACGCCCTGAGAACTACCGTATTCAGTGTTTATCGGCCTCAGATGTGAACGAATCGGCAAAAAATTCCGCCTCATCCAAGCCCGCCAGGTCACTGAAATCGCGCTGCGCCGACTCCACCACCACCGGCGCGCCGCAGGCATAGACCTGGTAGCCCGAAAGGTCCGGTAAATCTTCCAAAACCGCCTGGTGCACAAAGCCGGTGCGGCCCGTCCAGTTGTCTTCGGGCAATGCGTCTGACACCACAGGCAAATAGCTGAGCTGGGGCATCAAAGCGCACTGGGCCCGCACCCATTCGTCCATATACAGGTCATGCGGACGCCGCCCGCCCCAGAACAGGGTGGCCGGGCGGGTAATCTTTCGCTCCTGCATGTGTTCGATCAGGGCCTTGATAGGTGCAAATCCGGTGCCGGAGGCCAGCAGCACCACAGGTTTGTCGGAGTCTTCCCGCAAAAAGAAGGAACCCATAGGCCCTTCGATGCGCACGATGTCGCGTTCTTTCATGCTGCCAAAAACCAGGTCGGTAAAACGCCCGCCCGGCATATGGCGGATATGCAGCTCCAGCACCGGACCTGTGTGCGGGGCATTGGCCATCGAATAACTGCGCCGCGCGCCATCGCGCAACAGCACATCCAGGTACTGGCCTGCCCGGTACTGAAAGGATTCACTGGCAGGCAACTGCAGTTGCAATTGGATAACGTCGGGCGATGCGCGCACCATGCTGCTGATGCGCGCGGGCATCTTGCGCACCGGCAAAGCACCCTCCAACGACACCTGGCGCGACTCCAGCACCAGATCGCTGGTGGCGGTGGCGCAGCAGGTCAGCACCATGCCAGCGGCTTCTTCTGCGGCGCTCAGTGCCTTGTCCTGGTGGCTGCCATGGACCACCGTGCCGGAAATTTTTTTGCACTTACAGGAGCCGCAAGCGCCATCTTTGCAGCCGTAGGGCAGGCCCACGCCCTGGCGGATTCCGCCCGCCAGCAGGGTCTCCGACGCCTCCACGCTGAACGCCCGCCCGCTGGGCTGCACCAGAACCGAAAATTGCGACGCGCTGGCGCTCATACAGTGGTTATCCTTATCCTATGTGTGCCGCAGCAAAGCCCCGAGCATCTAAAAGCAAAGCAGCGATTTTGCCCGCAATCGCCTCAAAGCGGGCTGCTTCGGGATTGCGGGCCGCACGCCCTCCGGGTCTGGCCTTGCCATCCCGCTTCCGGCGGGAGCGGGTACTGGTGGTGGGCTGTGGTGATGTAGGGCAGCGACTGCTGCGGGACCAGCACAGGGTTGGTGGAGGCCCACGCTGGTTGGCGCTGATCAGCCAGCCTGGAAAGCGCGCCGCCTTGCGGGCCCTGGGCGCGAGTCCTGTGGTTGGCAATCTGGATGACGCGCATACGCTGCGACGCCTCGCCGGGCTGGCGCATCGCATCGTTCACCTGGCTCCGCCTCCTGGGGAAGGCGACTACGACCACCGCACCCGCAACTTGTTGCGAAGCCTGCGCCGCAGCCGCTTGCCACGATCTTTGGTCTATGGCTCCACCAGCGGCGTTTACGGTGATTGCAGCGGTGATTGGGTGGCAGAGACACGACCGTTGCGGGCCACCACGGCGCGAGCCCGCCGGCGGGTGGATGCCGAGCGCCGGATCCGCAACTTTCCCGTGCTGACGCGTGCAAGCGTTCTGCGGATTCCCGGGATCTACGCGCCTGACCGGGAAGGCGGCACGCCAGTGACCCGGTTACAACGCGGTAGCCCGGTGCTGGTGGCGGGGGAAGACGTTTACACCAACCACATCCATGCAGATGACCTGGCCCGTGCCTGCTGGCTGGCGCTGTGGCGGGGACGGGCGCGGCGGGTCTACAACGTCAACGATGACAGCCAATTGCGCATGGGCGACTACTTTGACGCAGCAGCAGCCCTGTATGGCTTGCCGCGCCCGCCACGGGTGTCACGCGCGCAGGCAG
>CAIOUR010000250.1 GCA_903861575.1 uncultured beta proteobacterium | reverse complement strand
GGCGGTTTTGAGTTGGCATTGGCGGCTGACCTGATCGTGGCCTCCGAGGCTGCCGAATTCGCCCTGCCCGAGGTCAAGCTCGGGCTGATGGCCGACTCGGGCGGGGTGTTGCGTCTGCCGCAGCGCTTGCCGCGCGCCATCGCCACAGAGCTCTTGCTCACAGGGCGGCGTATGGGCGCGGCGGAGGCCCAACGCTGGGGACTGGTGAACCAGGTTACGCCACCCGATCAAGTGCTGCCCGCAGCGCTGTCTCTGGCCCGCACACTGGTGGACAACGCGCCGCTGGCGCAAGCTGCCATCAAAGAGGTGCTGCGACGCACACAAGACTTACCCCCGGAGCAGGGTTACCGGGTTCTGCGCACCCACGACCTACCAGCCTACCGCGCCATGCTGCGCAGCGAAGACGCCGCCGAAGGCCCCCGTGCATTCAGTGAAAAACGCCCCCCGCAATGGCGCGGTGTGTGACAGCAGCATGACGCTACGAGGCCGCGCCATGCAGTCAATCTGAGGAATTGCCGAGGTGTCAGAAAAAGTAGGCAAAAAGGCGTGTACCTAGGGATTACCTGAGGGTCTACAGGGGGGTTTCATACCGTAAGATGACCCTCGGAGCGCAAACTTCCTTGCCTCGGGCAGTACCAACGGTTCACAGGTATGAGAAACGTTCGGAACATTGTTGATAGAACTTATAGGAAATTTAGACACATGGCACACCTTGAAAACCAAACCGAATCGGGAATCATCCTGGATCGCCGTCAAATTCTCACCGGCGCTGCAGCTTTGGGACTGATGGGCTCGATCCCCGCGTCCGCGCAAACCCTGATGGGTGCCGGCGCTCCGAAAAAAGGCGGTACCCTGCGTATGGGTATGGAAGGCGGCTCGCCCTCCGACAGCCTGGATCCCCTGACCTATGCGGACTCCATCCCGATCACGATGAGTCTGATGCTCTGGAACAACCTGATTGAAGTGGCCGACAACGGCGACGCAACGGGCGAACTGTTTGAGAGCTGGGACGTCAAGCCCGGTGCAGCAGAGTGGGTCTTCAATGTGCGCAAAGGCATTACCTTCACCTCCGGCAAGACCCTGGACGCTGATGACGTCATCTATTCTTTGAACATGCACCGTGGCGAAACCAAATCGCCTGCCAAGTCCCTGCTGGCTGACATCAAAGACATCAAAAAGCTGTCTGCCACCCAAGTGCAAATCACCATGAGCAAAGGCAATGTGGACTTGCCATTCAACCTGAGCGACTACCACATCATCGTGGTGCCCAATGGCTTCAAGGACTTCAGCAAACCCGATGGAACCGGCGCATTCACGCTGGAAGAATTCCAACCCGGCGTACGCGCAACCTTCAAGCGCAAGCCTGGCAACTACTGGAAGCCCAACCGCGGCAATTTCGATCGCGTGGAACTGATCTACATTGGTGACGCCAACCAGCGCACCACCGCGCTGCAAACCGGCACCGTGGACATCATCAACCGCGTGAACCCCAAAACCGCTGCGCTGCTTGCCAAGAACAAGAACCTGGTCGTCTCCCGCACCCCCGGCATGGGCAACCGTTTCTGCTTTGTGGCGCACACCGACAAAGGGCCTTTCAACAACCCCGACGTCATGATGGCGCTCAAGTACGGCATCGACCGCCAAAAAATCGTAGACAACGTGTACAGCGGCTATGCCTCCATCGGCAATGACAACTGCGTGGGGCCAAAGATGAAGTTCTTTGATACCAAGCAGCCGCTGAATCGCTACGACCCGGAAAAAGCCAAATTCCACATGAAGAAGGCCAACTACTCCGGCGCTATTGAACTGCAGGTTTCTGAAGGTGCGTTCTCGGGCGCAACCGATGCAGGTCAGATCTTCCAGGAATCCTTGGCCAAGGCTGGTATCAACCTGGACTTGAAGCGCGTATCCGGTGACGGCTACTGGGACAACGTTTGGCTCAAAGCACCGTTCTGCGCGGTCTACTGGGGCAACCGCCCTACCATCGACAACCAGCTCACTTCGATCTTCTACGGTGGCAAGACCAATCCTTGGAACGACAGCCACTTCGAGAATGCCGATTTCAGCAAAGCGCTGGAAGCCGCACGCGTCGAAATCGACCCCAAGAAGCGCCAAGACCTGTATTCGCGTTGCCAGTCGCTGGTTTCGCAAAATGCCGGTATGGTGAACTACGCGGTTCAAGACTACCTTGATGCCCACAGCACCAAGCTGCAAGGCCTGACACCGTCGGGCCGCTACGACATGGGCGACGACCGCATTGCTGAAAAAGGCTGGTTCGCTTAAAGCGGTAACGATGCCGGCCTGGCAACAGGCCGCGTCGCTTTTTTGGTTACCGTTAAGGGGTTGGGCTTGTGCCCAGCCCCTTTTTTTTGGGCACACTCGGCACACCCTGTCATGGCGTTATGCTAGGGGTGGCAGTGAACCCTTTAACGACTCTTTTATTACCGATGGCGCTCCATGGCTAAGTTGATTGTGAACCGGCTGCTGCTCGGCGTGCTGACCCTTTTCGCCGTGTCGGTCCTGATTTTCGTGTGCACCCAAATTCTTCCGGGTGACGTTGCGTCTGCGGTGTTGGGGCAAGGCGCAACACCGGAAGCACTGGTGATTTTCCGGCGCGAGCTGGGGCTGGATGTGCCGGCGCATCTGCGCTATTGGAACTGGCTGGTCGGCGCGCTGCACGGTGACCTCGGCGTTGCACTGACCAACAAGCGCGTAATTGTTGACGACCTGCTGCCCCGCCTGCGCAACACCCTGTTTCTGGCGGGTTACGCTGCAGTGATTGCGATTCCGCTCTCGGTCGGGCTTGGAATCTTGGCCGCCATCAATGAGGGCAAGCTGTCGGACCGGTTGTCCAACATCCTGACGCTGATTGCTATCTCGCTACCCGAGTTTTTTATTGCCTACATCCTGATCATCTTTTTCTCGGTGGAATACCAATGGTTCCCATCGCTGGCGATGGTGTCGAAAAGCATGGACTTCAGCGATCGGGTTTTCCAGACGACGCTACCAGCGCTGACCCTCACGCTGCTGGTGGCCGCCCACATGCTGCGCATGACCCGCAGCTCGGTCTTGTCTGTGATGTCAACGCCCTACATTGAAATGGCTTTCCTCAAAGGCGCGCCGCGCTCCCGCGTCATCGTGCGCCATGCGCTCCCCAATGCGGCTGCGCCCATCATCACGGTGATTGCGCTCAACATGGCCTATCTCGTGGTCGGTGTGGTGGTCATCGAAGCAGTTTTTGTCTATCCGGGCCTGGGCCAGTACATGGTCGACGGCGTATCCAAGCGCGATGTGCCGGTGATTCAGGCTTGCGGCCTGACCTTTGCCACCGTGTTCGTGATGCTCAATACGCTGGCCGACATCCTGGTCATTGTGGTCAACCCCCGCTTGCGCCACCAGCGCTGAGCGTTTTTCTGCCTCCCTCACCATGAAACTATTCGGCCACAAATTGACTGCGTCTGCCGCCTTCGGTATGGCAGTGATTGCTATTTTTATTTTCGTATCGCTGTTTACGCCCTGGATTGCACCTTACTCCGAGTCCGCCAATGTGGGCGGAACCTGGGACGAACCCTCCATCAAAATGATTTTCGGCGCTGATCAGATCGGACGCGACATGCTCACCCGCATGATGTACGGGAGCCGCATGACGATTGGTGTAGCACTGGCAATTACCGCACTCTCGTTTCTGATCGGCATTCTGACCGGCCTGGTCAGCGCGGTACTCGGCGGTTGGGTCGACGTGTTTTTCACCCGGCTGGTCGACGTGATGCTGTCCATCCCCAGCCTGATTTTTGCCTTGATCATTCTGGGCGTCTTTGGTTCGAGCATTCCGGTACTGATCCTTACCATCGCGGTACTCGACTCGACCCGCGTGTTCCGCCTCTCGCGGGCACTGGGTATGAATCTGAACGTCATGGAATATGTGGAGGCGGCCCGCCTGCGCGGCGAAGGCCTGTGGTGGGTGATCACCCGCGAAATCCTGCCCAACGCCTGGGCGCCGCTGGTGTCCGAATTCGGCTTGCGTTTTTGCTTTAACTTTTTGTTTATCGCAGGGCTGTCATTTTTGGGATTGGGTATCCAGCCACCCTACGCGGACCTGGGGGGAATGGTTCGCGAAAACGCAGCTGCGATCAACTTCGGCATGATGGCTCCCATCTACCCGGCAACCGCGATTGCGCTACTCACGGTTTCAGTCAACCTGATGGTGGACTGGATGTTGTCGATTGACGCACGCCCCTCCGGCGCGCAAGCGGAGCTCTAAGATGGCATCGGACAAGATCATTTTGCAGATGACGGGCCTGAAGCTCGATGCGGTGATGAGCGGCGCGCCCATCGTCAAGTCCGTTGACCTGGAACTGCGCGCAGGCCAGGTGCTGGGCTTGATCGGCGAGAGCGGTGCCGGCAAGTCGACCATCGGCCTGGCGGCAATGGGCTATGCCCGTGCCGGCGTGCATATTGCGGGCGGCTCCATCAAGATCGATGGTGTTGATTTACGCACCCTGGATGCCGAAGGTCGGCGTACGGTGCGTGGCCGGCGCATTGCCTACGTGGCGCAGTCTGCTGCTGCCGCTTTCAATCCAGCGCACACCATCATGGACCAGGTCTGCGAATCGCCCGTGCTGCACAAGCTGATGACCCGCCCCGAGGCCGAAGCCTGGGCGCGCAGCCTCTTCAAGTCGCTGGACTTACCCGACCCGGACGACTTTGGTCGGCGCTACCCGCACCAGGCCTCCGGCGGCCAGTTGCAACGCGCCATGGCCGCCATGGCCATGTCCTGCCGCCCCGACATCCTGGTGCTGGATGAACCCACCACCGCGCTGGACGTGACCACGCAGATCGAGGTGCTGATCCTGATCAAGTCGCTGATCCGTGAATTCGGCACCGCCGCGCTCTACATCACCCACGACTTGGCGGTGGTCGCGCAGGTCGCGGACCGCATCAAGGTCTTGCGCCACGGTGAAGAGGTGGAAGAAGGAACCGTCGACGGCGTGCTGCAGTCTCCTACAAAAGACTATTCGGCCCGACTGGTAGCTGTGCGGGGTGCTGCCGCCCACGAGCGTGCGTCGGCTTCGTCTGTTCAAGAACAAACCATTCTGAAAATCGATCAAGTCCAGGCCGCTTACGGCAACTTCAAAGTCATCAAGGGCGTAAGCCTTGACGTGCAGGTAGGCGAAACGGTGGCTGTCGTCGGCGAATCCGGCTCGGGCAAATCCACACTGGCCCGGGTTATCGCGGGCCTGCTGCCGCCCACTGGCGGCCAGATCGCATTCAAAGGCCAGGCCTTGCCGAAAACCCTGGCCGAGCGCAGCAAAGACCTCAAACGCTGCATCCAACTGGTCTACCAAATTCCGGATGTAGCCATCAACCCGCGCCAAAGCGTGCTTGACATCATCGGGCGCCCGGCTGCGTTTTATTTCGGACTGAACGGCGCTGCGGTGCGCCAACGGGCTGAAGAATTGCTGGACCTGGTAGAACTTCCACGCGATTTTCTGACCCGGCGCCCTGGCCAGCTCTCCGGCGGGCAAAAGCAGCGCGTGTGCATTGCCCGCGCGCTGGCCGCCAAGCCCGACCTGATCATTCTGGACGAACCCACCTCCGCGCTGGATCCGCTGGTGGCCGAGGAGATTTTGAAATTACTGCGCCGCCTGCAAGCCGAATTGCGGCTGAGCTATGTGCTTATCACCCACGACCTGGACGTGGTTCACCGCATCGCGCACCGCACCGCCGTCATGCTGCAAGGCTCCTTCGTAGCCTTCGACGACACCAGCCGCATCTTTGATGGCCCTTTCCACCCTTACACCGAAAAACTGATTACGGCTGTGCCGGTAATGCGCAGCGACTGGCTAGACGGCGTGCTGGCCAAACGGGCCGCATGAATTGGGGCGCAGAGCGGGTGGCGCTTCAGTCATCGTGCTCGACAAAGCGCTCGAAACACACCTTCAATTCATACATCCAATGGTGGCGCTGGGCGTCCGAAATAAAGCTGGCTTCGAAACTGTTGGCTGCTAGCTGGTAAGCCTGCTGCGCAGTCAGGCCGGTGGCCGCAAACGTCTGCACCAGGTTCTCGTTCATGTAACCGCCGAAGTAGGCCGGATCGTCTGAATTGATGGTCACACAAAGTCCGGCGTCCAGCAGCGCGCCGATGTTGTGGTCCGCCAGACTCGGGAACACACACAGCTTCTGGTTGGACAGCGGGCACACGGTTAGAGGCACGCGCGCCTGCGCCAGCCTTTTCATTAAGGCCGCGTCGTGGATGGACTGCACACCGTGGTCGATGCGCTCCACGCCCAGCACTTCCAGCGCGCTCCAAATGTAGGCCGGCGGCCCTTCCTCGCCCGCATGTGCCACCCGATGCAAACCCCGCGCGCCGGCTTTGGCAAACACATTTTTGAACTTTTCCGGCGGGTGGCCGACTTCGCTGGAATCGAGACCGACGCCGATGAACTTGTCTCTGAATGGCAGCGCCTGCTCCAGGGTTTCCAAGGCCGCCTCTTCGCTCAGGTGGCGCAAGAAGCAGAGGATGAGCTGCGCACTCACACCGAGCTTGGCTTGCGCATCCACGCAGGCGCGGTGCAGCCCTTCAATCACCGCCTGCATAGCCACGCCACGTTCGGTATGGGTTTGTGGATCAAAAAACATTTCGGTATGGACCACGTGGTCGGCGGCGGCGCGCTCCAGATAGGCCCAGGCCATGTCGTAAAAATCCTGCTCATGCAGCAACACACTGGCCCCGGCGTAGTAAATGTCCAGAAAGCTCTGCAAATTGGTGAAGGCGTAGGCCGCGCGCAAAGCCTCTACGCTGGGGTACGGCAGGGTCACCCCATTGCGTGCGGCGAGCTTGAAAATCAGCTCCGGCTCCAGCGAGCCTTCAATGTGCATATGCAACTCGGCTTTGGGCATGGCGCGCAGCAACTGCGGCAGGCGGTGGGCGGCAACGGCGTGGACTTTGAACATAAAAGTTTCCTTGCAGTGGGGTTGTGGCCGGGAGCCTAAACTGTAGCCATCTTCGCATTTGTGCCGCCCCCGTGCGCCCGACCCATGAGCTCTGGTGAAAGTTCTGCCGAAAAATTGGCCGCCCTGCCTGATCTGGCTTTTATGCACCGGCAGCGCGTGGTGCGCCTGCAGCAGGTGCCACTGGAGCGCACGCTGCTGGAAGTCCTGCGCGAGGACTTGCACGCCTGCGACACCAAAGAAGGCTGCGCGGAGGGCGATTGCGGGGCTTGCACCGTGGTCTTGGGCGAGATCGAAGACGGCGCATTGCGCTACCGCGCAGTGAACAGCTGCATCCGCATGGCGCACGCGACCCACGGCATGGCGGTCTGGACCGCGCAGGACCTGACGCAAGCCGACGGCACGCCCCACCCCGTTCAAGCCGCCCTGCTTTCACAGCACGCAACGCAGTGCGGGTTTTGCACCCCCGGTTTCGCCATGAGCTTATTCGGCCTATACCAGAACCGGGTACGCAAGGGCCAAGCGGTGGACCGCGCTGTAGCGGAAGAGCACCTGAGCGGTAACTTGTGCCGCTGCACCGGCTACCGTTCCATCATCGACGCGGCCTGCAGCCTGGGCAACTACCCGGCGCCACATCAAGACGAGGCTGCAACACAGGCCCTGTTGCAATCTATCCCTGAGCAAGCCGCAGACAGCGCCTATGCCCAACCGCGCAGCCTGCTGCAGCTTGTGACGCTGCGCGCCGCCCACCCGCAAGCGCAGGTGGTGGCGGGTTGCACCGACGTGGGCCTGTGGGTCACCAAACAGCACCGCCGCTTTGCGCGCGTGCTCGACACCACCGCCGTAGCCGAATTGCGCAGCATCGAGGACACCAAGGATGGCTTGCGCATCGGCGCGGCAGTCACTTTAGAGGCGGCCTACGCCGCGCTTGCGCAGCAGTGGCCATCGCTGCGCCGCTTCTGGCACCGCTTTGCCGGGCTGCCGGTGCGCAACGCGGGCACGCTGGGCGGCAACGTCGCCAACGGCTCGCCGATTGGTGACAGCATGCCGCTGTTGATTGCCCTGAATGCCCGCGTGGTGCTGGCCCGCGCCCAAGGCGGCGCTATCGCCACCCGCGAACTGGCGCTGGAAGACCTGTACACCGGCTACCGGCAAAACTGCATGGCCGCAGATGAATTGCTGGCTTGGGTCGAAGTACCCGCCCCGCGACCGGGCGCTTGGATGCGCGCTTACAAAATCTCCAAACGGCAGGAGGACGATATTTCTGCCGTGTGCCTGGCGCTGCATCTGCAGCTGGATGCAGACCAGCGCGTGCTGCACATGTCGATTGGCGCCGGTGGCGTGGCCGCGACCCCGGTGCGCGCCAGCCAGACAGAGGCCGCTCTGTTTGGCAAGGTGTGGAACCAAGAAAACGTACGAGCCGCACAGGCCGTGCTGTTGCAGGAGTTCAGCCCCATCTCCGACATGCGCGCCAGCGCCGACTACCGCCGCCAGGTGCTGGGCAATTTGCTGCAGCGCTTTTGGCTGGAGACCCAAGGCCAGGCCCTGGTGACGCTGGAGGCGCTGGCATGAGTAGCCTGCCCCCAGCCGGCTTGGCCCACCACGAAAGCGCAGCCCGCCACATCGACGGGCGCGCGCAGTACATCGACGACCTGCCCCAAGTCGCCGGCACGCTGCACGCAGCGCCCATCCTCTCGCCGCTGGCGCATGGGCGGGTGCGCAGCATCGATGCAGCGGCAGCGCTCGCCGCGCCCGGTGTGTGCGCGCTGGTGGGCTCTGCGGATATTCCGGGCGACCGTTTGCTGGCGAACTTTGCGCACGATGAAGCGATATTTGCGGACACCACGGTGCAGCACGTGGGCAACGTCATGGGTCTGGTGGTGGCCAACAGCCACCACCGCGCACGCTATGCGGCGCAGTTGGTGCGTGCGGAGATCGAACCCCTCCCGGCAGTCTTGAACGTGCGCGACGCGGTGGCGCAGCAGCACTGGGTTTTGCCGCCCGTGCATGTGCGCCGGGGCGATGCGGCGCAGGCGCTGAGCACGGCTCCCCACGTTTTGCGCGGGACGCTGGACGTCGGCGGGCAGGAACACTTTTACCTGGAAGGGCAAATCGCTTATGCGCTGCCGCAGGAAGACGGGCAGTGGCTGATTCACAGCAGCACCCAACATCCCGGCGAGGTGCAACACTGGGTAGCGCATGCGCTGGACGTTCCGCTGCACGCGGTGCGCGTGGTCTGCCGCCGCATGGGCGGGGGCTTTGGCGGCAAAGAGACGCAGGCCGGGCATCTGGCGGTATGGGCGGCGGTGGCCGCGCGCAAAACCGGGCGGCCGGTGAAACTGCGATTGGACCGCGACGACGACTTTATGGTCACCGGCAAACGCCACCCCTTCAGCTACGACTACCACGTGGGCTTTGACCACAGCGGGCGGATTCTGGGCCTGCAGGTGACGCAGCTGGTGGACTGCGGCTTCAGTGCCGACCTGAGCGGCCCTGTGGCCGACCGCGCGATCTTCCACACCGACAACGCCTATTTTTTAGAGCACGTGGCGATCGACTCCTACCGCTGCAAAACCCACAAGCAAAGTCACACCGCGTTCCGTGGCTTCGGCGGGCCGCAGGGCATGGTGGTCACCGAAGTGATCTTGGGTGACATCGCCCGAACCCTGGGCCTGGACCCGCTGGATGTGCGCCTGCGCAACCTCTACGGAACCGACGAACGCAACACGACGCACTACGGCATGGCGGTAGAGGACAACATCTTGCAGCCGCTGATCGCCCAACTTGCGCAGGACTGCGAATACCGCGCGCGCCGCGCCGAGATCGCAGCCTGGAACGCTGCGCAACCGGTCTTGCAGCGCGGGCTGGCGCTCACGCCGGTGAAATTCGGCATCAGCTTCACCGCCACGCAGTTCAACCAGGCCGGTGCTTTGGTGCATGTGTATACCGACGGCAGCGTGCTGGTCAACCACGGCGGCACCGAGATGGGCCAGGGCCTGCACACCAAAGTCGCACTCATCGTGGCCGGGGTCTTGGGCGTCACACCCACGCGGGTCAAAGTCAATGCCAGCGACACCGACAAAGTGCCCAACGCCAGCGCCACAGCGGCCTCGGCCGGTACCGACCTGAACGGCCGCGCCTCTGAGCTGGCCGCGCTGCAAGTGCGCGACCGGTTGGCGCAATTTGTCGCCGGTCTGGACGGTTGCAGCGCCAGCGCCGTGCGCTTTGCCGATGACCAGGTCCACAGCCCCGCGCAATCCCGCAGCTTTTCCAGCCTGATCCCCATGGCCTATGCGCAGCGGGTGCAGTTATGGAGCGACGGCTTTTACCGCACGCCCAAAATCCATTACGACAAAGCCACGCTCAGCGGCAGGCCCTTCTATTACTTTGCCTACGGCGCCGCCTGCACCGAAGTCGCCATAGACACGCTCACCGGCGAGACCAAGCTGTTGCGCGTGGACATCCTGCACGACGTGGGCACGCCGCTGCACCGCGCGATTGACATTGGCCAGATCGAAGGCGGCTTCATCCAGGGCATGGGCTGGCTGACCACCGAACAGCTAGTCTGGGACGCGCAAGGCCGCCTGCGCACCCACGCGCCCAGCACCTACAAAATCCCCACCATCGGCGACACACCGGCGCACTTCCAGATCAGCCTGTGGCACGAGCCCAACCGCGAGGACAACGTGGGCGGAAGCAAAGCCGTGGGCGAGCCGCCTTTCATGCTGGCGCTCAGCGTGCTAGAGGCGCTGCGCGATGCGGTTGCCCACGCACGCAAGCGAACCAGCGACAGCACGCAACCGGTGCAACTCAACGCACCCGCCACGCCGCAGCGCGTGCTGGAAGCCCTGAAATGAACGCATCCGTCGGCAAAGGCGAGAAGGCCTGGCGCGCTGCCATTCTGTGGTTCGACGAAGCACAGCAGCCGCACTACGTGACCGACGGTTTGCTGGTCACGCACACCGGCGCGGACGGCATCGCGCGGGTGTTGGCGGTGGGTGCGCACCAGGATCTGGCCGCACGATTCAGCCACCTGACGCCCACGCACTGGCCCCACCTGCTCCTGGCACCCGGCTTTGTGGACATGCACATCCACTACCCGCAGACCGATGTGATCGGCTCGCCCGCTGACGGGCTGCTGCCCTGGCTCACGCGCTACACCTTTGTCGAAGAAGCTCGCTTTGCAGACGCCGCACATGCGCAGGCAGCGGCCGACTTCTTTCTGGCCGAGTTGCTGCGCAATGGAGTAACCACGGTGCTGGCCTTTGCCACCTCGCACCCGGCGTCGGTTACCGCGCTGATGCAGGCAGCGCAGGCGCGCCGCATGCGCCTGATCACCGGCAAGGTTTTGCAAGACCGCCACAGCCCGGACGG
>CAIOUR010000249.1 GCA_903861575.1 uncultured beta proteobacterium | reverse complement strand
GGCTAAGCTCCAGGTACGCACAGGCGACCGGCGTCGCCGGGGACCGGATGGAGATCGCCCGTGCCACAGCCTGAATCGGCTGATGCCACAGCGGGTCTCGCGATCCGTGCGCGAATAAAACCAGTGCCCGTGCGGCAGCAGGCGCTGCGTCTTGAAGCGTACCCGTCGTCATTAGCGCCTCAAAACCAGCCAGGTAAAGGCCGAGAGCGAGAGAACGCTGTAAATCACGCCCGGCAGCGCAGCGGCCACCCACGGCTGCCAACCCTGCAGCGTAGCCATGTCGCTGAGCACGTTGTTGAGTAACAAAAAGCTAATACCTGCCATCACGCCGCCAAAAACATAGCCCGTGATGCCGCCGCTTCGGAAGTGCAAATACGCAAACGGAAGGGCCAGCACGACCATCACCAGGCAACTGAGTGGGTAAAAGACTTTTCGCCAAAACTGCAATTCGTACTTTTGAGCGGACTGTCCGTTGTCAGCCAAGTGCCGGGTGTAGAGAAACAGATCAACGGTACCCATGTTCTCCGGCCGCAGAACGGCTGCCGAAACCATGTCTGCGCTGATGCCATTAGGCCAAAGCATGGTTTGTGATTGGGTACGTTGAACCATCGTGGGCGCGGATTTCGTGCCAACATCAAATTGAATGCGTGTGGCATCGTGGAGGGTCCAAGACGCGTCTGCGTTGGCGCTCGCCCATCGCCCGGTCATCAGTGAGACGAAATGACTTTGTTCGTCGAATTCAAAGATTCGAACATCCTGCATGGCCATATCCGGCGTGATCGATCCTACGTTCACAGCGAAGTGGTGTGATGCCTGCTTTTCTTTGAGCCATGCACCCGTCTTGCCTTTGGTGAGGTTGCCTTTGAATTGCGACTTGAGAAATTGTGCCGATCGATCGGCCAGTGGCGAGACGTAGTCGCCGACTACAAATGTGAACACCGCAAAACCCAGACCCAGGATGAGCAGGGTTTTCAAGGCCAGGCTGGGTCCTAGGCCGCTGGTACGCAAA
This sequence comes from uncultured beta proteobacterium, assembly GCA_903861575.1. Lineage (GTDB taxonomy): Bacteria > Pseudomonadota > Gammaproteobacteria > Burkholderiales > Burkholderiaceae_C > Allorhodoferax. The sequence continues at coordinate 13,620 of CAIOUR010000249.1, read as the reverse complement.
ATGGTGAACTCCGAGCTTTTTGCAAAGCGGGCCATCACGAAAACCGTACCGATTAACACGGTAATCGGCAGCAACTCGTAAAGGTGGGCGGGGATCAGCAAGGCGACAAAAACCAGCGCTTGTGGAAGTTGGTAGCCCAGGGCACGGATTTGGTTGACCGCCTTGAGTTCCTCGACAAAATCAAAGAAAAAAAACAGCGCAATGAATCCGATGCTGACAAAGGCTATCGCCCTTACGGTCTCCAGATAAATGAGGCGACGAACCGTATTCATGGCAAGCTGCCACCAAGGCGGCGTTTCCAGTTACCCGAGCGTTGCAGCAGCCATATCAGACAGCCGCTCAACACAGTTCCGTGCAGTCCAATGAGGACTTCCAGCACTGTGTACTGGCCCGTTTCGACGCCATTTTTCGCCAAGATCAAGCAATTGAAATACACAACGAAAGCCAAGAGCGCGAAGACGAAGTTGGTGCTGCTGCCAACCCTCGGGTTGGCACCCGCCGCTGCAAGCGCCAGGAGCAGCAGGTTGATCGCCGCAACCACGAGGCCGCCTCGCCAGACCAGTTCACCCTGGTTGCGCGGGCTGGGGTCGGCAAGCAGGTGGAGCGTGGTTAAGGAGTTGGTTGGTGCGTAGTTGCGGGCCGATGTGTCTCCACCACTCAGCCGTATGCCCATGCGTTCAAAGCTTGCCATCGATAGCGCGTTATTGGTGCTGGAATGTTGCAGCCGCTGGCCGTGCTCCAGCACCATGTACTTGGTGCCATCCACTTGCTCTAGGTGTCCCGATTGAGCTGCCGCGACCATTTCGGACTCGCCGCTTCGGCTGAGAAGAAAAACATTCCGCCCCGAGGCCTCCTTGCGGCCGTCGGTTTCAATGAAAAACACCTGATCGCCATTGGGTGATTCTTGGAATTTTCCCGGTTCGAAGCGCGCGATTTCGCCCCGCTTTTCAAACTTATCGCGCAAGTCCTCAATCCGTCCATACGACCACGGCAGAACCAATGTTGCCAATACCAGTATGGTGAATAGAACGGGCCAAGCGAACAAAAATACCGGCTTGACCAAACCTATTGGGTTCTTGCCAGTGCCCAGCCAAATCATCATTTCGCTGTCGCGGTACATGCGGGTGATGACCGCAGTCACAGCGATAAACATGCTCAACGACAGAATTGTGGGCGCGTCCGATAGCACGGTGAACGCCATGATCACCAGCACATCCGCAGGGCTAAAAACATTGCGAGAGGCATCACCAACAACCCGTATCAGGGTGATTGTTACGACCACTGTCAAAAGCGCAACCAGCGTGGCGCTGAAGCTTCCCGCGAGTTCGCGGCGAACAGAGGAATCGAATAACATCTCCTGAATATAAGGGCTGATGTATGAACTTTGACTTTCAATCCCAGGATTTGGCGGCGGCTTCGCAGGAAAAATGCGATGCGTTGCTCGTACTCGTTTCGGATGACGTGCGGGTCGGAAGCAGCCCTTTGGACCTTTTTGTGTCTCAGGCCATCAAAGACGGCGACCTTGACACCAAGGGCGCAAAGCCTTTAAGCGCCTATCGCAACGGCCATGTCAAAGCCGATCGCCTGGTCCTGGTCGGTATCGCGGGCGGTTCTCCTGGGCAGGTACGGGCGGCGGTTGCAGCGGGCGTTGCATTAGTCAAGTCCCCCAAACTAAGACGTCTGGTTGTTGCCTTTGCAACGCCGGCGCAGGAAGCTGCGTTGAGAGCGGCGGCGGTCGCGGTGGCCGATAGCACCTATGTGTTTACACACACCAAATCCAAGCCCACGCCCAGAACCCTCGCTGCGGTGCGTTTGTGTGCGCCGGAATCGACAGTTTTTGCGGTGCAGGGGCGCACGGATATCCAGCGGCGCGTGGAGGCGACGGTGGCGGGCATGGAGCTGGCCAAAGAATGGGCCAACCGGCCAGCCAACTATGCGACGCCGACCTTGCTGGCCAAAGCCGCGCGCGATTTGGTCAAGGCGGCAGGCTCAACACGTTTTAGCTGCGAGGTTTTGGGGCCGACGCAAGTAGCGAAATTGGGAATGGGCGCCTTCATGGCGGTGGCGCAAGGCTCTAACGAACCTTTGCGTTTCGTTGTGCTGCGCTACAACGGAGCCGCTAAATCAGCTGCGCCAACGGTATTGGTAGGCAAGGGGATCACCTTTGACAGCGGTGGTATCTCCATCAAACCATCCTCGGAGATGGACGAGATGAAATTCGATATGTGCGGCGCGGCCAGCGTTTTGGGCACATTCAAAGCGTTGACCCTGCTCAAACCCAAGATCAATGTGGTGGGCTTGATCCCGAGTTGCGAAAACCTGATTAACGGACAGGCGGTCAAGCCGGGCGATGTCGTGACCAGTATGGCCGGTCAAACCATCGAGGTGTTGAATACCGATGCCGAGGGCCGCTTGATTTTGTGCGACGCGTTGACCTATGCCGAACGCTTCAAGCCGGCAGTTGTGGTCGACGTGGCGACCTTAACGGGCGCTTGTGTGGTTGCCTTGGGTAGCGTCCGCTCCGGCTTGTTTTCGCCCGATGACGATTTGGCGCAGGCGTTATTGGAGGCATCCGAACGCGCCCAGGATCTTGTCTGGCGCATGCCCTTGGACGACGACTATGCCGAAGGCTTGAAGAGCAACTTCGCTGATGTGGCGAATATTGCCGGTCGGATGGCGGGCTCGGTTACGGCAGCCAAATTTTTGCAGCGTTTTGCGGAGAAATTTGCATGGGCTCATTTGGACATTGCCGGCACTGCTTGGAAGTCGGGCGCGCAAAAAGGTGCCACCGGTCGACCAGTTCCGACTCTGGTGGAGTTTGTTTGTAGCCGTAGCGAAAACGCATGACCGAGGTGGTTTTCCACTACGGTGTTGCCGACAAGTTCGACTACGCCGTCCGACTCTTGCGCAAGGTCGTGCGCAGTGGCTTTCGGGTGCGGGTGGCGCTCGCGGCTGGCGAGCTCACGTCCTTTAGCGCGCGGCTGTGGGCTATCGCGCCCACGGGATTTTTAGCCCATTGTGATGCCCAAGCCCCTGCTTCGCTGAAGCGGCGTAGCCCGGTGGTGCTGGGTACTTCGGGTCCCGAGGAGGACCCTTCGGTGACGGTTTTGCTCAACCTCACCCCCGACATGCCTGAGAGCCTCGGGCAATATGAAAAAATTCTGGAGGTGATTTCGTCCGATCCAGCAGATCGGCAGCTGGGCCGCACGCGTAAACGCGCTTATGACAGCGTTCAATATCCGGTCCTGATGCACGACGCTGGAGCGGTGCAGGTGGCGGTTACGCCATGAAAAATTCTCTTACGGAGCCGCCTATCCCGGCGCTGCCCGATACGGTCCCAACGCTCAAGCGCGCGGTCCGTAAAGGTCGGCGCGCTCCGGTTGCCCTGCGGCCCATGAATCCTGCAGGTTCGGATCTGGAGGCTGCGCTTCACGAGGCGGTGCAAGTGGTAATCCAGGAAGAAACCCAGCGCATGAGCCGCCGGATTTATGCCCGTCTGCCAGAGACCATTGCCCGCGTGTTGGTGGATTCGAAAATTTGATAACCAGTCTGCGCAAGCCCTTTGGTGGGTGTGGTGCGCCCCTTCTTGGTCCTGTAGCATTGCGCTCTATGCCACATGTATTTCACACCCTCCGCATAGCGTTTGTTCTGCTGACTTCGGCATCGGTGGTTGCCGCAGCGGCGGCGGATAGCAAGGCTGCCAAGCCTTATGAGATCGTAAACCGCACGTGTACCTTGGATAGCCGCGACACCAACCCGAAAGGCATGGCGCTCACGACGTGCCGCTTTGTCTGTGATGGTCCTGACAAGGCCAAAGTGTCGCGGGTCTACTTGTCATCGACTGCGGTCTGTCCCCAAGTCGTAGAAGAAAAAGTTAAACAGCTCGTTCGTTAAGTGCGGCAGGCCTAGAGGCGCCACCACCTCATGCATGAATCCGCCAGGGCTTGCCCGGAAATCGCTGGCACGGGCAATGATGGTGAACACAGGGTCCGGCTGTTTCACATGGATATGGCCGGGTCTCTACGCTGACGGTTGTCCGACGCGCTTTATACGTCGTCCAGTAGCGGGTAAGGCAGGGACAAGAGTTCTAAGCTGGCCCCGCCCGCCTTGTCCAATGTCAATCCAGCTTGTTCAGCGGCCAGCACCTGTAATGCGGCGATGCTGACCCAGGCGCCAGTTCCCGGTTCGGCTGCGGCCTGCACCACGACACCGCAGGCCTGATCGGCGTCAGACGGAGAAAAAATCTCCTGCCCGGCCTGCATCGGCGCGTTGCCACGCACAATGTAAGCGCGGCGCTTCAGAATGCCCCGGAACTGGCTGCGTGCCACCACCTCTTGCCCCGGGTAGCAACCCTTTTTGAAGTTAACCCCGCCCACCGATTCGTAATTCAGCATTTGCGGCACCAGCGCTTCGTACAGCGGCTGGCTGATGGTCGCCACGCCGGACATCACCTCCGCGTAGAGCCACGTTTCCACAGGTAGCTGCGCCAGCGCGGGGAGGCTCCCCGGCGGGCCTATCCACAGCGCGCGATGGCAGCCTGCGCCGGGGTAGAGCTGTATGTGGGTGCTTGCGGCGTCGGCCACCAGCGTCCAGGCTGCTGACGCAGGCTTGGATTCCGCAGCAATGGGCCTTAAGCAACCGAACAGTGCGAAATCAGCGCTGGCGTCATCCAGCACCGCTTTGGCTCGCAGCACAAACATGCGCAGGCGTTTGAGCGTGGTCGTCAGCAGGTCCCGGCTGCACACCAGCAGGACCGTGTTGGTGTCGGGCTTCACGCCAATAAAGCTGGCCTGCATGCGTCCCTTGGCCGAGCAAAAAGCCGCCAGGCGCGCAAGGTTGGGCGGCAGCAGCAGAAAGTCCTGGGTGAGCTGGTTGTGGATGAAGTTGGCAGCGTCGGCGCCAGTAATGCGGATGACGCCAAGGTGGTTCAGGGGGGCAGCGCCCGCGCTGGCGACGGGAGTGAATTCGGTCATGCGGCCAATTATGATGGCCGTCCTACTTTTTGCGGGAGCGGCCTTTGGTGCGCACATGGTTTCTGCGGGTTTTGACCCTTTTGTTTTGTCTGGCGCTGGCGGGCGGTGGCGTGGGCGTCTGGTGGGTGGGCCGGGTGGTGGAGCTGCCTCCAGGCGGCGTCGAGCTGGAGGTGGAGCCCGGCATGGGCGCGCGGCAGGTAGCGGTGTTGGTGAACCAGTCTGGCGTGCCATTCAACGCCGATGCGCTGTACCTTTGGTTTCGTATGTCGGGCCAGTCACGCCGGATTCTGGCAGGCAGCTACGGTTTTGAGAACACGATCACGCCCTGGCAGTTACTGGGTAAATTGACCGGCTCGGACGTATCGGTCGGCTCCGTTACCTTGGTGGAGGGCTGGAACTTCCGCCAGGTTCGTCAGGCGCTCGCAGCCGCCGAGGGTTTGAAACCCGTCTCCAAATCTCTGAGCGATGCCGACTTGATGACCATGCTGGGTCGTCCCGGCGTTCCGCCCGAAGGGCGCTTTTTTCCGGACACGTACAGCTACCCGCGCGGAACCTCGGATACCAAAGTGCTCCAGCGCGCGCTACGGGCTATGGACAAGCGACTGGAAGCAGCGTGGGCGGCGCGTACCTCGCGCACCGCATTGACATCGCCCGATGAGGCGCTGATTTTGGCTAGCATCATTGAAAAGGAAACCGGGCGCGTGGCGGATCAGGGTCAGATTTCAGCGGTTTTCAACAACCGCTTATTTTTGGGCATGCGTTTGCAGACCGACCCCACCGTGATCTACGGCCTGGGTCCGCACTTCAACGGTAATTTGCATAAATCGGACCTGCAAAGCGATACCCCGTTCAACACCTACACGCGTGCGGGCTTGCCACCGACGCCCATTGCCATGCCGGGTCGAACGGCTCTCCTCGCGGCAGTGCAACCCGCCCAATCCAAAGCGCTGTACTTTGTGGCCCGGGGCGACGGCAGCAGCCAGTTCAGCGCCACACTCGAAGAACACAACCGCGCGGTCGACACCTACCAGCGCAAGAAGTAGCCTGCATGAACCGACTCTTCATCAGCGTGGAAGGCATTGACGGTGCCGGTAAATCCTCGCACATCGACGCCATGGCAGCGGCTTTGCGCGCTGCGGGCCATGTCGTCTGCGTCACCCGTGAGCCCGGCGGAACCCCCTTGGCCGAGCAACTGCGCGCCATGGTTTTGCACACGCCCATGGACGCCTTGACCGAGTCACTGCTGATTTTTGCCGCCCGGCGCGACCACATTACGCAGGTGATACATCCAGCCCTGGCGCGCGGCGAACTGGTGGTGTGCGACCGCTTCACCGATGCCACGTTCGCCTACCAGGGCGGCGGCCACGGGTTTGACCTGGATGTCCTGGGCACGCTGGAGCGCTGGGTGCAAACGCAAGAGGGGCGCGAGGGGCAAGCGGGCGGCCTGCTACTGCAGCCCGGGCTCACGCTCTGGTTTGACCTGCCCGCACAGGTGGCCGCCCAACGCCTCGCCGGGGCCCGCGTGCCCGACAAGTTTGAAGCGCAACCACAGGCCTTTTTTGAGAAGGTCATTGCCGGATACGCCCGCCGCGCTGCGCTGGAGCCGCAGCGCTTTGCGCGCATCCAGGCCGACCAAACGCCCGATGCCGTGCGCGCCGAGGTGCTGGCGGCCTTGCGCACACACGGGCTGTTGCCGGCATGAGCCTGCCCGCCGACCAGCCGATGGCGCCGCCCTGGATTGCCGCCCAGGTTCCCGGGCTGATCCGCCAGCGCGGTCACGCCTGGCTTTTGCAAGGTCCGGCTGGCTTGGGGCATTACCCGCTAGCCTTGTCCTTGGCCAGCGCCTGGTTGTGTGAGCAGCCAAACGGTGAGGGCGCTTGCGGAATCTGCCCGAGTTGCCACAGCATCACGGTGCGCACCCATGCCGATTTGCGCGTGCTCATGCCCGAGACCCATTTGCTGGACTTGGGCTGGCCGCTGGGCGAAAAAGCGCAGCAGGAAATAGATGACAAAGCGCGCAAACCCAGCCGCGAGATCCGGGTTGATGCGGTGCGTGAGACCGTGGAGTTTTGCCAGCGCACCAACGCGCGCAACCGTGGCAAAGTGGTCATCGTGTTTCCGGCGGAGGACATGAATCTCATTACTGCCAACGCCTTGCTCAAAACACTGGAAGAGCCGCCCGGCGATACCCGCTTTGTCCTGGCCACACAGGCCGCGCACCGCTTGCTCCCCACGATTCGAAGCCGCTGCATGGTCCATACCCTGAGCTGGCCGACCGCCGAGGCGTCCGCGACGTGGCTTACGGCCCAGGGCGTTGCGGCAAACCAGGCTGCCGGCTTGCTACGCGCCAGCGGCGGGCGTCCCGCCCTCGCTTGGCACATGGCGCAGTCGGGTCAGGATGCTGCGGCCTGGGGCAAGTTCCCGCGCGCCATGGCGGCGGGGGACGTGCTGGCCGTCAAAGACTGGAGCGGGGCGCAGTTGGTCGACGCCTTGCAAAAACTCTGTCACGACCTGTGCGCGCTGGCTGTGGGCGCTTCGCCGCGCTATTTCGAAGCCGCGGATTTGCCACCCGCACCTGCGCGGGAGTGCTTGCGCAATTTGGGTGCCTGGGACCAGTCTTTGCAACAAACCCGTCGCGTGGTGGACCATCCTTGGAATGCCGGGCTGATGGCAGAGGCTTTGGTCAGCGCTGCCAAAATCGCTTTGCTGGCGGCAAGACCGGGGCTTGGAGCACCCGCAGGTCGCGCCAGTGTGATGAATTGAGACTTAAAAAATTTGGGAGAACAACATGACCGAGCTGACCACGACTGACGCGAACAGCGTCTCTGCGGTGCGTTCCAGCATATTGCAGTTCAGTCCGCCGAGCGTGACTGCGCTGTACGCACACTACATCAGCAAATTCCAGAATGGTGGCCTTTTTGTGCCGACAAGCCGCACGTTCGAACTGGGCGCAGAGGTGATCGTGGCCTTGCGTCTGCCCGAGCGGGTGGAGCGGTTCGCGATTGGCGGACGGGTGGCATGGGTTACACCGCCCGATGCCCAGCATGGCCGCAGCCAGGGCGTAGGCGTTGCATTTGAGGACGACGACCGATCGTTGGCAGTGCGCGCCACCATTGAGGCCACCCTTGGCGATTTGTTGACCTCTGGCATTGGAACCCAAACTTTCTGAACTGCGCCAACGCGATGTACACCGATTCCCACTGCCATCTGAATTTCCCGGAACTGCTGGAGCAGATCGGCGACATCCGTTCCGCGATGGCGCAGGCCAGCGTCACCCGGGCTTTGTGTATCGCCACAACCTTGGAGGCCTTCCCACAGGTACATGCGTTGGCAATGGACTATGCGAACTTTTGGGCTACGGTGGGCGTGCACCCTGACAGCGACGACGTGGCCGAACCCACGTTCGAAGACCTGGTGCAGCGCGCCGCACTGCCCCGGGTGGTGGCCATCGGCGAGACCGGGCTGGACTATTACCGTCTCAATGGCCGCAGCGTGGCCGATATGGAATGGCAGCGGGAGCGCTTTCGGGTACACATCCGCGCCGCACAGGCAACGGCCAAGCCGCTGGTCATCCATACCCGCAGCGCCAGCGACGACACCTTGGCCATCCTGCGCGAAGAGGGCGAGGGCGCAGGCGGCGGGGCCGGGGGCGTGTTCCACTGCTTCACCGAGACCCGCGCGGTGGCCACGGCGGCGCTGGATATGGGCTTTTACATATCGTTTTCGGGCATCCTGACTTTCAAGACTGCGCAGGATTTGCGCGAGGTGGCTGCGCTCGTCCCTATGGACCGGCTGCTGATTGAGACCGACAGCCCCTATCTGGCGCCTGTTCCGCACCGGGGAAAAACCAACAATCCGTCTTACGTGCCCTGGGTGGCCAAGCAGTTAGCGGAGATCAAGGGCTGTAGCCCGGAGGCGATTGGCGAGCAGACGAGCCGCAACTTCGACGCGCTTTTCACCCAGGTTTTCGCGTGATAGGTCGAATCAAGAAAGCGGTTTGTCTCTGTGCATTGGCGGGTGTATTCCTGGTTCATGCAGGCAGCTACGAGGATTTTTTCAAGGCCATTAAAAATGACGATGCGCCCACTGTGGCCGCCTTGCTGACGCGCGGTATCGATCCCAACACGCTGGGACCCGAGGGTTTGACCGGCTTATTCATGGCCGCGCGCAGCGGTGCGGGCAAAGTGGCCGCAGTGTTGTTGGAGGCGCCGGGCATCGATCTGGAGTCCCGCAACACCGTCGACGAGAGCCCCTTGATGCTGGCCGCTTTACGGGGCGATGTGCCGTTGGCCCAAGCGTTGATTAGCCGCGATGCCGATGTCAACAAAACCGGTTGGACGCCGCTGCATTACGCGGCTTCGCGCGGGCAGCTTGCCATGATCGATTTGCTGCTGGAACACAACGCCTACATCGATGCTGAGTCTCCTAACGGCACCACGCCGCTGATGATGGCGGCGGGTTACGGCAACGTGCAAGCCACCCGTGCGCTGCTGAAAGCAGGCGCTGACGCTACGCTCAAGAACGCCGAGGGACTCACGGCTTTGGACTTTGCCCTGGGTTTTGGCAAGGCCGACTCTGCTTCCGTTCTGCGCGCAGCGGCAGCACCACCGCAGTAGCGGACGCGGCGCTGCTTCGCCGTGCGTTAATCCACCGTGAACAAGTCGTGCTGCGCTGGGTCGGGGGGCGTATCAGCCAGCGCTGCTGCGTCCTGCGCCCGCAACAAGCTCCCCACCCGTACACCCAGCAGCCGCAGCCGCTGGTCCAGCGGCGCGCGCTTGAGCGCCTGGCCCGCCGCGTGACGAATGGCGGCGGCTTGGTCGGTGTAGCCGCTGATCGTCTGGTCGCGCGTGGCGATGCGAAAGTCGGTGAACCGCAGCTTCACGCCGATGGTGCGGCCCACATAGCCCTTGCGCTGCAAATCGGCAGCCACCTGCTCGCACAGTTTGGTGAAGATCGCGCCGAGTTCCGCGCGGTCGCGCACCGCGTGCAGGTCGCGATCAAACGTGGTCTCGCGGCTCATGCTCACTGGCTCGCTGCTGGTGTGCACTGCGCTGTTGTCGCGCCCGTGCGCTGCGGCGTGCAACCACGCGCTGGTACGCGGCCCGAAATGCTGCGCCAGAAAGGCCGGTTCGGTGCTGGCGAGCTGGCCAATGGTGTGGATACCCAACCCCTGCAAGCGCGCGTCGGCTTTGGGGCCTATGCCGTTGATCTTGCGGCAAGCCAGCGGCCAGACGGCGCTTTGCACGTCGTCTTCCATGACCACCGAAATGCCATTGGGCTTGTTGAATTCGCTGGCCATTTTGGCCAGCAGCTTGTTGGGTGCCACGCCCACTGAACACGTCAGCCCGGTGTCTTCAAAAATCGCTTTTTGGATCAGGCGCGCCAGCACCCGCCCGCCCTCGCGCTGGCCGCCGGGCACCTCGGTGAAGTCGATATAGACCTCGTCCACGCCTCGGTTTTCCATCACCGGCGCGATGTCCGTGATGATGGCCTTGAAGCGCTGCGAATAGTGCCGGTATTGCGCAAAGTCCACCGGCAGCAGCACCGCCTGCGGACAGAGCTGCGCCGCTTTCATCAGCCCCATCGCCGAGCCCACGCCGAACTGGCGCGCCGCATAGGTGGCGGTGGTGATCACGCCGCGCCCGGTGTAGTCGCGCAGCAGCGGAAACTCTGCTACCGGAATCTCGTGCAGTGCGCGGCCCTGGTTGCTTTGAATCAGGTCTTCATCGGCCTTGCGCCGCCCGCCGCCAATCACCACCGGCAAGCCCTTGAGCTGCGGGTAACGCAGCAACTCCACCGACGCGTAGAACGCGTCCATGTCCAGGTGCGCGATACGGCGCAGAGGCATCAGCCCGCGGTGGGGAAGGTACCGGGTAGCAAGATGCCGCGGTCCACGTTCTGGATGTTCGTGTGTCCGCAAAACGCCATGGTGATGTCCAGCTCTTTGTGGATGATTTGCAGCGCCTTGGTCACGCCGGCTTCGCCCATCGCGCCCAGGCCGTAGACCATGGCGCGGCCGATCAGCGTGCCGCGCGCGCCCAGCGCCCAGGCTTTGAGCACGTCTTGCCCGCTGCGGATGCCGCCGTCCATCCAAACCTCGATGTCCGAGCCCACCGCCGCCACGATGGCCGGTAGCGCCTCGATGCTGGACTGCGCACCGTCGAGCTGCCGCCCGCCGTGGTTGCTCACCACAATCGCGTCGGCCCCGCTGGCCACGGCCAGGCGGGCGTCTTCGACGTCCTGAATGCCTTTGAGAATCAGCTTGCCGCCCCATTGCTCCTTGACCCAGGCGATGTCAGCCCATGACAGGCGCGGGTCAAACTGTTCGTTGGTCCAGGCCGCCAGCGAATTCATGTCGCTCACTTCTTTCACATGGCCGACCAGATTGCCAAAGGTGTGGCGGCGCGTGCCCGCCATCCCGAGGCACCAGCGCGGCTTGCTCATCAGATTGATGATGTTGGCAATCGTGGGGCGGGGCGGGGCGGTCAGGCCGTTTTTCAGATCTTTGTGGCGCTGGCCGATCACCTGCAAATCCAAGGTCAGCACCAGCGCGCTGCAACCGGCTTTGCGCACGCGCTCAATCATGTTCACCATGGCCTGGCGGTCGCGCATCATGTAGAGCTGGAACATGAACGGCGCGCGGGTGTTGGCGGCAATGTCCTCAATTGAGCAAATGCTCATGGTCGACAAGATGAACGGAATGCCAAACTTTTCGGCCGCGCGCGCCGCCTTGATCTCGCCGTCCGCGCTTTGCATGCCGGTCAGTCCAACCGGCGCAATCGCCACCGGCATCTTGGCCGGCACGCCCACCATGGTGGTCGCCGTGCTGCGGTTTTCCATGTTCACCGCCACCCGCTGGCGCAGCTTGATCTTCTGGAAATCGGCCTCGTTGGCGCGGTAGGTGCCCTCGGTCCAGCTGCCCGAGTCGGCGTAGTCATAAAACATGCGCGGCACGCGCTTTTTCGCCAAAACGCGCAAGTCTTCAATCGTGGTGATCACGGGCATGGGGGGTGTCTCCGGTTAGGGCTTTGATGCTAACGGGGATGGGGCGGCGCGGGTTTGAAGAAATTTGTGGGGGAGGGGTGGGGGTGTGAAATTTGTTGAGGGTGACCCCATGGAAGCCTGGTGTTCATCCAAGCCCAGCGGTCGGTGGGAGGTCGCGCGTGTGGATCAGCCCGGCTTGCATAGGCGGTTTAAGCGCCCAAGCAGCCAACCGCCTCAACTATGCGGAGTAAGCACCACCGTCTCCGTACCCGAATCAAACCCCACATTTTTCAAATGCTGCGCCAGCCCCGCATCTTTGCTGGTCGCGTGTAGCGGAAACCATTCGGCCAGGGCTTCGGCCATGCGGGTGATGAGCTCGGTGTCGCCTTGTTCGCTGCGTTGCACCACGGCTTGCATGGTTTCCAGAATGGTGGCGTGCTCTTCGGCGTGGCAGTTGTCGGCGGTGAAGCCGGTGGCCAGCATCCAGCGTTCTTCTTGCGCGAAATGTTCCACCGTGTGGTCGATAAAGGCGCGGTACAGCGGCATTTGCTGGTCCGGCGGCGTGGCCAGCAGCTGATTGAGCAGCGTCACGAATTCTTCGTGGGTGTCGTCCATGCGGGCGTCTCCCAGGAACAGCTCGGGGGTCCAGTCCAGGGCGGGGGCGAGGGTGGCGGTTTGGTTCATGGGGCCAAGCTTAATACAGGCCGCCGGCCCGGCCTGCGATACTTAGCCCATGACCTTGAGCTACGAATCTTCCGGCGTCAACTACGACCAGCTTGACGCTTTCAAGCGCGCCTGCCAGCAGGCTGCGCGCACCACGGCCCCACTTTTGCGCGACCACGGTTACGCCGAACCCGCCGACACACGCGGCGAAAGCTGCTACCTGATGGAGGCCGAGGACCACTTTCTGGCCCACGTGGAAGAGGGCCTGGGCACCAAAAATCTGGTGGCCGATGCGGTCTACGCGCAAACCGGCGAAAACTTTTACCGCGAGATTGCCATCGACACGGTGGCCACCATCGTCAACGATTTGGTGACCTGCGGTGCGCTGCCGATTTCGGTGGCCATGCACGCGGCGGTGGGCGAGTCGGACTGGTTTTCTGACGCGCCGCGCATGCAGGCGCTGGTGGACGGCTGGGCCGAGGGCTGTCGCCAGGCGGGCGCGGTCTGGGGCGGCGGCGAGACGCCGACTCTGCGCGGCATTGTTGAGCCGCACGCCATTGTGCTGGCGGGTTCTGCGGTGGGGCGGGTTGCGCCCAAGCAGCGGCGTATCACCGGCGCAGTGCAAGACGGTGACGCCATCGTGTTCCTGGCGTCGTCGGGCGTGCAGACCAATGGTTTGTCGCTGTGCCGCCTGATTGCCGACCGGCTACCTGCGGGCTACCAGACGCCGATTGGCCATGGCGATGCGCGCACCTACGGGCAGGCGCTGTTGGCCCCGTCGGTGATCTACGTGAATTTTGTGCGCGCCTGCCAGCAGGCCGGCATTGGGCTGCATTACGTCTCGCACGTCACCGGCCACGGCTGGCGCAAGCTGATGCGCCTGGAAGCGCCCTTTGTGTATGAGATTCACAGCCCGCGCCCCGCGCCTGCGCTGTTCCAGTTTTTGATGCAGGCCGGCCCGATTGACCTGCGCGAGGCCTACGCCACCTTCAACATGGGC
>CAIOUR010000248.1 GCA_903861575.1 uncultured beta proteobacterium | reverse complement strand
CACCGACGGCAACGAGGGCCAATGGATGCGCTGGCAGTCCCCCGCCCTGAACGACCGCACCGCCTTGAACCTGGCGTGGGAACAAGCCAAGCTGTGGAGCCAAAACTCGCGCCAACAAGACGCGTCCAACGAGACGGCCTTGCTGGGCTTGACCCAATGGCAGCTCACCTACTTTCGCGGCAATGCGTGGACCAACCCCTTGTCGAGCGACGGCAAAACCACCAGCAGCGAACAAGCCAACACCACGCCACCCGACGCCATTCGCTTGTTGCTCGACCTGCCGCCAAGCACCGGCTTGCCCGGGCGCCTCACCCTCGACTGGGTGCGCCCCAATTTCAGCAACAGCAAGTCATGAACCCGCTTTCGCGCCACACCCCCCAAAAACGCCAGCGAGGCGCCGCCTTGTTGGCCGCCATGTTGACGGTGGCCTTGGTGGCCACCTTGGCGGCTGGCGCCATGTGGCAGCAATGGCGCGCGGTCGAAGCTGAGGGAATCGAGCGCCAGCAAGCCCAAGCGCGCTGGCTGCTGCTGAGCGCGCTTGATTGGGCGCGTGTCATCTTGCGCGAGGACGCACGGGCCGATGGCCCCAACAACACCCAAGCCGTCGACCACTTGGCCGAGCCCTGGGCGGTCCCTTTGCAACAGGTTCGCCTGTCCAGCTTTTTGTCAGCGCTCCCCGATGGGGTGAGCAACAGCGAAGACGAAGCCTTGAGCGATCAGGTGTTTTTGTCGGGCCACATCATTGACCTGCAATCGCGCCTGAACGTCACGGCCTTGCTCAGCGGCGACAAACTCAACCCCGGCATGCAGCAAGCCTTTGAGCGCTTGTTCAGTGCCTTGGGCTTGCCGCAAGAGCAACTCCAACGCATGGTCATCCAACTGCTGGCCGCCCAAGACAGCAAGCAAGCGGGGGCGCCCTTGATGCCGCAACGCGTGTCCGAGCTCACTTGGCTGGGGTTGACGCCGCAGACGTTGAGCCAACTCCAAACCCACATCACGGTCTTGCCGGTGCAAGTCCCTGTCAATGTCAACACGGCCAGCGCAGAGGTGCTGTATGCCTGCGTGCCGGGCTTGAGCATGACCGATGCCCAAAACTTGGTACAACAACGCGCGCGAAACCACTGGGCCAGTTTGGATGACTTCAAAAAAGCCCTGGGGCGCAACAGCGGCATCGCCAGCGAAGCCACGCACAGCGTGAACACCAAGTTTTTTGAGGTGTATGGTCGCTTGTCCATGCCCCAAACCACCCTCATCGAGCGCTCGGTGGTGCAGCGCGATCAGGCCGATTTGAAGGTGCTGTGGCGCGACACCGGACAATGGGCCGAGATGCACACCAAGTTTCTACAATAACTTCTCATGTTGATCATTGCGCTCCCCCACTCGCCAGACGCTGCCGCGTCTAACTACGCGCATGTGCACACCGATGGGCACACGGTGTTGCGCAGCGCCACGGGTGTGGCCGACGCGCTGTCGGCCCACGCCGGCGAGGTGGTGGCGGTGGTGCCCT
>CAIOUR010000247.1 GCA_903861575.1 uncultured beta proteobacterium | reverse complement strand
GCCACCGGACGTCCTTCGGGCGGATAGTCGTGGCACATGAACAGGCGGGTTTGTGGCGGCAGGCTCAAAATTGTGCGGATAGAGGCAAACAGCGTCTTGGCGTCGCCGCCGGGGAAGTCGCAGCGGGCCGTGCCGACATCAGGCATAAACATGGTGTCGCCCACAAAAACCGCGTCCCCAAATTGGTAGGCCACGCAGGCCGGTGTGTGGCCGGGCAGGTACCAGGTGCGGGTGTGCAGTCCACCCAGCGGGATGGCCTCGCCGTCGGCAAACAAATGATCGAACTGGGAGCCATCCACTTGGAAGCTGGGCTCCATGTTGAAGATGCCTTTGAACACGCTTTGCACCAATGTGATGTGGTTGCCGATACCGGTTTTGCCGCCGAGTTGCGCTTTCAGGTAGGGCGCAGCGGACAGGTGGTCGGCGTGGGCGTGGGTTTCCAGAATCCAGGACACGGTGAGCTGCTGGCTTTTGACAAAGGCGATCACCTTGTCGGCGCTGGTGTGGCTGGTGCGACCGGATTTGGGGTCGTAGTCCAGCACCGGATCGATGATGGCGCAGTCAGAACCCGCCTTCTCGTACACCACGTAGGTCACGGTCCAGGTAGCGGGGTCAAAAATGCCGTGAACCAAGGGCTTGGGTGCGGTGCTAGACATGGAAAGCTCCTTTTCAGTTAGATACGTAATAATATATTGACGAATAAACTATTTGTCAATAGAATTTCGTATCACCCCCAAAAACAGGAACCGCGCCTATGGAAAACGCCACACTGGACCTTGAAAAAATGCATATCGCAGCTGAAAAAGCATGTCGCCTGATGAAGGTTCTATCTAACCGGGACCGCCTGATGCTGCTGTGCCAGCTATCCCTGGGCGAAAAGCGGGTCGGCGAATTAGAGGAAATTCTGGGCATCACGCAGCCCACCTTGTCGCAACAACTCACCGTGCTGCGCGACGAAGAACTGGTTTCTACGCGCCGCGAAGGCAAAAACATCTATTACCAAATCGCCAGCCCGCAAGCGCTGGCAGTCATGCACATTTTGTATGCGCAATTTTGCGCACCCCAAGAAGGAGAGCCTGAATGAACATCGATTGGGAACATTTCACCCCCTGGGCCTCATTGAGCGGAGGGCTGATGCTGGGCGTGGCCTCGGCGCTGTTTATTTTGCTCAACGGCCGCATCCTGGGCATCAGCGGCATTCTGGGCGGGCTGATGCCGCCCAAGGTGGGGGACACCCTGTGGCGCGTCGCATTTCTGCTCGGTCTGTTTGCTGCGCCGCAGGTGTTTCACGCGCTGGTGCCGGAGGGATTCGCAGCGGCCCCACGCATCGAAGCGGGCATGTTCAGTGTGGTCGGCGCCGGCTTGCTGGTCGGTGTCGGCACCCGCTATGCCTCCGGCTGCACCAGTGGCCACGGGGTCTGCGGGCTGTCGCGCATGTCGCCGCGCTCCATGGTGGCCACGCTGTCCTTCATGGGCGCGGGCTTTGCCAGCGTCTACGTTTTGCGCCACATCATCTAAGGACATCACCATGCTCAACCACAACCTGTTTCACCGCATCAGCGAATTTGCAGTCGGCCTCTTGTTCGGCATGGGCCTCATGCTCTCGGGCATGACCGACCCCGGCAAGGTCATTGGCTTTCTGGACTTGGCCGGTGCCTGGGATCCGTCCCTGGCGCTGGTGATGGGCGGGGCCATCGCCGTGGGATTTTTTGCCTTTGCCCTGGCCAAAAAACGCACCAGCAATTTTTTGGGCGGCATGCTGCGCTTGCCCACCAATGCGCAAATCGACCGGCCGCTGGTCATCGGCAGCCTCCTCTTTGGCGCAGGCTGGGGTTGGGCCGGTTTTTGTCCTGGCCCCGCCATGGTTTCGATGGCCGACGGCCAACCGAAAGCACTGGTGTTTGTGGTGGCGATGGTCATCGGCATGCTGGGGTTTGAACTGATGGACCGCTTCGTCCACGCCCCGCGCAAGCAAAAACTACAAGCCGTCTGAACGCACCACCTTCTGGAGACACCATGGACATCAAAGCCCTTACCCCCAATCTGAGCGTCAGCCCGCAAATTCTGGCGTCCGAGCTGCAAGCCGTGGCCGATGCCGGCTTCAAGGCGCTGATCTGCAACCGGCCCGACGGCGAGGGGGCTGACCAGCCCAGCTTCGATGAAATCGCGCAGGCTGCTGCCGCCCTCGGTCTGCAAGCCAGCTACCTGCCTGCCGAAACCGGCAAGGTGCGCGACGAAGACGGCAAGGCCTTCGGCGCTTTGCTGCATACGCTGCCCGGCCCCGTGCTGGCGTATTGCCGCACCGGCATGCGCTCGACCACCATGTGGGCGCTGTCGCAATCCGGCATCACGCCGTTGCCGCAGATTCTGGAAGCCGGGCGCAAAGCTGGCTTCGAGATGCAATCGCTGGTGCAGCGTATCGCCAACGGCGGCGTAACACCCGGCGACCAGGCCGACGCCAGCCACCAGGTGGTGATAGTGGGCGGTGGCGCAGCGGGCATTGCGGTGGCGTCCAGTCTGCTGGCGCGCAGCCCGCAGCTGGACATCGCCATCATCGACCCGGCCGACGCGCATTTCTACCAGCCGGGCTGGACCATGGTGGGCGGCGGCATCTTCAAGGCGTCCTCGACGGCGCGCACCATGGCCTCTGTCATCCCCACCGATGTGCGCTGGATCAAGGCGGCGGTAGCCGCCTTTGAGCCCGACAAAAACCAGATCATTCTGGAAGGCTGCCGCGTAGTGAAGTACCAGCAACTGGTGGTTTGCCCGGGGCTCAAGCTTGACTGGCAGGGCATTGAAGGCCTGACCGAGACTCTGGGCCGCAACGGCGTGACCTCCAACTACCGCTACGACCTCGCCCCCTACACGTGGCAGCTGGTGCAGCAGCTGAAAACAGGCAAGGCGATATTCACCCAGCCGCCCATGCCCATCAAGTGCGCAGGCGCGCCGCAAAAAGCCATGTATTTGTCAGCCGACCACTGGACGCGCCAAGGCGTGATCAGCCACATCGATATCGATTTCTGCAACTCTGGCGCGGTGCTGTTTGGCGTGGCCGACTATGTGCCGGCACTCATGGAGTACGTCAAAAAATACCGGATCGGCCTGAACTTTGGCGAGACGCTGGTCGCCATCGACGGCCCGGCCCACAAGGCGACCTTCATGAAAACCATGGCCGATGGCGCTAAGGAAAAAGTTGTCCGTGACTTCGACATGATCCACGTGGTTCCGCCACAAAAAGCGCCGGACTTTGTCCGTGTCAGCCCACTGGCCGATGCCGCTGGTTGGGTCGATGTGGATCCGGCCACCCTGCGCCACAAAACCTTTGCAAACGTGTATGGCCTGGGCGATGTCACCAACACGCCGAATGCCAAAACCGCTGCGGCTGCGCGCAAGCAAGCGCCGGTGGTGGCGCACAACCTGTTGACCGCGCTTGGCAGCCACAAAGGCCAGGCCGCGTACGACGGCTACGGCTCTTGCCCGCTCACCGTGGAGCGCGGCAAGATTGTGCTCGCGGAGTTCACTTACGGCGGCAAACTGGCACCCAGCTTCCCGGCATGGTTGATTGACGGCACCAAACCATCAGCCCTAGCCTGGTATTTAAAGGAGCGCATCCTGCCGCCCCTGTATTGGGAGGCCATGCTCAAGGGACGTGAGTGGCTGGCAGAACCCGAGATGGTTGGCTGATGGACGTGTTGTCGCGCTGGGTGCCGTCCATGCCCATCCTGGTGTGGGGCCGCGCTTACAACCAGGAATCCTTCACCCATGACCTGGTGGCGGCGCTGATCGTCACCGTCATGCTGATCCCGCAAAGCCTGGCCTACGCCCTGCTGGCGGGGCTGCCGCCTGAGGTGGGCTTGTACGCCAGCGTCGCGCCATTGGTCGTGTACGCCGTGCTGGGCAGCAGCCGCGTGCTGGCAGTCGGTCCGGTGGCTGTGGTCTCGCTGATGACGGCAGCGGCCGTAGGCGAGCATGCCGCTGCCGGAACCCACGCTTATTGGCAGGTCGCCATCACGCTGGCGTTTTTGTCGGGGGGCATGCTCCTGCTCATGGGCTTGCTGCGTCTGGGTTTTCTGGCGAATTTTTTGAGCCACCCGGTGATCTCCGGCTTTATCTCGGCCTCGGGCTTGCTGATTGCGGCCAGCCAGATGAAGACCATTTTGGGTGTGAAGGTGGAGGGCCACAATTTTGTGGAACTGCTGTTGGGCTTGCTTGCGCAGTTGGGTCAGGTGCACGTTTTGACTGCGCTGCTCGGCGCATTGGCTGTGGCGTTTTTGTTCTGGGTACGCACCGGGCTTAAGCCCTTGCTGGTGCGCGCCGGTTTGAGCGACAAGTTGGCCGGCGTGTGGGCCAAAGCCGGTCCGGTGGCGGCGATTGCCCTGAGCACGCTACTGGCTTGGTCCTTGGATTGGAAAGGTCAGGGCATGAAGTTGGTGGGCACGGTGCCCAGCGGTTTGCCGCCGCTGACCCTGCCGCTATGGGATTTGGCGCTGTGGCGTGAGCTGCTGGTGCCGGCTGCGCTGATCAGTGTGGTGGGTTTTGTGGAGTCGGTCTCGGTCGGGCAGACTTTGGCGGCCAAGCGTCGCCAGCGGATTGAGCCCGATCAGGAGCTGGTGGCGCTGGGCGCCAGCAATTTGTCGGCGGCGTTTACCGGAGGCTTTCCGGTCACGGGGGGCTTCGCCCGCTCGGTGGTGAATTTTGATGCCGGCGCGGTCAGCCCCGCAGCCGGGGTGTACACGGCGGTGGGCATCACGCTGGCTTCGCTCTTCCTCACGCCGGCGCTGTATTACTTGCCGCAGGCCACGCTGGCGGCGACCATCATCGTGGCCGTGCTGTCGCTGGTGGACTTGGCCCTATTCCGATCGACCTGGGATTTTTCGAAGCTGGATTTCAGCGCCCTGAGCGCCACGTTTATCGCGACCCTGGTGCTGGGCGTGGAGAGTGGCCTAGTGATCGGGGTGGCGCTGTCGCTGGGCCTGTTTTTGTTGCGTGCCAGTCGGCCGCACATTGCGGCGGTGGGGCTGATGCCGGGAACCGAGCATTTTCGCAACGTGTCGCGCCACGCGGTGCGGGTCAGCCCGCGTTTGGTGTGTTTGCGGGTGGACGCCAGCATGTTTTTTGCCAACTCCCGCGCGATTGAAGACCGCATCAACGCCGAGGTGGCATCGCGCCCCGCCTTGGAGCATGTGCTGTTGCAGTGTTCGGCGGTGAATGACATCGACGCCAGCGCGCTGGAAAGCCTGCACGCCATCGCCGGGCGTCTGCACGACAGCGGCATCGCGCTGCATTTTTCGGAAATCAAAGGCCCGGTCATGGACAAGTTGAAGAAAACAGATTTCCTCAAGAGCCTGCACGGCCGGGTTTTTCTGACCAGTTTTGAGGCGGTCCAGACGCTCACGCCCGAGGTGGTTCAGGGGCGTTAGCCGCCGCCGAGGCAATCAAGGTGTAAAAATTGCTTTATTTCGGTGCATAAGTCCCCAATCGGGATTTCTTGCACTGAATAAAAACATTTTTCTGGAAATTGGTTAATGGATGCACTAAAACAGGGCGCGGATGCGCTTTTTATTCTTTTGGGCGCTGTGATGGTGCTGGCCATGCACGCGGGTTTTGCCTGTCTGGAGTTGGGCACGGTTCGCCGCAAAAACCAGGTGAACGCCCTGGTCAAAATCCTGGCCGATTTTTCGGTGTCG
>CAIOUR010000246.1 GCA_903861575.1 uncultured beta proteobacterium | reverse complement strand
TTCTCTCCGGCGCGCCGGTATTTGCGGCCGAAATTGCCGAGCGTGTGGTGCCGTCGCTGCAGGCGGATGTGGCGATCTTCAACCGCTGGGCTGAGCAGGGCATGTGCCGCCCGGTCAATGGCCAGCATTTGATGATTTTGCTGTGGGCCTCAACCCAGGTCTACGCGGATTGGGCCAGCCAGATCAGCTTAGTGCTGGGCAAACCGGTGCTGGAGGCACAAGACTTTGCCAACGCGGAATCCTTGATTGTGGATATGGTTCTGCGCACCGTCCTGGTTCCAGCCGCGCGCTAAGGCACTGTTTTGGGGTGCGGCCCGGCGCTTCAGTCCACGCCCAAAATCCGGTGCAGGCGTTTGCTGGTGGTGGTGTATTCCAGTGCAGCCGGGCGTTCCGGTGCAATCAGGGCCATGGCACCGAAAGCCGCGAGCGTGGCTTCGTGGAAGCCGCTGAGGATCAGCTTTTTCTTGCCCGGGTAGGTGTTGATATCACCTACCGCAAAGATGCCGGGTTCGGTGGTCTGGAAGTTTTCGGTGTTCACCGGGATTTGCTTGCGCTCCAAGGCCAAGCCCCACTGCGCCAGGGGCCCGAGCTTGGGCGACAGGCCCAGCGCTACCAGCAATTGGTCTACGGCGAGTTCCTGCGTACCGCCATCCGCAAGGGCCAAGGTCAGGCTGCACAAACGGCCTTGGAGCGCCGTGCTGGCAATCGGCTGCCCGGCAACAAACCGCAAGCGGCTGCTTGCGATGGCCGTGTGCATGCGCGCCAGTAGGTCGGGCTGGGCTTGCAGCTGCGTGCGGCGGTGCACCAAGGTGACGGCAGGGTTTTGTTCGGCCAAATCCAAGGCCCATTGCAGTGCCAGATCATCGCCGCCGAACACCACCGTCGCCGCATCCGGCGCGCCTTGAAGGGCGGATGGGTGGTAGTGCAATTGCGTGCCCGCGTACATCTGGCAGTCTGTCAAAGGGAAAGCGCGCGGCACAAAGGCGCCTGCACCGGCTGCAATGAAAACGGTGGTTGCTGCAAATTGGGCCCCGGTGTTCGTCACCACGGCGAAACGTCCGTCAGACCGGCGCTCCAGGCTTTCCACCAACTGCCCCAGATGGAAGGTGGCCTGCATCGGCGCGATCTGGGCTTGCAGTCGCGCAACCAACTCGCGGCCGGTGCACTCGCTGATGGCCGGAATGTCGTAAATCGGTTTGTCGGCGTAGAGTTCAGCGCACTGTCCGCCCACGTGGGGCAGGGCGTCAATGACCTGGGTTTTTACCCCCTGAAGGCCCAGCTGAAACACCTGGAATAAACCCACCGGCCCGGCGCCGATGATCAGGGCGTCGGTAGCGGTGGGTTCCAAGGGCGGGCCTGCGCGCTGCGTTGCCGCAAGCGGATCAGCGGATCAGCTCGGAGAGCTTGTCGGCTTTGTCTTTCCAGTCGTCCGCGTTGGGCAGCGGCGCTTTGCGCTTGGTGATACTTTTCCAGGTCGGCAGGCGTGCGAGTTCGGCATTCAATGCCACCATGTGCATCTGGTCGGCCGGGGCGTCTTCTTCTGCATAGATGGCGTTAACCGGGCACTCAGGGATGCAAACCGCGCAATCGATGCACTCATCTGGGTCGATGGTCAAGAAATTGGGGCCTTCGCGAAAGCAGTCCACCGGGCAGACGTCGACGCAGTCGGTGTATTTGCACTGGATACAGGCTTCGGTAACGATGTGGGTCATGGAATTGAATGGGGGATGTTTCTTCGAGAACGCTTCAAAGCGTGATCCGGCAAGATTTTACGGGTTAATCC
>CAIOUR010000245.1 GCA_903861575.1 uncultured beta proteobacterium | reverse complement strand
TGGCCCCGGGGCCGCTCAAAAACGCTCGTGCGGGGCTAAGTAGCGCCACTGGCCCACCGGCAAATGTCCCAGCATCACCTGCCCGATGCGCACCCTTTTCAGGCCCACGACTTTCAGGCCGACTTGCTCGCACATGCGCCGGATCTGGCGCTTTTTCCCTTCATGCAGCACAAAGCGCAGTTGCTGCGGGTTTTGCCACTCCACTTTGGCGTGCTTGAGCGCCTGCCCATCCAGCGACAGCCCGTGGCGCAAGAGCGCCAGTTTGGCCGGTGGGAACTGCGACTGCACGTCCTCGGTGACCGGATCATCCTCGTCAATCCGGCTGAGCTGCGTGGGCCGCGCCGGTGCCGCATAGGTGGCGGCCGCGCTGGTGGCAGCGGCGGTATTCTCGACGCCGGTGTAGACCACGCGTACCAGGTACTCTTTTTCCAGCACACCGTCTTCGCCGATTAACTGGCGCGCGACGCGCCCGTCTTGCGTCAGCACCAGCAGGCCGGTGGAGTCGATATCCAAGCGCCCGGCGGGCACCAGACTTTTGAGTTGGCTGGGGTGGAAGAAAAAGCGGGCGTTGTCCTGGTCCCAGCGGTTCTGCGGCTGCACCAGCGTGATCGCGGGTTCGTGTCCGTCCTCTGCTTGGCCGCTGACCAGCCCCAGCGGCTTGTTGATCAGCACGGTCACCTGTTTGGCCTGTTGGCCCTTAGCGAGTTTGTCGATTTCAATTTGCACATCGGGGGCAACCTGCATGCCCATTTCGGCGAATTTGCCATTGACTTTGACCCACCCCTTAGCGATCCAGTCGTCGGCCTCACGCCGCGATGCCAGACCCAACTCGGCCATGCGTTTGTTCAAGCGCATGGTGCCGTTGGGCCCTTGCGCTGCGGTGTCGGTTTGCCCGACCGGAATGGGAGCCCGCGCGGTTTTGCTTGGCGGGGGTGCGGCGCGGCGGAAGGTGGGTTTGGGGTCGGTCATGTGCGGCTGATTATGTTGGAGGCTCAGGCTTGGTTCTGCAGCCTGGCCATATTCAATACCCGCAGGCCACCGTACTCCACCCGAATCAGCCCTTGGTCTTGCAGCAGTTGCAAGGCCGCGTTGGCACGCTGGCGCGACAGGCCGACGATATAGGCCAGCTCCTGCTGCGTGATGCGCAAGACGTCGCCTACGCCCGGATACAACACCGGGTTGCACAGCGCGGCCAGGCTGCGGGCTACCCGCACTTCGGGGTTGTTGAGCCGGTCGGATTCGCGTGCCGCAATGAATTGTCCCAGCCGCTCATTGAGCTGGTTCATGATGAAGCGGTTGAACCCGATGGAGTGGTCCAGCAGCCAGTGGAAGGTATCCACGTGCAGGCCAGCGACCATGGTTTTTCGCAAGGCGTGGATGTTGTAACGGTAGGCCTCGCGCTTGAGCACGGTACCTTCGCCGAACCAGCCGCCGGGCGGGATACCGATCAATGTCGTTGTCTGGCCCTGCGCGTTGTCGATGCTCATTTTGAGCAGGCCGTCGACTACGCCGAACCAATAGGTCACGGGTCGTCCTGAACGGCAGACTATTTCTCCCACCTCGGCCAGGGCGATCCGGATGTCTGCGGCAGCCCGTTCACGTTCGTCGGGCGTCAGGGCCTTCAACCAGGGAATGGCCTGCAGCTCGCTGGGAGTGGGCGCCCGGCGGCGCTGGTGAAGTGGAGTTTCAGTGGACATCGGGCGTGATGGGTGGTGATCGACAAAGGGAAAACACCTATACGTCTTTCGATAAATTGTCGTTGAAATGACAAATTAACGTCAAAGCGGGGCCTAGCATGGCGGGTAGCGCGCTTTCTAAAGGACCAGGCATGCAGATGACGTTTCCTCAGCTCCTGTTGCAGCACGCGGCCCAAAGGCCGCTGGCTGCGGCTATGCGTGAGAAGGAATACGGCATCTGGCAGACCCTCACCTGGGGCGATTTGGCGGCTGTAGTGGCCCAGTTGGCTGCGGGTTTGTCGCAGCGCGGTCTGCGTGCCGGTGACCACATGGTGGTGGTCGGTGCTAACCGCCCCCGCCTGTACGCGGCGATGTTGGCAGCGCAGTCGCTGGGCGCGGTTCCTGTGCCTCTGTACCAGGACGCCGCCGGTGCCGAATATGTCTTCCCTATCACGAACGCCGAGGTGCGCCTGGCGTACGCCGAGGACCAGGAGCAGGTCGACAAGCTGCTGGAAGCCCGCAACGCCTGCCCGGCTTTGGCCCATATTTTTTTCGACGACCCGCGCGGCCTGCGCAATTACGACGAACCTGGCTTGGAGTCTGTGGACGACTTGATCGCCGAAGGCACCCGCATGCTGCAAACCCAGCCGCGCTTTTTGGAAGAGTCTGCCGCCCGGGTGCGGCCGGAAGATGTGGCGGCGATGTTTTTCACCTCCGGTACCACCGGCAATCCCAAGGGTGTGGTGCATACCCACGACAGCCTGCTCAACCGCGCCCAGGCCGGTGCGGAATTTGATCACCTGACCAGCGCTGAGGAGGTGCTGGCGTATTTGCCGGTAGCGTGGATCGGGCAAAACATTTTCAGCTACGCGCAGTGGTTGGTCTGCGGCTACGTTGTGAATTGTCCGGAGTCGGCGGCCACCACCACCATTGACCTGAAAGAAATCGGCCCGACCTATTACTTTGCACCACCGCGCGTGTTTGAAGGCTTGCTCACCAGCGTGATGATCCGCATGGAAGACGCCAGCGCCTTCAAGCGCTGGATGTTCGGTTTTTTCATGGACCTGGCCCGCCGCGTTGGGCCAGCCCGCATGGACGGATTGGCGGTTTCTGCCTGGGACCGCTTGCTGTATGCGCTGGGTGACCTATTGATGTACGGCCCCTTGCGCAACAGCTTGGGCATGAGCCGGGTGCGGGTGGCCTACACGGCGGGTGAGGCGATTGGCCCGGATCTGTTCAGCTTTTACCGCGCCATTGGCGTGAACTTGAAGCAGCTGTACGGGTCCACGGAAACGGCGGTGTTTGTGTGCTTGCAGCCGGATCACGAAGCCCGCGCTGATACGGTGGGCGTGCCGTGCAAGGGTGTGGAATTGCGGGTGGCCGATAACGGCGAAATTCTGGTGCGGTCGCCGGGCCTGCTCAAAGGCTATTACAAAAACCCGCAGGCTACCGCCGAGGTGCTGGGGGCGGATGGCTGGTACCACACCAGCGACGCCGGCTTCATCGATGCCAAAGGCCACCTCAAAATCATTGACCGCGTCAAAGATGTGGGACGCATCCAGGGCGGGGCTTTTGACGGGGCGATGTTCGCGCCCAAATATGTGGAGAACAAGCTCAAATTTTTCCAGCACATCAAAGAGGTGGTGGCTTATGGTGACGGGCGCGAAAAGGTTTGTGTGCTGATCAACATCGACTTCGACGCCGTGGGCAATTGGGCCGAGCGGCGCAACCTGCCGTATGCGGGCTACACCGATCTGGCGCAAAAGGCCGAGGTGTACCAACTGGTCAAAGAATGCGTGGAAAAGGTTAATGCGGACCTGAGTCAAGACGCTTTGCTGGCGGGCAGCCAGGTCAGCCGCTTCTTGGTGTTGCACAAAGAGCTCGACGCCGACGACGGCGAATTGACCCGAACCAACAAGGTCCGGCGCGGCTACATCGCTGAGAAATACAGCGTGCTGGTGGACGCTTTGTATGAAGGCCGCAGCAGCCAGTTCATTGAAACGCAGGTGAAATTCGAAGACGGGCGCACGGGCAGCGTCAGCGCCACTTTGCGGATTGACGATGCCAAAATTTTTGCACCGCTGGGAGTGGCAGCATGAGCAAAAAAATCGGCGACGTTATTTTGGAGGTGAAAAACATCTCGCTGAGTTTCGGCGGGGTGAAGGCCTTGAGCGATATTTCGTTCAACGTCAAAGAGCATGAGATCCGCGCCATCATCGGTCCCAATGGCGCGGGCAAAAGCTCCATGCTCAATTGCATCAATGGCGTCTACACGCCGCAGCAGGGCAGCATCAGTTTTCGCGGCCGCACCTTTGACCATATGGACAGCCACGAGGTGGCGACCATGGGGATTGCACGCACCTTCCAGAACCTGGCTTTGTTCAAGGGCATGAGCGTGCTCGACAACATCATGACCGGGCGCAACCTGCGGATGAAAAGCAATATTTTTCTGCAGGCCCTGCGCATCGGTCCGGCCGAGCGCGAGGAAGAGATGCACCGCGAGCGGGTGGAGCACATCATCGACTTCCTGGAAATCCAGGCCTACCGCAAGACGCCCGTGGGGCAGCTGCCCTACGGCTTACAAAAGCGGGTGGATCTGGGCCGCGCGCTGGCGTTGGAGCCGCAAATGCTGCTGCTCGATGAGCCCATGGCTGGCATGAATGTGGAAGAGAAGCAGGACATGTGCCGCTTTGTGCTGGATGTGAACGACGAGTTCGGCACCACCGTGGTGTTGATTGAGCACGATATGAGCGTGGTGATGGACATCAGCGACCGGGTCGTGGTGTTGGACTACGGCAAGAAAATTGGCGACGGCGCGCCGGACGAAGTCCGCCAGTACGAGGAGGTGATCCGCGCCTACCTTGGAACCTCGCACTGAGACAGACAGCTCCATGGGATTTTTTCTGGACACCCTGTTTGGCGGCCTGATGGCCGGCATGCTGTATTCCCTGGTGGCGCTGGGCTTTGTGTTGATTTACAAGGCCTCGGGGGTCTTCAATTTCGCCCAGGGTGCGATGGTCTTATTCGCCGCACTGGCGATGGCCCGCTTTGCGGAGTGGATTCCACTGTGGACCGGTTTAAACAGTTTTGTCGTGACAGCGTTGCTGGCGTTTGCCGCTGCGGCGGTGGTGATGTTCGGCGTAGCCTGGGTGATCGAGCGCTTGGTTTTGTCCAAGCTGGTGAACCAGGAAGGCACCACGCTGTTGATGGCAACGCTGGGGGTGGCGTATTTTCTGGACGGCGTGGGTCAGAGTATTTTCGGCAACGACATTTACAAGATTGACATCGGCATGCCCAAAGATCCGGTGTTGCTTTTCGAATCGGTGTTCCCCGGCGGCATCATGATCAGCAAAGAGGATGTGATTGCCGCTGTCATTGCCGCGGTGCTGGTGGCCATGCTCACCTTGTTTTTCCAGAAAACGCCGACCGGCCGGGCCTTGCGTGCCGTGGCCGATGACCACCAGGCGGCACAGTCCATCGGAATTCCCTTGGATCGCATCTGGGTCATCGTATGGTGTGTGGCCGGCGTGGTGGCGCTGGTGGCTGGCATTATTTGGGGCTCCAAGCTGGGCGTGCAGTTCACGCTGTCAACCGTGGCGATGCGGGCTTTGCCTGTGGTGATTTTGGGTGGGCTGACGTCTGTGCCGGGCGCCATCATCGGCGGGCTGATCATCGGCGTGGGTGAAAAGTTGTCGGAAGTGTTTCTCGGCCCCTACGTGGGCGGTGGCATTGAAATCTGGTTTGCCTATGTGCTGGCGCTGGTGTTCCTCTTGTTCCGCCCGCAAGGTTTGTTTGGCGAAAAAATCATCGACAGGGTCTAAGCATGTTGTACCGTGAGAACGGCCAGTTCAAGTCCAGCTACCGGGAAGATCAGCAGATCTTTCCCATCACGCAGGACCGCGTCGGTATCTGGCTGCTGCTTGCATTTGCCTTCGTGGGGGTGCCCCTGCTCGCCAACGAGTACCTGTTTCGCGCTATTCTGGTTCCTTTCCTGATTTTGTCGCTGGCGGCTTTGGGTGTGAACATATTGGTCGGCTACTGCGGTCAGATTTCGTTGGGCTCCGGCGCCTTCATGGCGGTCGGGGCCTATGCCGCGTACAACTGCATGGTTCGTATCGATGGCATGCCCTTGGTGGTGGCGATTTTGCTGGGCGGCGTGTTTGCGACGCTGGTGGGTATGTTTTTCGGCATCCCGAGTTTGCGCGTGAAGGGCTTGTACCTTGCGGTGGCGACACTGGCTGCGCAATTTTTCTGCGACTGGGCGTTTTTGCGGGTCAAGTGGTTTACCAACGACAGCGCCTCGGGCAGCGTGTCGGTGTCGGACCTGGTGGCTTTTGGCCTGCCGATTACCTCGCCGGTTGCCAAGTACTGGTTTTGTCTGAGCTTTCTGGTGGTGTTTGCGCTGCTCGCCAAAAACCTGGTGCGCAGCGCCATCGGGCGCGAGTGGATGGCCATCCGGGACATGGACGTGGCGGCGGCCGTGATCGGCATCCGCCCGGTCTACGCCAAGCTCAGTGCGTTCGCGGTCAGCTCGTTCATCATCGGTGTGGCCGGTGGTTTGTGGGGCTTTGTGTACCTGGGGTCGTGGGAGCCTGCGGCCTTCTCGGTGGACCGCTCCTTCCAATTGCTCTTCATGGTGATTTTGGGCGGCATGGGCGCCATTTCGGGGAGCTTTTTCGGTGCCGCTTTTATTGTGATGCTGCCGATTGCAATCAATTTGTTCCTTCCCTTTGTGGGCGCATTGTTCGGCATCGCTATCAGCACTGCTGCGCTGACCCATGCGGAATTTATTGTTTTTGGCGCGCTGATTGTTTGGTTCCTGATTGTGGAGCCGCATGGTCTGGCGCGGCTTTGGAGCGTGGGCAGGCAAAAGGTGCGGATCTGGCCGTTTCCGCATTGAGCTTGGCGGTTTGGCGTTGGGTATGGTTTTTCAAACGAAGGAGACGAGCATGAAATTGACGAAATGGGCGCTGTCCAGCGCTGTGGCGGGCGCCGTTTTGGGCGCCGGTTTTGCCAGCACCGCCTGGGCGCAGGCCAAAGAGCAGTTCTTCCCGGCGACGGTGTACCGCTCGGGTGCTTATGCCCCGAATGGCATCCCGTGGGCCAACGGGTATTCCGATTACTTCAAGCTCATCAATGCGCGCGACGGCGGCATCAATGGCGTGAAGATCGCCACCGAAGAATGCGACACCGCGTACGCCACGGACCGCGGTGTCGAGTGCTATGAGCGCCTCAAGGGCAAAGCCAATGGCGCCATTTTCCAGCCACTATCCACCGGTATCACCTTTGCGCTCACGGAAAAAGTGCCGGCCGACAAGAACTCGCTGATCACCGCCGGCCTGGGTCGCTCCGAGTCGAGCGACGGCGGCGTGTTCAAGTGGAATTTTCCGCTCATGGGGACCTACTGGTCGGGCGCGGACATTTTGATGCAGCACATCACCAAGAAAGAGGGTGGCAATCTGACGGGTAAAAAGATCACCTTGATCTACCACGACAGCCCGTACGGCAAAGAGCCGATTCCGCTGCTTCAAAAGCGTGCCACGCTGCAAGGTTTCGAGTTGGCCTTGTTGCCGGTGACTGCGCCCGGTATTGAGCAAAAGGCCACCTGGCTCCAAGTGCGCCAGAACAAGCCCGATTACGTCCTGATATGGGGTTGGGGCGTGATGAATTCCGCCGCCTTGAAAGAAGCCGTCGCCACGGGTTATCCGCGTGAAAAAATGTTTGGCGTGTGGTGGTCGGCGGGCGAGCCGGATGTCAAAGATGTAGGTGATGCGGCCAAGGGCTACAGCGGCCTCGTTGCCACCGGCGACGGCGGCAAGATCCTGGACGACGTCAAGAAGTTTGTGCATGACAAGAACCAAGGCACCGGCCCGATCGAAGAGCTCAACACCTCTTTGTACAACCGGGGCTTGGTCAGCGCTGCGCTGGCGGTCGAAGGCGTGCGTGCTGCGCAGCAGCGTTTCGGCAAGGGCAAGGTCATGGACGGCGAACAAATCCGTTGGGGCCTGGAAAATCTCAGCCTGGACCAGAAGCGTCTGAGCGCACTCAAGTTGGACACCATCATGCGGCCCCTGAGCACCTCCTGCTTTGACCACGAGGGCTCGCGCAGCGCCCGTATCCATACGTGGGACGGCAAGAAGTGGAACGTGGTGACCGACTGGATTGATGCGGATGAATCCATCATCAAACCCATGGTGCGCCAGTACGCTGACAAGTACGCCAGCGACAAGAAACTGACCCGCCGCACCCCTGCGGATTGCCAGTCCTGATCGCAGATCGCAGCGCAGCGCCTGTCCGCCGTGATGGGCGCTGCCGCGATGGCAGTCACAGCCAAGGATTTGTATGACCGCACCACCCATTGTTCTGAACGTCAACGGCATCGAAGTCATCTACAACCACGTCATCCTGGTGCTTAAGGGCGTTTCGCTGCAGGTGCCGCAAGGCGGTATCGTGGCGCTTCTGGGCGGTAACGGGGCAGGTAAAACCACGACGCTGCGTGCCGTGTCCAACCTGCTCAAAGGCGAGCGGGGCGCGGTGACCAAAGGCAGTATCGAATTGCGCGGTGAGCGCATTGAGAACTTATCGCCTGCGGATCTGGTGCAGCGCGGTGTGGTGCAGGTCATGGAAGGTCGCCATTGTTTTGCTCACCTGACCATCGAAGAAAACCTGCTGACGGGCAGCTACACGCGCAAGGACAAGGGTGAAGTCAGCGCCACGCTCGAGAAGGTTTACACCTATTTCCCGCGCCTCAAAACGCGCCGCACCTCTCAGGCCGCTTACACATCGGGTGGCGAGCAGCAGATGTGCGCTATTGGCCGCGCCTTGATGGCCAGCCCCACCATGGTCTTGCTCGACGAGCCATCGATGGGTCTGGCGCCCCAGATCGTGGAAGAGGTTTTTGAGATCGTCAAAGACCTGAACAACAAAGAAGCCGTCACTTTTTTGATAGCCGAGCAAAACACGAATATCGCCCTGCGTTACGCCGATTACGGTTACATCATGGAGTCGGGTCGTGTCGTGATGGACGGTGCGGCGGTGGATTTGCGCAGCAACGAAGACGTCAAAGAGTTTTACCTCGGCATGGGCGGTGGCGAGCGCAAAAGTTTCAAAGACGTCAAGAGCTACAAGCGCCGCAAGCGCTGGCTGGCCTAAGAATGCACCCATGAAGCAGTACTACGACGAACTAGAGACGCGCGACCCCGCGCAACGTGAGGCGGCGTTGCTGGCCGCTTTGCCAGTGCAAATTGCGCATGCGCAAGCGCGGTCTTCGGCCATGGCCCAGGCACTGCAAGGCATAGAGGGCGCTGCGGTGCGCACCCGGGCAGACCTCGCGCAGCTCCCGGTGACCCGCAAACAAGCGCTGTTCGAGCGTCAAAAGGCGGCGCGTTCCGCCGGAGGCGACGCCTTTGGGGGCTACAGCACCTTGGCCTACGGCCCCGCAATGCCCCGCCTGTTTGCCAGCCCCGGCCCGATTTATGAGCCCGAGGGCCGAGCCGCAGACTATTGGCGCATGGCCCGCGCAATTTTTGCTGCCGGTTTCCGCGCCGGCGAGCTGATCCACAACAGTTTCAGTTACCACTTCACACCGGCCGGCTCGATGATGGAGTCCGGCGCCCATGCCGTCGGATGCAGCGTATTTGCCGCTGGCGTGGGGCAAACTGAACAGCAAGTCGCAGCACTGCAGGATCTGCAGCCTGCCGGCTACATCGGGACGCCTAGTTTTTTGAAAATCATTGTGGAGAAGGCCGTCGAATCGGGCATCACCCTTCCCAGTGTCAAGAAAGCTTTGGTCACGGGCGAGGCTTGCCCGCCATCGCTGCGCGAATGGTTCGCTGCGCGGGGTATTGCCGCCTACCAGTGCTACGCCACGGCGGATGTCGGATTGATCGCCTACGAAACCGCGGCGCGCGAGGGCCTGGTCCTGGACGAGCACGTGATCCTGGAAATTGTCCGCCCTGGAACCGGCGACCCGGTACCCGCGGGCGAGGTGGGGGAGGTGGTGATCACGTCCCTGAACCCGGATTACCCCTTGATTCGCTTTGGGACCGGTGACTTGTCTGCGGTCCTGCCCGGTATGTGTCCGACGGGCCGCACCAACACCCGCATCCGCGGCTGGATGGGGCGCGCCGACCAGACCACCAAAATCCGGGGTATGTTTGTGCATCCCAAGCAGGTGGACGACATCGCCAAGCGTTTTCCCGAAGTTTTGCGCGCACGCCTGGTGGTGCAGGGTGAAATGGCCAACGACGTGATGACCCTGAAAGTGGAAGTCCAGGACACCGAGGCTGCGCAAGCGCTCAAGCCCCATCTCGCCCAGGCGGTCCGGGACGTGACCAAGCTGCGCGGGGACATTGAGCTGTGCGCCAGCGGCAGCTTGCCCAACGACGGCAAAGTCATCGAGGACGCGCGCAGTTACGCCTGATCATGATTTACAAGTTCAAATCCAAGGCGGCGGGTGACCTGATCATGCTCGAGGCCAATGGGCGTCAATTGCTGAAAATTTTGCAAAAAAATTTCCCTGAGCAGCAGATTCAAGGCGTTCTCACGGTGGCACAAATGCCGCAAGCCCTTAAGGCCATTGAAGCCGCCTTGGAGGCCGAGGACCGCAGCCGAGCCGAAGTAGCTCAGGTTGGCGATGTGGCGGATCCGCCGCCGGGCCCCTCCAACACCGTTAGCTTGCGCCAACGACTCATGCCTTTCGTGTCCATGCTGGGGCGTTGTATGAAGGCCCGTGAGCCCATCGTATGGGGCACTTGAGCTGCTAGATCCCAATTTTTCGGCTTGTTACAACTTGGTTACACTGAATCTCTTACTTGATGGGGTAGTCCGATGAAAAAATTTCTTGCGCTTGTGCTGTCGACCGTCGCTGTTACGGGAATGTGTGCCGATGCTTACCCGTCGCGGGCGATTACTTTGATTGTTCCGTTCGCGGCCGGCGGGCCGACCGATCGTGTGGCCCGGGATTTGGCAGAGGCCATGCGCAAGCCGCTGGGCGGCGCAACCATTGTGGTTGAAAACGTGGTTGGCGCGGGTAGCTCCATCGGCTCCAACAAGGTGGCAAAGGCCGCGCCCGATGGTTACACCATTCTGCTGAACCACATTGCGATGGCCGCGATGCCCAACCAGTTGCGCAATATCCCCTTCAAAATTGAAACTGACTTCGAATACATGGGGATGATCAACGAAGTCCCGATGACGCTGATCTCCCGCACCAGCCTGCCAGCAAAAAATTACAAAGAGTTGCTGGCTTGGATCTACCAAAACAAGGGGAAAATCAATTTAGGCAATGCCGGTATCGGTTCCGCATCGCACCTATGCGGTTTGATGGTGCAAAGCGCTTTACAGGTTGATATGACGTCGATCCCCTACAAGGGAACCGCGCCAGCCATGACCGACTTGCTGGGTGGCCAGATTGATCTGATGTGCGATCAGACGACCAACACCACCACTTACATCGACGCAAAAAAAGTCACAGCCTATGCTGTAACGACTGCTAAACGACTCACGATTCCTGTTCTGAAAGATTTGCCGACGATGCAAGAGCTTGGCGTCAAAGGATTTGAGGTCACCATTTGGCATGGTTTGTATGCACCCAAAGGAACGCCGGCTGAAGTGGTTGCCAAAGTTAATGCGGCGCTGAAGGCTGCGCTGAAAGACCCGGACTTCATCGCCAAACAAGAGGCCCTGGGTGCCGTCATCATCACCGACCACCGCACCGATCCTGTGGACCACAAGAAATTCGTTGCGTCCGAGATTGCGCGTTGGAGTCCGTTAATTGCTGCGGCCAAGGAATACATTGACTGAATGGCGCGGGCTTGCCAAAGCGGGGGCATAGGTCGCCGCCTAGTAGGCTTTGTATAATAATTAGCTTCGCAGCGCTTTTGTGGCTCCGCGGCGAAGTTCTATTCCCCACCTAAGAGGCTCCCGGTAGTGGAGCGCCGACCGTGGAAAAGAGCCCGGCAAACCCTCCTTTAAAGAGAGAAACTCATGTCAACTTTCAGCGCTAAACCCGCTGAGGTCGTGCACGAGTGGTTTGTGCTTGACGCGACCGATAAGGTCCTCGGTAGAGTAGCCAGCGAAGTTGCTCTCCGTTTGCGCGGCAAACACAAGGCCATTTACACGCCTCACGTCGATACCGGAGACTACATTGTGGTCGTAAACGCAGCCAAACTGCGCGTAACCGGTGCCAAGTCCTTGGACAAAATTTATTACCGCCACTCCGGATACCCGGGCGGTATCACGGCAACCAATTTCCGCGACATGCAAGCCAAGTTCCCTGGCCGTGCGCTTGAAAAAGCTGTCAAAGGCATGTTGCCCAAAGGCCCGCTGGGTTACGCCATGATCAAAAAACTCAAGGTCTCTGGCGAGA
>CAIOUR010000244.1 GCA_903861575.1 uncultured beta proteobacterium | reverse complement strand
GTAACAAGGTGCTTACTACCCCAAAAGAAAGCTATCGTATTGAACTCAATCCCGAAAATATTGAGGTTATTAAAAAAGCGATGGTAGAAGTGAATCGCTCTGGAACATCGGCATGGGCATATCGACTCTGCGTTCTGGGTGCTGCCACCGGACCACCTGAGTTACTTTGATGCGGACAGTTTGAGTGCAATTGCCTGTCATACAGGGTGGAGTTGCGTCCAAGCGTTGGGGGATTTTCCGGTGGACTGGCTCCTGTTCCACCCGGGGTCGAATTATGTGCGAGAGAAAGCGCAAGGAAAGGACGCCCATCGGGCGCGTGTTCAGATTGAAAACCTGATTCACGCCCAGCCTATCGACGCGAGCGTAGAGTTTTGGGCGGCAGCAGGTCGGCTGGGGATCGGGCGCAACATCACTGCCTATTTGACGCCGAAGGTTTGCGCCGAGGGGCAGTCGGAATGAGCTGCGGTCGTGGTGGGCGCTTCTGCCTGACGGCATCGTCGCAGGTTCGGTGGCAGGACGTATGGCAAGTTTGTGAGGTTCCCTTTTGAAGCTGGCGCTTTTGGGTGATGTGCACGGGAACGCCGATGCCTTGAGCGCGGTGTTGACCGCTGCGGAAGAGATGGGTGTTGAGTATTTGTTGGTGACGGGAGACTTGGTTGGCTACTACTTTTCACCCGTGAAGGTGCTTGAGTTGCTGGAGCCATGGAGCAGGCATGTCGTGCGCGGTAATCACGAAGATATGCTGGCAGCATCCCGGGCAGATCGGGCAATGCTTGAGTTGATAAAGAATCGTTATGGTTCGGGGGTTCAATTGGCGTTGGAGCAGCTGAGTGAAGGTCAGCTGAACGAACTCTGCTCGCTACCCCACCCGCTCCAGTTGGATGTGGATGGTTGCCGGATCCTGTTGTGTCATGGTGCGCCATGGGATGTCGATCAATACGTCTACCCTGATGCAACGCCGAACCTTTTGCAGCGCTGTATCGAGCCCGGATTCGACTTTGTGGTGCTGGGCCACACGCACTATCCAATGATCAGAAAGATGGGTGACGCCCAAATCATCAATCCCGGCTCGGTTGGTCAGCCCAGAAATCGCCAACCGGGCGCGCATTGGGCGTTACTGGATACCGAAAATCGACGGCTTGAATTCAGGGTGGAGCAATATGACAAGGCGCCCTTGATCCGGGAGTGTCGGTTGCGTCATCCGGAATTGCCTTACCTGGCAGAGATATTGGAAAGAATGTGATGAAGATACTCGTGACGGGTGTTGCCGGTGATATTGGAATTGGAATAGGCCGCATTCTGCGAGACTGCGATTTTGTGGAAAAACTCATCGGCTGTGACATACATGCTGAGCATATGGGCAACCACATATTCGACGCTTGCACAATCGTTCCTAGAGCCTCGTCACCTGACTATCTTGAAGCGCTGCAAGCATTGAGAGTAAAGGTTGGGTTTGACGCTGTCGTTGTCACGTCAGAGCCCGAGTTGCGTTTTTTCTCAAGTCGGGCGGGAAAAAGCTCCCCCGGTCATTTGCCATTGGTCATGGCCAATCAGGCATCGATGGAAACCGGATTTGACAAACTGAAAACAGCCGAGTTTGTTGCCGGGTTGGGGCAGCCAGCGCCGTGGACAGGGTCTGTCGCAGTGGGTGATCCTGTCAGTTATCCATGCGTCTTGAAGAGCAGGTTCGGTGCTGGGAGTCAGGGGGTGTATATTGTCAGGGACTCCAAGCTTTCCGATGCCTACCGGACATTATTTCCAGATTACATCTGGCAGGAATACATGCCGGATGATGACAATGAATACACGTGTGGCGTCTATGGCTGCGCTGATGGGGAGGTTCGGACCATCATATTTCGTCGGCGGCTGGTTTCCGGCGTGACGGGGTATGCCGAACTGGTGCAAGACGAGGCGATCGAATCCTTGTGTGTGTCGGTTGCCAAGGCGTTGAATCTGCGGGGTAGCATCAATATTCAGCTCAGGTTGAGTGCGCGTGGTCCGATGATTTTCGAAATCAATCCCAGGTTTTCAAGTACCGTTGTCTTTCGCCACAAGATGGGCTTCACGGACCTGCTGTGGTCACTCCAGGAGCAGATTCTCGGGGTCAAGACTTCATATAAACTATTGCACCCGGTAGGGACAAAGATCTATCGCGCGTTCGATGAAGTAATCAATCCATGATGCAAGATTTGACGTACATCGTCGCGGGCAGCAAGGTATGGAACAGACATGACTTCAATGCATTGGCCAATAATTGCCCGGGGAAATGGCTGTACGTTAGCAGTGAAGACGAACTGCTTCAGACTTTAGGGCGGGAGTTACCCCGCTATATCTTCTTCCTGCACTGGAATTGGCGGGTTCCAGCGGAAATCTGGAGCCGGTTTGAGTGCGTGTGTTTCCATATGACGGATGTGCCTTATGGTCGAGGCGGGAGCCCCTTGCAGAATCTTGTCGTTGCCGGCCATGAGCAGACTGTGGTTTCCGCATTGCGGATGGTGGAGGAGATGGACGCAGGACCGGTTTATGCCAAGCGGCCCATGACACTGGCCGGTCGAGCTGAAGAAATCTATGCGCGCGCGGGCGCGATCTGCATTGATATCATTCAATGGATGATTGAGTCGGAGCCGGTGCCGGAACCCCAATTGGGCAAACCAATTTTGTTCAAACGGAGAAAACCCGCGCAAAGTGAACTGCCCGTTTACGGTGATATGAGGACGATTTACAACCACATTCGCATGCTCGACGCCCCAACGTACCCACAGGCGTTTGTGGAATACGGAGAATTCCGGATTGAGTTCTCGAATGCCCAACT
>CAIOUR010000243.1 GCA_903861575.1 uncultured beta proteobacterium | reverse complement strand
ATCATGACCGACGCGGACGTGGACGGCGCGCACATCCGCACGCTGTTGCTGACCTTCTTCTACCGCCAGATGCCCGAGCTGGTCGAGCGCGGCCACATTTACATCGCCCAACCGCCGCTCTACAAAGTTAAGGCCGGCAAAGAAGAGCTGTACCTCAAAGACGCGTCCGCGCTGGATACTTTCTTGATGCGTATCGCGCTCGTCAACGCATCGGTCTTCACCGGCGGCCCCAACGGCACCACGCTGGTCGGTGACACCCTGGCCGAGCTGGCGCGCAAGCACCAGGTGGCACAAGCTGTCATTGCACGGCTGCAAAACTTCATGGACGCTGAGGCGCTGCGCTGCGTCGCCGATGGTGTCGCGCTCAACCTGGACACCGTCGCAGATGCCGAGGCTTCTGCGGCGGTCCTGCAAGCCCATTTGCCTGACGCCGAAGTCGCCGGCGAATTCGACGCCCGGACCGACAAACCCATTCTGCGCATCAGCCGCCGCCACCACGGCAACGTGAAAAGCAGCGTTCTCACGCAAGACTTCGTGCACGGCTCCGACTACGCCACGCTGGCTGACGCCGCAAACACCTTCAAAGGCCTGCTGCACGAAGGCGCACGCGTGACGCGCGGCGAAGGCGAGCGCGCAAAGGAAGAAAAAGTCCACGACTTCCGCCAGGCCATGGCCTGGCTCATCACCCAAGCCGAAAACGCCACCGCCCGCCAGCGCTACAAAGGCCTGGGCGAAATGAACCCCGCCCAACTCTGGGAAACCACGATGGACCCGGCGGTACGCCGCTTGCTCAAAGTGCAGATCGATGACGCGATTGAAGCCGACCGCGTGTTCACCATGCTCATGGGCGACGAAGTCGAACCCCGGCGCGAGTTCATTGAAACCAATGCGCTGCGGGCGGGGACTATCGATATTTAAAGGGCTGGCAGGCCGTTAGGCCTCAACGAACTGGCGACTGGGGCACCGTGGCGCGTACATGCCCTAAATGGCGACCATCTCCCTTACCCCATCCCGCTCCATATCCGCGCCCAAGCCGTGTGCGCGCACCGCGCCGCGCTCCATGACGACGTAGTGGTCCGCGAGTTCGCGGGCGAAGTCGTAGTACTGCTCGACGAGCAGGATGGCCATATCGCCCTGGCTGGCCAGTTGGCGTATGACGCGGCCTATGTCTTTGATGATGCTGGGTTGAATGCCCTCTGTGGGTTCGTCCAACACCAGCAGTTTGGGGCCTGCGGCCAAAGCGCGTGCAATGGCGAGTTGCTGTTGCTGTCCACCCGAGAGGTCGCCACCACGGCGGTTGCGCATCTCGTGCAGCACGGGGAACCACTCGAACAACTGCTGCGGCAGCGGCGTACCCGCTGGCTTAGAGGCCAAGCCCATGGCCAGATTCTCTTGCACAGTCAGGCGACCGAAGATCTCGCGGCCCTGCGGCACATAGCCGACGCCTGCGCGCACCCGGTCAAACGGCGCTGCGCGATCGATCGACTGGCCGGCGAGGGTGATGCTGCCGCTCTTGATAGGGACCAGCCCCATGATGGATTTCAGGAGGGTGGATTTGCCCACGCCGTTACGTCCGAGCACCACAGTGACCTGGCCCGCGCTGGCGCGCAAGCTGACGTCGCGCAGGATGTGCGAGCCGCCGTAGTACTGGTTGATGGAGCAGACTTCAAGCATGGGTGTTGGTTCAGAGGGTGTGGCTTTAACGGCCCAAATAGACTTCGATCACACGCGGGTCGGCCTGCACCTGCGACAAGGGGCCTTGCGCCAACACAGCGCCATCGCATAGCACTGTGACAGTCTCGGCGATGGCTTTGATAAAGGCCATATCGTGTTCGACGACGATGAGCGAATGCTGGCCTTTGAGCCGTAAAAAAAGTTCGGCGGTGCGCTCGGTTTCCTGGTCGGTCATGCCGGCTACGGGCTCGTCCAGCAGAAGCAGTTGCGGGTCTTGCACCAGCAGCATGCCGATCTCCAACCACTGCTTTTGCCCGTGGCTGAGTTTGCCGGCCTGGCGCGCCAGGCTGTCTTGCAGGGCGATGGTCTCCAAAACCTCGCACAGGCGCTGATCATGGGCGGCGCTGCGGCGATAGCGCAGCGATTGCGCGACCCCTTTGTGGGTTTTGAGCGCAAGCTCCAGGTTCTCGAATACCGTGAGTTGTTCGAATACCGTGGGCTTTTGGAACTTGCGTCCGATGCCGAGCTGGGCGATCTCGGCTTCGGTGTGGCGCAGCAGGTCAATGGTGCTGCCAAAAAAGACGCTGCCCGCATCGGGCCGGGTCTTGCCGGTGATGATGTCCATCATGGTGGTTTTACCCGCGCCGTTGGGCCCGATGATGCAGCGCAACTCGCCCGGCGCGATGTCCAGCGACAAACGGTTGATGGCTTTGAAGCCGTCAAAGCTGACGCTCACGTCTTCCAGATACAAGATGCGACCATGCGTCAGGTCCAAAGCCTCGGCATCGATGCGCCGGCCGAACCCGGCCTCGCGCCCGCCCGATGCCGTTTGCAAGGCCTGGCGCATCTGGGCCTCTTGCAGCGCGGCGATGCGCTGCGCGCCCTGGTCCATCAACTCGGGCGTCATGGCTGCTGCCCCCTGAGGCGGCGCACAAGCCCGATCACACCTTGCGGCAGGAACAGGGTCACGACGATGAACAAGGCACCCAAAAAGTACAACCAGAACTCAGGGTAGGCCACCGTGAGCCAACTCTTGGCCCCATTGACCAAAAATGCGCCGACGATGGGGCCGATCAGCGTGGCACGCCCGCCCACGGCGGCCCAGACGGCGATCTCAATCGAATTGGCAGGGCTCATTTCGCTGGGGTTGATGATGCCAACCTGCGGCACATACAAAGCCCCGGCCACACCACACATCACGGCCGAGATGACCCAAATGGTGAGCTTGTAACCCAGCGGCGAATAGCCGCTGAACATGAGGCGCGACTCGGCATCGCGTACCGCCTGCAACACGCGCCCAAATTTGGATGCGACCAGATACCGTGCCAGCAAGTAAAAACCCAGTAAGAAGAGCGCGGTGAGCACAAACAAAAACATGCGCATCTGCGGCGTGGCAATCGGCAGGCCGGCGATACGCTTGAAGTCGGTGAAGCCGTTGTTGCCGCCAAAGCCGGTCTCGTTACGGAAGAACAGCAGCATGGCGGCAAATGTCAGCGCCTGCGTGATGATGGAAAAGTACACGCCCTTGATGCGTGAGCGGAAGGCAAAGTAACCAAATACCAGCGCCACCACGCCGGGTACCAGCACGATGAGCAGCAGCGTGGCCAACAGGCTGTGGCTGAGCGCCCAATGCCAGGGCAAGGTCTTCCAATCCAAAAACACCATGAAGTCGGGCAAAGCGCTTTTGTAGTTACCGTCTAAGCCAATTTCGCGCATCAGGTACATACCCATCGCATAACCGCCCAATGCGAAAAACAAACCATGGCCCAGGCTGAGGATGCCGGTGTAGCCCCAAATCAAATCCATGGCCAAGGCGCAGATGGCGTAGCACATGATCTTGCCGACCAGCGCCACCATAAAGTCGCTGATATGGAAGACGCTGCCCGCAGGCGTGGCCAGATTGAGCACGGGGACGACCGCGCACAAGAACACCAACGCCGCCAGCCAGGCCATGCGCGCCCGACCTGCCAACAGGGGTGCAGGTTGCGGCAGGTCCGCAAGCACAGAGTGGGAAGAACTGCCTGCCATGGACTCAAGCCTCCGCACTGCGGCCCTTCATCGCAAAAATGCCTTGGGGGCGCTTTTGGATGAAGACGACGATAAACACCAGCACGGCAATTTTTGCCAGCACCGC
This sequence comes from uncultured beta proteobacterium, assembly GCA_903861575.1. Taxonomy (GTDB): domain Bacteria; phylum Pseudomonadota; class Gammaproteobacteria; order Burkholderiales; family Burkholderiaceae_C; genus Allorhodoferax. The sequence continues at coordinate 3,604 of CAIOUR010000243.1, read as the reverse complement.
GCCGGTCAGCCCCTCTAAAAATTTATTGAGGATGCCCAGACCCAGCGCCGCAATCACCGTACCGGCAAGCTGGCCTACGCCACCAAGCACCACGACCATGAAGGCGTCCACGATATAGCTTTGCCCCAGGTCCGGCCCGACGTTGCCCACCTGGCTCAGCGCGCAGCCGGCGAGCCCTGCGATACCCGAGCCCAAAGCGAATGCATAGGTATCGACCCGCGCGGTGTTGACGCCCATGCACGAGGCAATGGGGCGGTTTTGTGTGACAGCGCGTACAAATAGGCCCAGACGCGTTTTGCCAATCAGCAGGGCCACGCCCAGCAGCACACAGGCCGCAAACGCAATGATGACGATGCGGTTGTAGGGCAGCGATAAGTTGCCGAAGACCTGCACCCCGCCGCTCATCCAAGCGGGGTTTTCAACGCCGACGTTTTGCGCGCCAAACAGGCTGCGCACGGCTTGCATCAGCACCAGGCTGATGCCCCAGGTGGCTAACAAGGTTTCCAGCGGTCGGCCATATAAAAAGCGGATCACGCCGCGCTCCAGCACCGCACCAACCAGTGCCGACGCAAGAAAAGCCACCGGCACGCTGGCCAGCAAATACCAGTTGAACGCGCCGGGAAAGAGCTTCTGGAACAGCACCTGCACGCAGTACGTTGCGTAGGCGCCGATCATCATCAGCTCGCCGTGCGCCATATTGATCACGCCCATCAAGCCGTAGGTGATGGCCAGCCCCAACGCCACCAACAGCAGAATAGATCCCAGGCTGATGCCGCTGAAAACCACACCCACGCGGTCACCCCATGCGAGTCGCGCTTTCACATCTGCCAGGCTGCGCTGCAAAACCTGGCGCACAGCGGGCGAGGGCTCCATGGCCAATCGCTCGGCAAGCAAGGTTTGGGTGGCGGCTTGGGCACTGGCACCCAACAGGCGGGCGGCCTCGACCCGGCGGCCTTCGTCGCTGCTGGCCAGCATCGCTGCTGCGCGCAATTGACCCAGAGCCTGGGCGATGTCGGATTCAGTTTCCTGCGCAAACGCGCGCTCCAGCAGGGCAAGCTGCGCTTCACCGACCTGGCCTTGTAAATTTATCGCAGCGGCGCGGCGCAAGGCAGCGTCAGGCGACAGCAGCTTGAGGGCAGCCAGCGCGTTGTCCAACTCGCCGCGCATGCGGTTGTTGTTGACCACATCTTGCCCGGCTGAGAGCGCCTCCGTGCTGAGTGCAGCTGGTGCGCCGCTGACGGGATCGAGAGCCTTGTCAGCCTGAAAAATATAAGGCTTACCGTCAATAATTTTGACGGCGTCATCGGAAAGAGCCTGAATGAATGCCAGTGTGGCTGCGTCGGCCTCGGCTACTGCCGCTTGCACAGCCGAAACGCGGGCACTGCCTTCTCCTTGCGCCATCGCCAGTGCCTCTTGGGAGGTCAGCGCGTAGCCGCTAGACGCCCAAAACAGAAACAGACAACACAGGGCACGCAAGAGCAGCATCAGAAGCAGTCAACAAATAAAAGAGGGGAGAGTGTAAGACTGGCGAAATCCCGCGCCGCCAACCGTCCGGTTCAGCAGCGCGGGGCCTCAGTAGCGCGGGGCCTCAGTAGCGCGCGGTGTGCGCGCTAGGCGACTTACTTAGCAGGCTCGTCAGGCTTACCGGCATTGCCGTCAATGTAGGGCGACCAGGGCTTGGCTTTAACCGGGCCAGGCGTCTTCCAAACGACGTTGAATTGACCATCAGCCTTGACTTCACCGATGAACACTGATTTGTGCAAGTGGTGATTTTTCTCGTCCATCTTGGAGGTGATACCGCTTGGGGCCGTGAACGTTTGACCCGCCATGGCCGCAATCACCTTGTCCACATCGGTGGACTTGGCCTTTTCAACCGCCTGCTTCCACATATTGATACCGATATACGTCGCTTCCATCGGGTCATTGGTCAAAGGCTTGTCCTTGTGGCCAGCGATACCCTTGGCTTTGGCGTAATCCGACCACTTCTTGATGAAGGCATCGTTGGTGGGATTCTTAATCGACATGAAGTAGTTCCATGCAGCCAGGTGACCGACCAGCGGTTTGGTGTCCACGCCGCGCAGCTCTTCTTCACCCACCGAGAAAGCAACGACCGGAACGTCCTTGGCCTTCAAGCCAGCGTTGCCCAATTCTTTATAGAAGGGCACGTTAGAGTCGCCGTTGATGGTGGACACCACAGCGGTCTTGCCACCTGCAGAGAACTTCTTGATGTCGGCCACGATGGTTTGGTAATCGCTATGGCCAAACGGGGTGTATTTCTCATCGATGTCGCTGTCTTTCACGCCCTTGGATTTCAGGTAGGCGCGCAGGATTTTGTTGGTGGTGCGTGGGTACACATAGTCCGTACCGAGCAAGACCCAGCGCTTGGCACCGCCGCCGTCTGCGCTCATCAGGTAGTCCACTGCGGGAATGGCTTGCTGGTTGGGCGCAGCACCCGTATAGAACACATTTTTAGACAGCTCTTCGCCTTCGTACTGCACGGGATAGAACAGCAATCCGTTCATTTCTTCCACCACCGGCAGCACCGATTTACGCGACACCGAGGTCCAGCAACCGAAGATGACGGCGACTTTATCTTGACCCAGCAATTGTTTGGTCTTCTCGGCAAACAGAGGCCAGTTGGAGGCGGGGTCGACGACCACCGGCTCGAGCTGCTTGCCCAGTACGCCGCCCTTTTTGTTGATCTCGTCAATGGCCATGAGCACGGTGTCTTTCAACACGGTCTCCGAGATGGCCATGGTGCCCGAGAGGCTGTGCAAGACGCCGACCTTGATGGTCTCAGCGGCTTGCGCCTGCGGCAGGGACAAGAGGTTCGCGCCAACAAGCGCTGCGGACATAGCCAGTAATTTAAGGTGACCCCGACGATTTGACATGTGTGATAACTCCAGGCAACAGGTAGTGAAATGAACTGCATCAGTAGACGCAGGGTTCGTTTCGCAACGACCGTGCCAAGTGGAGTCATGCTGCGGCGCAACAGGTAAGCCGCTGCGCAGGCGTCGCCTTGGTGCCTCAGCAAGCACCTTTGGAGGGCGCTGCAAGTCAATATACGCACCAAAACGTTGCGTTGCGTCAGTTCGGTGCGGGACGTAGCGGCGGCGGCGTCCACCCGATGGGCAGGCATGTCCCTTGCGAACCAAGCTGGTTACCATTGCCACGCATTCACCCCCGGACACACCACGATGGAACTCACACCACGCGAAAAAGACAAGCTGCTGATATTTACCGCTGCGCTATTGGCCGAGCGGCGCAAGGCGCGGGGCCTCAAGCTGAATTACCCGGAAGCCATTGCGCTGATCAGCGCAGCTGTCATGGAAGGCGCGCGCGATGGCAAGACGGTGGCGCAATTGATGAGCGAAGGCCGCAGCGTTCTGACCCGTGCCGATGTGATGGACGGTATTGCCGACATGATTCCCGATATCCAGGTAGAAGCCAGCTTCCCCGACGGCACCAAGCTGGTGACCGTGCACCAGCCGATTGTTTAAGCCCCACTCACCCGACACCTAACAAGGAGCCCACTATGTTTATGCACACCACTTGGCTGCAAAGCCGCTGCTTGCGCAAGCTAGCCACCCTCACCGCTCTGGCT
>CAIOUR010000242.1 GCA_903861575.1 uncultured beta proteobacterium | reverse complement strand
CGCAACCCGCGCGACGCCAAGGTGGCGCTGGCCAAAGAAATCACCGCGCGCTTCCACAGCGCGGCTGCGGCTGACGCGGCTGAGCAAGACTTTGTCAACCGCAGCAAGGGCGGGATTCCAGCATTGCTGCCGCTGCGTGAGCTGGGCTTGGTCGAAGCCACCCACCTGGGAATCGCTGTCGTGCTCAAGGCCACCGGACTTACTGAATCAATAGCGGAGGGCAACCGCCTGATTGACGGTGGCGGCGTGCGCGTGGATAGCCAGGTGGTCAGCGACAAGGGGCTGAAACTCGGCGCGGGCACTTACGTGGTGCAGGTCGGCAAGCGCAAGTTCGTGCGCCTTACCCTGGCCTGATGCCGCATGCTGGCGCTCATTCAGCGGGTCCGCCACGCCAGCGTGACCGTTGATGGCACGGTTGTTGGACAGATCGGGGCCGGTCTGCTGGTGCTGTTGTGCGCCGAGCAGGGCGACACAACGGCGCAAGCCGATAAGTTGCTGGCCAAAATCCTCAAATTGCGCATCTTCAGTGACGAACAGGGCAAGATGAACCGCTGCGTCCAAGACCTGGACGGCGCGGGCCGCCACGGGGGACTTCTGATCGTGAGCCAGTTCACCCTGGCCGCCGACACATCTGGCGGCAACCGTCCAAGCTTCACCCAAGCCGCCGCCCCGGAGTTGGGCCGCGCCCTCTACGATCATTTCGTGCAGCAGGCGCGCGGCGCGCACAGCGAAGTTGCAACCGGCGTATTTGCTGCGGATATGCAAGTGGAGTTGGTCAACGACGGGCCAGTGACCATTCCCATGCGCGCCTAAAATGGTCACCATGTTCTCGCTCGTTTCCCTGCTGCGCAGCCGCAGCGCTACCTTTTGGCTTCGCGCCCTGGCCTTGGCGTGCTCGGGCATGGTGTGTGGCATCGCAGGTGCACAAAGCGACGGTGCCGCCACAGCCTGCCCCGCGCCGCAGCGCATGCAGGCGCTCAGCCAGGCCCCGATCACCTTGCGTTTCGTCGGTGACCTGGTGCTGGGTAACAGCCATGTGGTGGAGAACATTCCTGCCGAGTGGGACGCCATGTACTTCGGACAGGTGGAGACCTACTTAAAGAACACAGACCTGACCCTGGGCAATCTGGAAGGTGCTTTGACGCAGTACAGCAAGACCTTGAAGGTCACTGGCAGCGGGCGTTCCTATGCATTCCGGTTTCCGCCGCGCTACGCCAAGCTCTTGAAAGACACCGGATTCACCGCCCTGAACGTGGCCAACAACCATGCCCGTGACTTCGGCGAACAAGGCTTTGCCGACACTGGCGCGAACCTGCGCCAAGCTGCGATTGCGGTGGTCGGACTCAAAGGACAGTTCACTATTTTGCAGGTCAAGGATTTGCGCGTGGGCTTGGTCGGCTTTGGTTTTTATCCCCACCAGAACATGGTGCAGGACCTCGCAGCGGCCAGCCAGTTGGTCGCGCAGGCTAAAGCCCAGTCCGATTACGTGGTGGTAACTTTCCACGGCGGCGCGGAAGGTGATGACGCGGTGTTCCATGGCAACAGCAACGAGCTGTTTCTGGGCGAAGACCGAGGCAACGCGGTTGCCTTTTCCCGGGCCGTCATCGACGCGGGTGCCGACCTGGTGGTCGGCCATGGCCCCCACGTGCTGCGTGCCATTGAGTGCTACCAGGGGCGTCCGATCTTCCATTCCCTGGGTAACTTTGTCGGTGTCGGAGGCTTGTCCATCCGCAGCATGGCCGCCATGACGGCTATCGGTGGCGTACAACTCGGCCCCAAGGGTGAGTTGCTGGGCGTGGAGTTTCTCCCCCTGCGCTTCAGCGAGCGCAAAGTGCCGCAAGCCGACGAGCGCGAGGACGCCAGCCATTTGGTCAACTGGTTGGCCGATAACGCCAAATTTAGCGGCCAGTTCTTGCACGTCCCCACCAACGATGCGAGCCGAAAGGCCTTGGTCGATTGGGCGGCAAAAACGGTACCTGCCGCGAAGGTGCGGGAATGAGCCGCCTGACCCGAACCCGCTGGTTTGTAGTGGGCGTGGCCTTGCTGTCAGCCAATGCCTGGGCGCAAGAGCTTCCCGTCGGAAGCCTGAATGCTGCGGCCGTGCCGATTAAAAGTGCGCCCGAGTCGGCACCGGCGTCCCCGAGCTGGGACCAGCGCCTCAAGCGCATTGCCAGTGACTTCATGGGAACCCGCTACCGCCTGGGCGGCAGCTCCCAAGATACCGGCTTGGATTGCAGTGGATTGATCAAGCAAATCTGGCAACGCTTGGGGCTGGCCGATCTACCCCACCAAGCCGCCAACATGGCCAAGCTGGGTGTGCCCGTGCAGCTGCGCGACATCCAGGTCGGCGACCTGGTGTTCTTCAACACCACCGGCAAACAAAACTCCCACGTCGGCGTCTACATCGGTGACGGGCGCTTCGTCCATGCGTCGTCGGTGCTCAAAAAAGTAACCGAAAACGCGCTGACCGAACGCTATTACCAAAAGACATTCAACGGCATCCGCCGTGTTGCGGGCTTCGATAGCGCGAGCGATACGCCGGCTATCGCCGAATAGGCCCGCCTGACGTCAGGTCTGTGCGCAGGGGCCCTTTAAGGCTCCTCAATACGGATTGCGCACCCCCAAGCCCGCCAATATCTGAACTTCCCACGCTTCCATCGCGCGGGCCTCCGCTGCTTTGATATGGTCCCAGCCTTGGGCGTGCAGGGTGCCGTGGACGATGAGGTGGGCGTAATGCGCTTGCAGGGTTTTGCCTTGTTCCAGCGCCTCGCGCGCGACCACGGGCGCGCACAAGACCAGGTCGGCGCAGACCACGGGCTCGCGGCTGTAGTCAAAGGTCAGCACATTGGTGGCGTGGTCTTGCTTGCGGTAGTCGGTGTTCAGCGCCAGGCCTTCGGCCTCGTCGACGATGCGCACGGTGATTTCGGCTTCCCGCGCCAGGGCGTGGCGGATCCAGCGGGCCACGCTGTGGCGGGGCAGGGCGGCGCGGTGCGGGCCGGGCGTGGCCAGCCGGGCGAATTGCAAGGACAGGCGCAGGGGGTGCAGCATGGCGCGCGCCGTGGTTTTCGGGTTAACGCGGCATCGCCCGCAGCCGGGGCGAGCGGGTTTTGGGCAGGTCGGTTCGCGGCGGCTCGGGCGGCATCTCGGGAACATCGCTGATGTCGGATTCCAGGCGGGCCACGGCGTCGTAGGCGTCCACGATGCGCGCCACCAGCGGGTGCCGCACGATGTCGGCGCTGGTGAGGTGGGTGATGGCGATGCCGTCGATGCGGCGCAGCGTGCGCTCGGCGTCAATCAGGCCGCTGAGCTGCGCTTTGGGCAGGTCAATCTGGCTGACGTCGCCGGTGATCACCGCCTTGGTGCCAAAACCCACACGCGTCAGAAACATCTTCATCTGCTCAGGCGTGGTGTTTTGCGCTTCGTCGAGGATGACAAAAGCATTGTTGAGCGTGCGCCCGCGCATAAAGGCCAGCGGCGCGATCTCCAGCGCCTGGCGCTCAAAGGCTTTGTGCACCTGCTCAAAGCCCATCAGGTCGTAGAGCGCGTCATACAGCGGGCGCAAATAGGGGTCGACTTTTTGGTTGAGGTCGCCGGGCAAAAAGCCCAGGCGCTCACCGGCCTCTACGGCAGGGCGGGTGAGGATGATGCGTTGCACTGCGTTGCGTTGCAACGCGTCCACCGCAGCGGCGACGGCGAGATAGGTCTTACCGGTACCGGCGGGGCCGATACCGATGGTGATGTCATGGCTGGCGATGTTGTCCAGGTAGCGCGCCTGGTTGTTGCTGCGGGGCTTGAGGTCGGCGCGGCGGGTGGCCAGGCTGGGGCCGTCGGCGTCAGACGCGTGCGCCTCGCCGCTGAGCATCAGTTGCACCGTCTCGGGCTCGATGGGGCGGGCCGAGATTTCATACAAAGCCTGCAAAACTTCCATGGCCCGGTGCGCCGGCGCTTTGGACCCTTCAACCTTGAACTGCTCATGCCGGTGCGAAATGCGCACCCCCAGCGCAGCCTCTACCGCGCGCAGATGGGCGTCGGTGGGGCCGCACAAGTGACCCAGGCGGGTGTTGTTGAGCGGCGAAAAAAGATGTCTGAGTACCAAGGTCGATAATCCCTCACAGCCTACGCCTGTGGCCTGCGGGCCGGTAGCGAAGCACCGATGATAGGACTTACCCGGGAACCCCCATGATTGGCAAACTGACTGGCATCTTGAGCGACAAAAACCCCCCGCAGGTCATCGTGGACTGCAACGGCGTGGGTTACGAGGTGCAGGTGCCGATGAGCACTTTTTACAACCTGCCTGCCAGTGGCCAGCGCGTGACGCTGCTGACCCACTTTGTGGTGCGTGAGGATGCGCAAATCCTCTACGGTTTTGCCACCCATGCCGAGCGCGAAGCCTTTCGTGAGCTGATCAAGATCACCGGTGTGGGTCCGCGCATGGCGCTGGCGGTGCTTTCCGGTTTGAGCGTGGCCGAGTTGGCGCAAACCGTGACCCTGCAAGACAGCGCGCGACTGACCAAGGTGCCTGGGATTGGCAAGAAAACCGCCGAGCGCCTGCTGCTCGAACTGAAGGGCAAGCTCGGTGCTGACATCGGGACAGTCGCGGCCAGCGGCAGCCCGGCGCAGTCCGATATTTTGCAAGCGCTCATCGCTTTGGGCTACAACGACAAAGAGGCGGCTCTGGCGCTCAAAGCCCTGCCGGCAGATGTGGGTGTGAGTGAGGGAATCAAACTGGCGCTCAAGGCGCTGGCGCGTTAACGCGTGAATGCGCCGGTGCGCCGTATCAGTTCGCAGTTTGCAGCTCGGGTGACTTGGCGCGCGCCAGCACGGCGGCCATCGCAGCCTCCAAATCTTCTTGCGTGACGGGCTTGGTGATGAATGCGTCCACCCCAGCGGCCTTGGCCTGATCACGCGCCTCTTGCAACACGTCGGCGGTCAAAGCGATGATGGGCACTTGGGACCGGGGGGACGGCAAAGCCCGGATCGCTCGCGTGGCGGTCAGGCCGTCCATCACCGGCATATGGATGTCCATCAAAACCAATTCGTAATCGTCTGTGCGGAATGCTTCCAATGCGGCTTCACCGTTCTCACACAATGTTGCCTTATGGCCCAGCCGTTGTAAGAGCAGAGAGATGAATTTTTGATTGACCGGATGGTCCTCGGCGACCAGGATGCGGACTCCGTGGGCCGGGTCGGGAATGGCCACAGATGCAACGGCTATCGTTGGGTTCGGGGCGGGTGCTTCAACGATTTTCAATGGCAGCCGCACCGTGAATCGCGTGCCTGCGTCCACCTGACTTTGGACCCTGATGTCACCCTTGAAGCGGCGGGCTAGCGCCATGGAGATGTGCAGCCCCAAACCGGCACCCGAAAATTTCCGTGAAAGCCCGGAGTCCACCTGAAAAAACCGCTGGAACAATTGGCCCAAAGCCTCTTGGTCCATACCGATTCCGCTGTCCTCTACATCCACCTCCAGCCATTCTTGATGGGCATCTTCCAGCGTTCGCACCATCAAGCCAATCCGGCCCTGCTGGGTGAATTTGAACGCGTTGTGCAAAAGATTGAACAGAATTTGCCGCAAGCGCGTGCTGTCGGTTTCGATCCATACATTTGCGGGGATCGCGCTGGTAATTTCAAACTGCAAATTTTTCTGCGCTGCCAGCGGGCGAAAGGTCGCTTCAATCGAGCGCAAAAAAGCCGCCAGCTGAACCGGCTCTAAAGTGAAGGTGATATTGCCCGCCTCCAGGGAGGACAAGTCCAGTGTGTCGTTAAGTAGCCGCGACAGATGGCGAGCTGAATCATTGGCTGCTTTGACCATATCGGCTTGCTCTGCCGTGAGCGGGGTTTGTGACAGCAGACTCAGCAATCCCATCACGCCGTTGAAAGGCGTGCGCAGCTCGTGGCTCATATTCGCCAGAAAAATACTTTTGCTCAGGTTGGCCCGATCGGCAGTCTGACGGGCCTCTTGAAGGGCTGCGTTGTGTAAGAGCAGGGCTTCTTCCTCGCGCTGTTTGATCCGGCTGCGCCACACCAAGCCCCAACCCAGAATCAGCAGCAGTACCAATTGCCCGCTGGTCAGCCAAAGAATTTGCAGGTTGTTGTTCAGCAACGCATTGGTTTGCGTTTCGACTAATTTCTCTCCGACGATGTCGGTGTTATTGGCCATCGCCAGCGACTCCGGCGTGAAATTCTGCATGTCGTTCAAAAGAATCTGCAGCTGCGGCAAATCCGGCTTGGTGCCAGACAAGGCACGCTCGGCGCGCTGACCAAATAGTTCCAATTGATCGAGAGAACGCGCAACTTGTGGGTTTTCCAGCATCAGCATCGAACCCGGCGACTCACGACTCAGCGCTATCTTGCTTAAAAAAATCTCCAGTCGCATGCGCAGCTCGTCGATGGAGTGCGACGGACGGGCCTCCACAAAGCCTTCGATGCTGTTGGTAAAACGAAGAAACTCCCGATCAAGCAAAAAAGAAGGTGCCAAGAAGAAGGCGATCTGCTTGCTGCCTTGCTCTTTTACCGCCTGGCGCTGAGCCCACTCAAAGCCTAACAGGGCCACCATGACCAGCGCAATAAGCGTAAAAAAGCCAATAAGAACCGGCGGTCCGTAACGCAGTGGCTTTAAACGGACCGCCATCGCGATATCACTCGACCCGCAGGGCCTTCAGTTGCCAAATGGAGCGCTCGTAAAACCGCACGGCTTGCAGTTCAGGTTTGCTGTCGTAGGGGTAGACAACAAATAATGGGCCTTTGTCTTTCGGTGTAAGGGTTTTACCGTCCATCTGGTGCGCCAGGATCACGTCGTAATCCGTCGCGTCAGAAAATGGAATTTTTGCCTGGTAGTCGTCCAGGGCGATGGCGCTGACCGATTGACCTTTGACTTTGGCCGCCGCTAAAACGTCGCGCAGCAAAGGTCCCGTGAATTTGACGGGGTCTTTGTACCACGGCGTTTTCGTCACAAAAGTTCGCTGCGGCAGGCTTTTGATGAGTTTCATATTGAAGCTTGCCGTCACGGGGGGAGCAGCCGCTGGAGCGGTAATCGTCAATACCACCGGGTCGCTTTGCGCGTGGGCTACGGTGATGCTGCCTAGACATACTGAGAAGGCCAAGGCCAAACGGGCCCAGTGCGTGCGGAACTTCATGGTCTATCACCTCTAAAAAAGGGGGTTGTTAAAGCGGTCCTCCCCGCGCTTACAGCCCGGGCCACAGCTATGGTAACCAAAAATAGGTGCTAGTCCCCGGTGGACCGGCATCCCGGTGGCATTCAAGGCCTGCGCCGAGTCTCAGGGGTTGCCTAAAAAGAGGAACAAGCGTGCATCGTTGTCGCTGGCTTTGGCGAGGCCCAGATACAAAGGTCCGAGTGGCGTTTCGCCCCCCAGGTAGACCCCGGACGAGCGAATGATGCCGCTGCCTTGGGTTTCCGAATAGCGCTGCTGCATCGAGCCCGCCTCATACGACAGTCCCAGGCGCAAGTCGCCGCGCATCCCCAGCGGCATGCGGCCCATAATTTTTTCAGAGCGCAAGCCCAGGTAGCGCATGTCAGAGCCAACCACCTGCCCGTAGGCCAGGCCCGACAGGTTGTTGGTTCCGCCTAATGACGCGCTGTCGCCGATGGGCAGGGTGCCATCAGTGGCGCGGGTGAATGCCATGCGCCCGGTCAACACGTAAGCACCAAGGCTCACCGACTGCGCATAACTGCCCTCGAGTTTGGTGTAGTCCGAGGCTTGCGTTTGCGTCAGCCGGGCCCGCCACCCCCCGGTGGGAAAGAACGGGCTGTTGAATCTGTCCAAGTCCGCCGTGACAAACCAGGCGGTGTTGTGGACCGCGTTGTTGTCTCCCAGCAAGCTGCTGGACCCGATAGTGGTTTCTGCGCTCTGGCTGCGCTGCAACAGACCGGATTTCAATACCCCGTAGCGTCCCAGATTAAGCCCAAATGCGCCGTTCATTTCGGCAGTATTTACCTTGAAGCGGGCCTGTGCTGTTCCGTTTTCGTACAGATCGGCCGAACGTGAACGTACAAACCCCTGAGCCTGCACAAACCACGCGGAGGCGGTTTCAAGTGGCTGGTAGTAGTCCGCACCAAGGAAGTTGTCTGAGCCCATCTGTCCGGCCAGCAGCAGTTCGCCGCCGTCGTCATTGAGCCGGGTCTGGTGGTAAGCGGCTCGCACGTTGTAGCGTGCCTCTTCGCTGCTACCCCAGGAAAAGTTGACGCCTGCGCGCACCAGGTCGGGCCCCCATGGCTTCTCGGTGGCCAGAATGTTCAACGCAGTGCCCTCTGACTCGCGCACCAACTGGTAGGCCACATTGCTATACCGCCCCTCGCCGTATGCATTGAGCAAATCATTTTCCAGTGCCTGCACATTCAGCGCCGCGCCGGGCTTGGTGTCCAGTTTCTCTGTTAGCACCTGGGCTTGTTTCGGTGGCAGGCCTGTGGCGTGGATCGCCTGTACCGTGATCTCAGGTAGCGTCTGCCGGCTGGTGCTGCGCTGCCAAACAGCATATTGCTCAGCGCTTACAGCCAGGTGGCGTAATTGGGGTTCTGCGGAGGCGGCCGCCGCATAACCCTGGGCAATGGTCTCCTCGCTGCGCTCAAAATCGCCCGAGGTAATGCCGGTCAGGGCGGGCCGGATATAGACATCGACCCCGGGGCGCAGCAGCGTCAGGGACTTGGTCACGTTCTGCTCGGTTAGTAAATTGATCATTTGGCCGGTGACGGCGAGCGGCGAGGCGTCAATGTCTTCGGCCTTGAGCAGGGGCGATCCCACGTTGACCGCAATCACCACGTCGGGATGACACAGTTGTTGCACCTGCGCGATCGGCACGTTATCGACCAGGCCACCGTCCACCAGGCTGAGGTCTTCGTATTTCACTGGCGCCATGAGGCCGGGCACCGACATCGTCGCGCGCATCAGGGTGGCCAGATCGCCGTTACGCCAGACCCGTGCTTCGCCGGTGACGATGTCGGTGGTCACCAGGGCCAGCGGCAGGGGCTGGTCCTCAATGCGTTGTGGCGCGGCATTGGCGCGGACCAAACGGTCAATGAAGAACTTGATTTTTTGCCCACTCAACACGGCGGAGGGAAATTGCAGCGTCCCGTTTTTGATGCCGCCCTCACTGCCGGGGATGTAGCTTTGCGAAAAACCCTTGAGTCGGGGCGTGAAGTCGGCGTAGCTGGCGCTATCGCTGAACATGTCGCGCCAGTCGGCCTCTTGCAGCGCGGTTTGCATCTCGGCGGGCGACAGCCCCGAACTGAAAGCACCAGCCACCAGCCCGCCCATACTGGTGCCCGCTACGCAGTCCACTGGTATGCGCAGTTCCTGCAGCTTTTTCAGCACACCCACATGCGCCGCCCCACGGGCTCCACCGCCACCGAGCACCAGCCCGATGCGAGGCGTTGGCCCGTCGGCAGCGGATGCACTGGGCGCCACTGTAGCCAAGGCCAAAGCGCAGACCAGAAGCAGTGTGTGAGAGAGTGGTCGGAACACGGCCAAATTCTAACTATTGGTGGCATATGTACTGAAGGCATGGCTGGTGGGCAGATGCTCGCGCTATCGCCAGTTGATGAAAAAAGCCCCGCAGGACGGGTGTCCTGCGGGGCTTTCGTTGCGTGGTGATGCGGACCTTGCGGACCGCAGCAGACCGACCTGGGTTTACATACCCATGCCGCCCATTCCACCCATGCCGCCCATATCGCCACCGCCCATGCCGCCGCCCATAGGAGCGTCTTCTTTCGGGGCTTCAGCAATCATGGCTTCGGTCGTCAGCATCAAAGATGCCACAGATGCCGCGTTTTGCAGCGCGGTACGGGTCACCTTGGTGGGATCCAGAATACCCATTTCGATCATGTCGCCATAGGTGTCGTTGGCTGCGTTGAAGCCGTAGTTGCCTTTGCCGGCCATCACCGCGTTCACCACCACAGAGGGCTCGCCGCCTGCGTTGTAAACGATTTCGCGCAGAGGAGACTCGATCGCCTTGAGCACCAGCTTGATACCGGCTTCCTGGTCGGCGTTGTCACCTTTGATGGTGCCAGCCGCTTGGCGGGCGCGCAACAAAGCGACGCCACCACCAGCTACGATGCCTTCTTCCACTGCGGCGCGGGTAGCGTGCAAGGCGTCTTCGACGCGGGCTTTTTTCTCTTTCATTTCGACTTCAGTGGCAGCGCCTACTTTGATCACGGCAACACCGCCAGCCAATTTGGCTACGCGCTCTTGCAGTTT
>CAIOUR010000241.1 GCA_903861575.1 uncultured beta proteobacterium | reverse complement strand
TGTCGGTGGTCTGCAACGACAAGGCTGAGATGCAAAAAGTCTTGAGCCAGCTCAAGATCGTGGTGCGCACCAACTATTCCAACCCACCCACCCACGGCGGTGCGGTGGTGGCAGCGGTTTTAGGGAACCCCGAGCTGCGCGCGCAATGGGAGCAGGAGCTGGGCGACATGCGCAACCGCATTAAATCCATGCGCCAGGGGCTGCGCGACGGGCTCAAAGCTGCGGGCGTGCGCGAGAACATGGATTTCATCACCACGCAAATCGGTATGTTCAGCTACTCGGGCCTGAGCAAAGAGCAGATGCTGCGCCTGCGCTCCGAATTTGGCGTCTACGGTCTGGACACCGGCCGCATGTGCGTGGCGGCGCTCAACAGCAAGAATATGGATTACGTATGCGCGTCCATCGCCACCGTCATGAAAAACTGACACCCGGACTGCCAACAAAGCGGGACACGCCGGGGTAAAGCTGTTATATTGCACTGCAACATTTTTTAACGCAGGGATACCATGCTCTACCAAATCTACGAGACCCAGCGCGCTTTTATTGAGCCCTTCGCCGGCTTTGCCCAGGCTGCATCCAAGGCCTATTCCAGCCCTGGCTCGGCCTGGAGCTCCAGCCCTTTGAGCCAGCGTATGGCGGCGGGCCTGGATCTAGTCTACCGACTGAGCAAAGACTACGAAAAGCCCGAGTTCGGCATCAACGCGGTCACGGTCGGCGACTCCGAGGTGGCGATTCAGCAACGCGTGGAAATCGCCCGCCCCTTTTGCGACCTGATCCGCTTCAAGCGTTTCTCCGACGACCCCGCCACACTGGATGCCATGAAAGCGCAGCCTGCCGTGCTGATCGTCGCGCCGCTTTCCGGCCACTATGCCACCCTGCTGCGCGACACCGTGAAAACCATGTTGCAGGGCCACAAGGTCTACATCACCGACTGGAAAAACGCCCGCCTGGTGCCGCTGAGTGAAGGCAACTTCTCGCTCGACGACTATGTGAACTATGTGCAGGACTTCATCCGCCACCTGCAAGGCAAGTACGGCAACTGCCACGTCATGAGCGTGTGCCAACCCACAGTACCGGTGCTGGCTGCAGTTTCACTCATGGCCAGCCGGGGCGAAACGACTCCCTTCACCATGACCATGATGGGCGGCCCCATCGACGCGCGCAAATCCCCCACGGCCGTCAACAACCTGGCGATGAACAAGAGCTACGACTGGTTCGAAAACAACGTGATCTACCGCGTGCCGGACAGCTTCCCTGGCGCGGGTCGGCGCGTCTACCCCGGCTTCTTGCAGCACAGCGGCTTTGTGGCGATGAACCCGGACCGCCACGCCACCAGCCACTTCGACTACTTCAAAAACCTGATGAAGGGCGACGACGCCAGCACCGAAGCGCACCGCAAGTTTTATGACGAATACAACGCCGTGCTCGATATGGACGCGCCCTATTACCTGAACACCATCCGTGTCGTGTTCCAGGACTTCAACCTGGTCAATAGCAACTGGGACGTGAAGTCACCCAGCGGCGTCTCGGAGCGCGTGCGCCCGCAGGACATCCACACCACCGCCCTGCTGTCGGTGGAAGGCGAGCTCGACGACATCTCGGGCTCCGGCCAGACCGAAGCCGTGCACGCTTTGTGCACCGGCGTGAACCCGCGCAACAAGCGCCACTTTGAAGCCAAGGGCGCTGGCCACTACGGCATCTTCTCGGGCCGGCGCTGGCGCGATATGGTCTATCCGCAGGTCCACAGCTTTATCGCGGCGCACACGCCAGCGCCAAAAGCTTCTGTAGCGGTCGCGGCTGCCAAAGCCGTAGCAGTCGCGAAGCCGGCTGCACAGCGGGCTGCAACTGCTCCCGTGAAACGCGCTATGCCCAAAGCCGCGCCCGTAAAAGCGCCTATCCCGGCGAAAACTGCCCGGGCTGCCAAGCGCACCGCCCGCTAAGGCATCCAACTTTGGGCCAACCTCCTTCGCCGGAGCAGGCGGCTCTCCCCCACGCAGCCTTGGCGCAGCGCCTGCTGGATGCGCTGCCGCAAACCCAGTGCGCCCGCTGCGGCTACCCGGACTGTGCGGCTTATGCCGATGCCATCGCGCAGGGCCAAGCCGACATCAACCAATGCCCTCCCGGTGGCGAAGAAGGCGTGGCGCGGCTGGCAGCCCTCAGTGACAAAGCGATCAAAGCGCTCAACCCCGAACACGGCGTAGAGGGCCCGCGCAGCGTGGCCTTTGTGGACGAGGCATGGTGCATCGGCTGCACCCTGTGCATTGACGCCTGCCCAACTGATGCCATCTTCGGCACGCACAAACACATGCACACCGTCATCGAGGCCTATTGCACGGGCTGCGAGCTCTGTATACCGGTCTGCCCAGTGGACTGCATCCATCTGGAAAACGCCAGCGGCACGGCCACCGGCTGGGCCGCCTGGTCGCCCGCGCAGGCCGATCTGGCCCGCACGCGCTACTCAGCCGCCACAACCCGGCGTGCCGACACGCTGGCGACTCACCGCAGCAGCAAAGCAGTGCAAGCGCAAGACAAGCTGGCCAATATGGCCGCGAATTCCCGCATCACCGACCCGGACGAATTAGCGCGCAAAAAAGCGTTTATTGAAGCCGCCATGGCACGCGCGCGCCAGCGCACATCAGAGTAGCGCCATCCGCGCAAAAGCGCTCACCACCTCGGGCGGCGCTTGCACCAGCTCGATCAACACGCCTTCGCCGGACACGGGGAATTCGTCGTTGCTTTTGGGGTGCAAAAAGCAAATGTCAAAACCGGCTGCGCCCTTGCGGATACCGCCCGGTGCAAAGCGCACGCCCTGGGCGCTGAGCCACTGCACCGCAGCCGGCAAGTCATCGATCCACAGCCCCACGTGGTTGAGTGGCGTGGTGTGAACGGCAGGTTTTTTCTCCGGATCTATGGGCTGCATCAAATCGACCTCGACCTTGAACGGCCCGCTGCCAATCGCGCAAATATCTTCGTCCACGTTCTCCCGCTCGCTTTGGAAAGTGCCGGTTACCTCCAGACCCAGCATGTCCACCCACAGCGTTTTGAGCCGCTGCTTATCGGGGGCACCAATGGCGATCTGCTGGATACCCAGAACCTGGAAGGGACGCGCACTCATACAAACTCCACAATCGCCTGGTCCACGCTCAGGCTCTCGCCTTTGGCTGCCAGCACTTTGCTGACCACGCCATCCGCTGCAGCGAACAAGACGTTCTCCATCTTCATGGCCTCAATCACCGCAACGCGCTCACCGGCCTGGACTTTCTGGCCAGGGACCACAGCCACTTCGGCAAGCAGGCCGGGCATGGGTGAGAGCACGAAGCGGCTGAGATCCGGCGGCGCTTTGAAGGGCATGAGGCGGTACAACTCGGCCATGCGCGGGGAGACCACCAGCACATCAATGCGCTGACCGTTGTGCTGCACGCGCAGGGCCAGCGGATTGTTCGGCGTGCCGCGCTCGACCTGCGCGGTAAACGGTACGCCGTTGACGGTACCGGTAATCGCAATATCGTTCAGGCGCGACTGGCTGCGGATGTCGTAGCTTTTCGCACCCACGCGCACGCGGGCCGAGCCGGTCTCGCCGACGAATTCGTCCACCCGCACCGGCGTGTAGCTGTTGTTGCCACTGTCGGACAGGGTGACCACCACATAGTCTTTGCCCGCATCGACGCCGTATCCGGGCAGCTGGCCGCTCAGACTGGTCGCGCGCTCGCGGGACTTGCGCCGCACAAAAGCGGCAAGCGCCACCGGAAAGGCCGCGTCGTCATGCGGCACGTCTTCAGCGCGGAAACCATGGGCGTAGTTCTCGGCAATGAATCCGGTGTTGAAGTCGCCAGCGACAAACTTGGGATGCGCCAGCAGCGCCGACTGAAAGGGAATGTTGCTGGACACGCCACGGATCACAAAGCCGTTGAGTGCCTCGCGCATTTTGGCAATCGCATCCATGCGGTCTGTGCCGTGCACGATCAGCTTGGCGATCATGGAGTCGTAGAACATAGGAATCTCGCCACCGTCCTGCACGCCGGTGTCCACGCGCACGCCCAGCAAATCGGCCGTGTTGCCCTGGAACATGGTTTGCGCGGGAGGCGCAAACCGCACCAGGCGACCGGTGGACGGCAGGAAATTGCGGAACGGGTCTTCCGCGTTGATGCGGCACTCGATGGCCCAGCCGTTGCGTTGCACTTGCGCTTGCGTGAGCGGCAGCTTCTCGCCAGCGGCCACGCGGATCATCAGCTCCACCAAGTCCAGGCCGGTGATGGCTTCGGTCACCGGATGCTCCACCTGCAAGCGGGTGTTCATCTCCAGAAAGTAAAAGCTCTGGTCCTTGCCGACCACAAACTCCACCGTGCCCGCACTTTGGTAGTCCACGGCCTTGGCCAAAGCCACGGCTTGCTCGCCCATGGCCTTGCGGGTCGCGTCGCTGATAAAGGGCGACGGCGCTTCTTCAATCACCTTCTGGTGGCGGCGTTGGATCGAGCATTCACGCTCGTTCAAATACAGCACGTTGCCATGGGCATCGCCGATCAGTTGAATCTCGATATGGCGCGGCTCTTCGACAAATTTTTCGATGAACACGCGGTCATCGCCAAAGCTGTTGCGCGCCTCGTTGCGGCAACTGGTAAAGCCTTCAAAAGCCTCTTTGTCGTTGTAGGCCACACGCAAGCCCTTGCCACCGCCACCGGCAGAGGCCTTGATCATCACGGGGTAGCCGATGCCCTTGGCAATCTCGACGGCTTTCTCGGGTGCCTCAATTGCATCGTTGACACCGGGAATGCAATTCACACCGGCTTTACCAGCCAGCTTTTTCGATTCGATCTTGTCACCCATCGCAGCAATCGAATGGTGCTTGGGGCCGATAAACACGATGCCCTCGGCCTCACAGCGCTTGG
>CAIOUR010000240.1 GCA_903861575.1 uncultured beta proteobacterium | reverse complement strand
GCCGCACCGCGCGCCATCAGCATTAAGCCGCTGGTGGCCATGTCCAGCCGGTGGACCACCAAAGCGTCGGGGTACAGGGCTCGTACCCGCGCGCTCAGGCAGTCTTGCTTATCGGCGCCACGGCCCGGCACGGCCAAAAGGCCGGGGGGCTTGTTCAGCACCAGCAGGCTGGAGTCGGCAAAGACGATGTCCACGCCGCTGGCCGACGCGGTTGGGTTCAGGGCTTGCCCAGGTAATCGCGCTTACCGATTTCCACGCCGTTGTGGCGCAGGATGGCGTAGACCATGGAGCTGTGGAAATAAATATTGGGCAGGGCGTGACCCAGCAGGAACTGCATGCCGGTGTAATGGGTTTCGGTGTCACCACGTTTGGTCACGATGGCTTTTTCCTCGGTGCCGTCGATGTGCGCGGGGGTGAAGCTGTTGACAAAGGCCACGGTCTTGGCCAGGCGCGCCTGCAAGTCGGCCAGCGTGACTTCGTTGTCTTCGTAGGCGGGAATGTCGACCCCGGCGAGGCGGGCCATCACGCCTTTGGCCGTATCAGAGGCGATCTGCACCTGGCGGCTCATGGGCAGCATGTCGGGAAAGAGCCGGAAATGGGTCAGCGTGGTGACGTCGATTTTTTTGGCGTCCGCATGTTTTTGGGCGATATCCAGAATGTGGCTGAGGTTGTTCAGGGCGTTGGCGATGCGCGGTGCGCTGGCCAGGTACATGGAAATGGTCATGAGGGGATCTCGGTGTGCGGAGGGTTAGGGATGGATGCGCACTAGCGACGCCTCCGAGCGCCGCCTGATGCAACGGGCATCTTACCGCCCGCGAACTGCAGGTCGAAGCCGGCGCATTGGTCCCTGCGACAATCTCCTTGTTTTGTTCAACCACGGCACCAATGCCCGTTTCACCCTTATGGCCACCTCTGTTTTCGACGTACGACCTGCCACCGCCCGCGATGCCAAAGCCATCGCCCAACTGCACAACGCCACCGTGAAAGAGGCCTTCAAAGGCATGCTCGGTGACCTGGACATTGCCATCATGCCCCTGGCCGAGCGTGAGCGTTATTGGGCCGAAGCCATTCAGTACGCCGAGCCGCAGGTGCAGGTGGCCTTGCATGGCGCGAAGATCATTGGTTTTGTGGGCTACGACCGCAGCCGTGACGAGGGCACACCGGCGACCATGGGCGAAATTTGGGCGATGTATGTGGACACTGATTTCTGGGGTCTGGGCGGCGGACTGTCCTTGTGGGACGCGGCGCTGGAAGGCCTGATAGATGAGGAATGCACACACGTGAGCGTTTGGGTTCCACTGTCCAATGACCGGGCCTTGCGCTTTTTCGAGCTGGCCGGTTTCAAACGGGAAATGGCCACGGCCAAGACGGTGCCGATTGGCGGTGTGAAGGTCGAAGAGATCCGTCTGCAGCGCGCCCTGGGCTGAGAGTCCGTTGGTCGCGCCCTTGAACGATTCACGTTGAACCCATCCGCCCATACGGAGGACCGCGCGGTGAAGTCGCCTATGGCTGTGGGTTTGGCTATGGGCATGCTCGGAGCAATCGGATTTTCGGGCAAGGCCATCATCGTCAAGCTGGCCTACCGGCACGGGGTGGACACGATCACGTTCTTGATGCTGCGCATGCTGCTGGCCCTGCCGTTTTTCATGGCCATGGTCTGGTGGACGCAGCACCGTAAAGCTGCGGCGGCGGTGCGCATGGGTGCGCGTGACTGGCTTGGCGTGCTGTGGTTGGGTTTTTGTGGCTATTACCTGGCCAGCTTTTTGGATTTTGCCGGGCTGCAGTTCATCAGTGCGTCGCTGGAGCGGCTGATTTTGTACCTCAACCCGACCCTGGTCTTGCTGCTCGGTATCGTTCTCTATGGCAAGCGCGCCAGCCGACACCAGTGGCTGGGTATGGCAGTGAGCTACGGGGGCGTCGTGGCGGTTTTTGGTCATGAGATCAGTTTGACCGGCGCACATGTGGGGGTGGGTGCGGCGCTGGTTTTTGGCAGCGCAGTGAGCTATGCCTTGTATTTGTCCTACAGCGGCGAATTGGTGCGGCGTTTGGGAGCCTTGCGCCTGGTGGGACTTGCCAGTTGCGTGGCCTGTGTGCTGTGTGTGGGGCAATTTATGTTGCTGCGTCCGTTGGGCGTGTTGGCCGAACTGGATGCCGATGTCTGGTGGTTATCGGTGGTCAATGCCAGCTTCTGCACGGTGCTGCCAGTGGTGCTGGTGATGCTGGCCATTGAGCGCATCGGTTCGGCGCTGGCATCGCAAGCGGGTATGGTGGGGCCCATGTCCACCCTGGTCATGGCCGCCGTGGTGCTGGATGAGTCCCTGAGTCCCTGGGTGCTGGCCGGGACGGTCCTGGTGATGGCTGGTGTTTTTATTTGCACCCAGGGACCGCGTCCCCTTACCAGGCGGGTTGTGGCCCGGGTGGAGTAGATTCGGATAATCAGGTTTTTCTTTTTGACTTTTTTTGATTGTTATTGGAGTTTGTATGTCCGCTTCCCCCCAAACCTCGCGCTCGATCCAGGTCAACCAGTACGGCGGCCCCGAGCACTTGCAATTGGTTACCCTGCAGGTCGGCGAACCGGGCCCCGGCGAGGTGCGGATTCGCCACCACGCCGCTGGTTTGAATTACACCGATGTGTATTTCCGTACGGGCTTGTATCCGCTGCCGGTACCGCTGCAACTTGGCATGGAGGCGGCTGGCGTGATTGAGGCGGTGGGCGCGGGCGTGACGCACCTGAAGGTCGGTGACCGCGCTGCCTACGCCAGCCAGCCCCCCGGCGCCTATTGCGAGCTGCGCGTGATGCCGGCCAAATGCGTCTGCAAATTGCCCGATGCCATCAGCTTTGAGACCGGCGCGGCCATGATGCTCAAGGGCTTAACGGTGCAGTATCTGCTCAAGCGCACCCAGCCGCAAGGCGGTTTGCATGCCGGCGACACCGTGCTGTTCCACGCGGCCGCCGGTGGTGTCGGATTGATTTTTTGCCAATGGGCCAAGGCGCTGGGTATCCACGTGATTGGCACCGCAGGCAGCGAAGCCAAATGCGCCTTGGCGCGTGAGGCCGGCGCGACCCATGTGATCAACTACGCCACCGAAGACTTTGAGGCGCGGGTCAAAGAGATCACCGGTGGCAAGGGCGTCAAAGTGGTGTACGACGCCGTGGGTAAGGACACCTGGGACAAGTCCCTGAATTGCTTGTCCACGTTTGGCTTGATGGTCAGCTTTGGCAATGCGTCCGGGCCGGTTGCTCCGTTCTCACCCGGCATCCTGGCGCCCAAGGGCTCGCTCTACGTCACCCGCCCAACCTTGTTTATGCACATCTCCACCCGCGAGAGCACGCAGGAAATGGCCGACGATTTGTTTGAGGCAGTCACCAGCGGCAAAGTCAAAATTCGGATTGACCAGACCTACACACTCGAAGACGCGGCGCAGGCGCACCGGGACTTGGAAGCGCGTAAAACCACGGGATGCACCGTGTTCACGCTGTAAGGGTGTATTGGCGTGCAAACGGTGAACCACAAAGGGAGCGTGCATTGATGTCTATGCGATGGCCGACATGGTTGTTGGGTGCTGCGCTCGCAGCAACCCCGCTGTCCGGGGCCTTCGGGCAGGATGCCGCTTCAGCATCAGCGAACTCGGCTGTACCCCAGGCCAACTTCGATCGGGCGCTGCGCAACGAGGGCAACTGGTATTTTTCGTGGGGCTATAGTCGGCAGCAATACGCGGATTCGGACATCCACATTTCCCAGCCCACTTTGGGTAACGACTTCGTCGTGCATAAGGTCAAAGCCAGCGACTTTCCTTCAAGTCCCGAAGACACGCTGAGTTCTTTGTTCAATCTGGATTTCACCAATCCGCAAGAAAATATCCGGGTCGGTAAATTTTTGAATCCAGAGAAAACTTTTGCCGTGGAGCTATCGATTGACCACAGCAAATACAACTCTGATCTGGGGCAAACCGCCACGGTGACAGGCACGGTGAGCAATGCGGCGTACAACAGCGACGTGGTGTTGAATTCGCAGAACTTCAACTATGCGCTGCACAATGGACTCAACCACATCATGGTCAATGCGGTCTGGCTGCGCCACCTGCACGGACCCGAGAATCAGCCTGGCGATTTGCAGTTGATCAGCCGATTGGGCGCAGGCATTTTGCTACCCCATGCAGACAACACGATTTTCGGCAATGCCAATGAAGTTGGACCCAAAAACACCAATGTCTGCTGCTTTTCCAGCGGCGACTGGTGGCAATTGAATGGATGGACTGCCGGCGTGGAAGTGGGCGTTCGGTACCGGATTTACAAAACCATGTATCTGGAGCTCACAGGCAAGGCGGCCTACGGCGTGCTGCGCGGCGTTCCCGTATACAAAGGCTCTGCCGACCAAACGATTTGGATGACCGAGCAGGTGCTCTCCACCGGTTTCCTGTTTTAGCCTGCGCGGCGCACGCGCAGCAGCTCATCCAGAATCAAGCAACCGGCCCCAAGCGTTATAGCGCTGTCGGCTAGGTTGAATGCCGGGAAATGCCACCCAGCAGCGTAAAAATCCAAAAAGTCGATCACATAACCGTAGACCAGCCGGTCGATCAAATTACCCACCGCGCCGCCCAAGATGCAGGTCAGCGCAAAACAAAACAGGCGCTGACCGGCGTGGCTGTGAAGCAGGTAAACCATCAGCAGCGACGCGCCTGCCGACAAGCCCGCAAACATCCAGCGTTGCCAGCCTCCGGCATCGGCCAAAAATGAGAACGCCGCACCGCTGTTGTGGACCCGCACGATGTTGAAAAACCCGGTGATAGGCGTGCCTTCGCCCAGCTCGTACAAGCCCGCAATCAGCACCTTGCTGAACTGGTCTGCCAGCACCAGCACCAGCGCCAGCGCCAGCCAGTGCAGCAGCTTGAAACCGCCCGCGCCGCCGCGCCGCGCCATCAGGCGAAGTGGCGGGTTTCGCCCGCACCAAACAGGTTGGAGACGCAACGCCCGCACAGCGCGGGGTGCTCGGATGACGCGCCGACATGATGAGGAAAGGTCGGGTAATGCCAACAGCGCGCACACTTTGTTCCATGCGCTTTAGCCACCGAAACTCCCAATTCATCGCCTATGGCCAATTGGACATCCGATGTGATGAAAACATATTTCAAATCGTCTCCAAGTGATTCGAGCAATTCAGCGTCACTAGGGTTAACTCGAACAGTCAGTTCGGCTTGAAGTGGCGATCCAACCAGCCCTCCAGCGCGCAGCACTTCAATTTCTTTGTTTGCCAGATCCCGGATTTCACGGATGCGATCCCACTTGGCCACCAGCACCGTGTCCGCCGCCTGCATGGGCACATAGGTTTCCAGAAAAATCGACTCCGAGGTACCGATCACGCCCCAGGCCTCCTCGGCGGTGAAGCTCAGGAAGGGTGCCATCCAGCGCAGCATGGCCTGGGTGATCTGCCACAGCGCCGTCTGCGCCGAGCGCCGCGCCAGCGACTCGGGCGCGGTGGTGTAAAGCCGGTCTTTGAGCACGTCCAGGTAAAAGGCACCGAGGTCTTCGGAGCAGTAAATCTGCAGCTTGGATACGACCGGGTGGAATTCATAAGCCTCAAAGTGACCGAGGATGTCGTTTTGCAGTTGCGCCGCCCGCGCCAGGGCGTAGCGGTCGATTTCCAGCATCTCGGCAGTCGCGACCGCGTGCTGGGCCGGGTCGAAATCGCTGACGTTGGCCAGCAAAAAGCGCAAGGTATTGCGGATGCGGCGGTAGGCGTCCACCACCCGCGCCAGAATTTTGTCGTCGATGTTGAGGTCGCCCGAGTAGTCGGTTGCTGCGACCCACAGGCGCACAATTTCCGCGCCCAGCTTTTCGTTCAGCACCTGCGGTTCCACCGTGTTGCCCAGGCTTTTGCTCATCTTGCGGCCCTGGCCATCAGTCGCAAAGCCATGCGTCAGCAAGCCCCGATACGGCGCGCGGTCGTACAGGGCGCAGCCCAGCAGCAGCGAGCTGTGGAACCAACCCCGGTGCTGGTCGTGGCCTTCCAAATACAGATCGGCCTCCGGGCCCTGTTCGTGGAAGGGTGCACGTGCATACGCGTCTTTGTGGCTGCCGCGCAGCACATGCTCAAAGGTCGATCCCGAGTCGAACCAGACTTCCAAAATGTCGGTGCTCTTGCTGTAGCTGTCGGCGTCGTCACCGGGCTGGTTCAGGATGTCGTGCACCGTGGCGCGGCTCCAGGCCTCGATACCGCCGCGCTCCACCATCTCGGCAGCCAGGTCCAGAATTTCCATGGTGCGCGGATGCAATTCGCCCGAATCTTTGTGTAAGAAAAACGGCACGGGCACGCCCCAGCTGCGCTGGCGCGAGATGCACCAGTCCGGGCGGTTGGCGATCATGTCGCGCAGGCGGGATTTGCCGTTTTCGGGGTAGAACTGCGTATGCTCGATGGCGTCCAGCGCCAGTTGGCGCAGGGTTTTGGGAGCCTTGTCGCGGGTGAAAACGCCCACGCCCTCGTCCATGCGCACAAACCACTGGGCGGCGGCGCGGTAAATCACCGGCGTTTTGTGACGCCAGCAATGCGGGTAGCTGTGGGTGATGGGGTGGGTGGCCATCAAACGCCCGGCGTTTTGCAGGGCTTCCAAGATGACCGGAACGGCTTTCCAAATGTGCTGGCCGCCAAACAGCGGGAAATCAGCCGCGTACGCGCCGTTGCCCTGCACCGGGTTGAGGATGGCGTCATAGGCCAGGCCGTTGGCCACGCAGGAGTTGAAGTCATCCACGCCGTAGGCGGGCGAGGAATGGACGATGCCGGTGCCGTCGTCGGCGGTGGCGTAATCGGCCAGGTACACCGGCGCGGTGCGGTCGAAGCCCGCGTCCATGTGGGAGAGTGGGTGGTGGAATTCGATCCGATCGAGTTTTTCACCCAGCGCGGTCGCCACCACGCTGCCGGCAATCTGCCAGCGCTCCAGACACTTCTCCACCAGCGATTCGGCGCAGAGCATCAGGCCTTTGGGCGTGTCCACCAGCGCATAGGATAGGGCCGGGTTGAGGTTCAGCGCCTGGTTGGCCGGAATCGTCCACGCAGTCGTGGTCCAGATCACAGCAAAAGCGTCTTTATCCAGCTTCGGCAAGCCGAACGCGGCGGCGAGCTTCTCGGGTTGCGCGCACAAAAAGGCCACGTCCAGCGTGTCGCTCTTTTTGTCCGCGTATTCGATCTCAAATTCCGCCAGCGAGGAGCCGCAGTCAAAGCACCAGTAAACGGGCTTCAAACCCCGGTACACAAAGCCGCGCTCGATCACCCGCTTGAAGGCGCGGATTTCGCCCGCCTCATTGGCCGGGTCCATGGTGCGGTAGGGCCGCGCCCAGTCTCCCAGCACGCCCAGGCGTTTGAAGTCTTCGCGCTGTTGGCCGATTTGCTCGGTAGCGAAGGCGCGGCTTTTGGCCTGCATATCGTCGCGGCTGAGTTTGCGGCCGTGGAGTTTTTCAATCGCGTTCTCAATCGGCAGGCCGTGGCAGTCCCAGCCCGGGATGTACTGTGCGTCATACCCAGCGAGTTGCTTGGATTTGACGATCATGTCTTTCAGGACTTTGTTGACGGCGTGGCCGATGTGCAATTTGCCGTTGGCGTAGGGCGGGCCGTCGTGCAGCACAAACAGCGGTGCGCCTTTGCGCGCCACCCGCAGGCGCTGGTACAGCCCGGCTTCGTCCCACTGCTTGACCCAGCCCGGCTCGCGCTTGGGCAGGTCACCGCGCATAGGGAAGGGGGTATCCGGCAGGTTCAGAGTCTTGGAGTAGTCGGTGGCGTCGGTCATGGGTGTATCTCAGAATCGATGGGCGGTGGACCCGGTGGGTCGCCAAGGGATGCGCACGGTGCGCTGATCGGGGGAGGGGGGGTGACGCGGGGCCAGGTGCGTCGGTGTGGGCCCCGTCAAATTCGGGCCGCCAGCCAAACCCGGGCGTCATCGCAGTCTTGGTGGATACCGCGGGTCAGCGCCTCAAGGCCTTCGTATTTGCGTTCGTCGTGTAGTTTGTGTAGCAGTTCCACGCGGGCAATTTTACCGTAGGCCCCCTCGGCGCCCAGGGCGGCTGGCCAGTCCAGGCAATGGGTTTCCAGCAGCACCCGCCCGCCGTTCACGTCTGTTGGGTCCAAGGACGGCCGGACCCCCAAATTTGCCACGCCTGCCAGCGGCTGCGCCGCCAGGCCGTGTACCAGCACGACAAAGATGCCGGTGGCAGCTGGCTTCCAGTGGGCAAAGCGCATATTCAGCGTGCGAAAACCCAGCTCCCGTCCCAGCTTGCGGCCGTGGACGATATGGCCAGAGATCGCGTAGGGTCGTCCCAGCAGCTTGGCTGCCTGCGCCATGTCGCCTTCAGCCAGCGCCTGGCGCACGGCAGAACTGGACACCCGCAGGCCATGGACCTCGTAGCTGTTCATGCGCGCCACATCAAAACCGTGAGCGAACCCGGCGGCATCCAACATGGCGTAGTCGCCCGCTCGCTTGGCGCCGAAGCGGAAGTCGTCACCCACCAAAACATAGCGCACGCCTAAGCCGCGCACCAAAACGGAGTCAATAAACGTCTCAGATGCTTGGGCGGCCAGCTGGGCGTTGAAAGGTAGGACCACGGTTTGGTCGACGCCGCACCCGGCCAGGCCCTCCAACTTGTCGCGCAGGGTGCCAACCCGGGCGGGTGCAAGGCCGGGTTGTTGCAACTTTTTTGCAAAATAGTCGCGGGGGTGCGGTTCGAAGGTCAGTACGCAGCTCGGTAGGCGGCGGCGCTGCGCTTCTGCGCGCAACAAGGCGAGCATGGCCTGGTGCCCGGCGTGCACGCCATCGAAATTACCAATCGTCAGCGCGCAGGCCGGCGCGACGGTGGGGTGCTGGAAACCGCGGAATACCTGCATACGGGGAGATCTGAGCCTTCATCTAAACACGGTATATTGTCTCCGACAGGGCATAAACGGCCATCCGCCGCTGGACGCCCTGGATACCCGCGCAATGTGAACCGTTTACCGGAGGCTCTGTGTGAAAGTATTGAAGTTGTCAGCCCAAGGGCTGCCGCAGTCCTGGATTTCGATGGAACAGGCGGTCGTCCATTACGCCTCGGACGAAGTGCGTTGGGAATCCGGCGGCGAGGTGGCGGTGTTCCGTGGAGGTCATAACGCGATCACCGGCATCCAATCGGTCATCCGGGTCAACAGCATCATCGGCACGCGCGGCGTACCCCGCATCAACCCCTTTAACCTTCGTCCCACGCTGACCAACGCCAAGTTGTTTGTGCGTGACCGCAACGTCTGCGCGTATTGCGGCGACCACTTCCACGAGACTGAGTTGACCCGGGAACATATCATTCCGTTTGCCCAAAAGGGGGTAGACACCTGGATGAACGTAGTGACCGCCTGCCGTCCGTGCAACCACCGCAAAAGCCACCGCACGCCCGAACAGGCCCATATGCCGCTGCTCTACGCGCCGTATGTGCCCAGCCTGTGGGAAGACTTCATTCTGCGTAACCGCCGCATCCTGGCTGACCAGATGGAATTTCTGATGTCGCATGTGCCGCGGTCCTCGCGTTTGCTGATGTAGGTTCTGTTGGAGTGGCCGACCGGCCGCTCCGGTTTGCGCCACCGTTGGAAGGCGCTTCCGCACAAGAAGCCCACAAGGCCGGCGGATGTTTTTGGGAGGGAAGCAGTGTCTGATACCTACACACGCCGTATAGCGGCCGCCCGTTTAGCCTTGGGTGGCATGGCTTTGCTGCCCAACGGGGCCACAGCCGCAGGTGCGCAGGCCGTAACCCCTGTGGCGGTCCGCCCCGCGGTGGAATTGGCTACTGAGTGGACCGGCGGACTGTCGCCCGCCGATTTTGCTGTGAGCGAGAAGCTCGATGGCGTACGCGCGGTTTGGGATGGTGTCAGTTTGCGTTTTCGCAGCCGCCGCCCCCTGGAGGCGCCAGACTGGTTTACCGCTGGCTTGCCACCTGAGCCCCTGGACGGGGAATTGTGGATTGCTCGCGGAAGCTTCGACCGCCTCAGTGGCGTAGTGCGCAGCAATCCACCAGACAGCGGGGCCTGGCGTGCTGTGCGTTATATGGTGTTCGACCGTCCCTTCGCGGGAGGAAACTTTTCACAGCGCCACGCACGGCTCCAGGCGCTCGTGGCCCAGTCTGCCTGCGATTGGCTGCGGGTCATCGAGCAAGTGCCAGGCACGGACGGTCATGCATTGCAGCGTCGCTTGCACGAAGTATCTGATGCGGGGGGCGAAGGTCTGGTCTTGCATCGATGGGACGCACCGTGGTTGCCGGGGCGTACCGGGGCGGTGCGCAAGCTGAAGTTGCAGCCCGATGCGGAGGCCACGGTTGTGGGCTATGCCGCTGGGAAGGGTCGCTATGCGGGCCAAACGGGCGCGCTGCTGCTGCACATGCCAGAGGGTCCACGGTTTGCATTGGGCAGCGGGTTGACCGATGCCCAGCGCGCCGACCCCCCGCCTGTGGGTGCGCAAGTCACCTACCGGTACCGGGGTTTCACCCCTGCTGGCATTCCAAGGTTTGCGACGCTGCTGCGCGTGCGTGACCCGGAGTAGGGCGGGGCACTGGGGATAATCCCCGCATGCGCAATATCGTTTTATTGATTTCGGGCGGCGGCTCCAATATGGCTGCCATTGTTGCCGCCGCACAGCGGGAAGACTGGCCGGCCACCCTGGGTGCGCGGATTGCCGGTGTGATCAGTAACCGCGCGGACGCCGGCGGATTGAAACTGGCGCATGAGGCCGGCTTGCCGACCGCCACCATTGATCACCTTTCATATGCCAAGCGCGAAGATTTCGACAGCGCGCTGTCGCAGCAAATCGCGCAGTGGGATGTGGGCAGCACGTCACCCGCCTTGGTTTTACTGGCCGGCTTCATGCGCATTGTGTCGCCCGACTTTGTGGCGCTCCACAAGGGTCGCTTGCTCAATATCCACCCCTCGCTACTCCCGGCGTTCCCCGGCTTGCATACGCACCAGCGCGCCATTGATGCCGGATGCCGTTTTGCCGGTGCCACGGTTCACGAGGTTACGGCCGAACTGGACCACGGACCGATATGGGGGCAGGCGGTTGTGCCCGTGCTGCCCGGCGACAGTGCCGATACGCTGGCCGCCCGCGTGCTGACGCAGGAGCACGTGCTGTACCCGCGTGTGGTTAAGGCGTTTTTGCGTCAGCCATTCTGCTGAAACGCGGGGTCAGCACCCCGGCAATCTCGACGGTCTCCAGGAACATGGCGGCCGGCCGAACCCACAGGCCCCGCTCACCGTAGAGCGCGCGGTACAGGGTCATCGGCTCCAGCGTCTCCGAGTGGCGTACGGTACCCATGACTTCGTACAGATTGCCTTTGTAGTGGCGGTACAGGCCCGGTGGCGCAGTCGGCGGCATGGGGGGCAGGGGGTCGGCAGTGGGGCTGGGCTCAGTGTGCATGGGACAATCGCAAGCTTATGCATCCAAAAGCCTTATTAGACGCCTGCTCCGAGCTGGTGCGACTCACCCTGAGGCTCGATCACCCGGCCGACGCCATCGTCTCCAAATTTTTCCGCGACAACCGGGGTCTGGGCCCACGTGAGCGGGCAACCCTGGCCGAAACCACCTACACGGTGTTGCGCAAAAAGCTGCTGTTTGACCACCTGGCGCCCTCGGGCAGTGGCCCGAAAGAGCGGCGGCTCGCCATCCTGGGTTTTTACGGTCCCGGCGATTTTTTGCGCAGCGCGCTCTCGGACCAGGAAAAAAATTGGTTGGATGCCTGTGAGCAGGTCAACCCGCAGGATTTGATGGAGCGCCACCGCCACAACTTACCGGAGTGGCTGGTAGAGCCACTGAAGGCCCAGCTCGGGGAAGGGTTCTGGCCACTGGTGGAGAGTTTGAACGCTGGTGCGGGGCTGGATTTGCGGGTTAACGATTTCAAAGCGCGCCGTGCCGATATCCAAAAAGAGCTGGCCCAAAGCGGGATCAAAGCGGTGCCCACGCCGTTTTCCCCCTGGGGCTTGCGCATCCAAGGCAAGCCTGCGTTGAACAAGCATGAGGCCTTTATCCGCGGCGACTTCGAGGTGCAGGATGAGGGCTCGCAGCTGCTGGCTTTGCTGCTGGATGCCAAGCGGGGCGAGATGGTGGTGGATTTTTGTGCCGGCGCCGGTGGCAAGACTTTGGCCATTGGTGCGGCCATGCGCAGCACCGGTCGGCTGTACGCCTTTGACACCTCAGCCCATCGGCTGGACGCGCTCAAGCCACGGTTGGCGCGCAGCGGTTTGTCGAATGTGCATCCGGCGGCCTTGGCCCATGAGCGGGACGAGCGTGTGAAGCGCCTGGCTGGAAAAATTGACCGCGTGTTGGTCGATGCCCCTTGTTCCGGCCTCGGCACGCTGCGCCGCAACCCCGATTTGAAATGGCGACAGGGTATGCAGGCGGTGGCGGAAATGGCGACCAAGCAGACGGCCATCTTGGACAGCGCGTCGCGCATGGTCAAGTCCGGGGGGCGCTTGGTCTACGCCACTTGCAGCGTTCTGCCACAGGAAAACGAGGCGATTGCAGAATTTTTCAGCCGCGCCCATCCGGAATTCGTTGCCCTGCCGGTTGCGGGCCTGCTTGAGAATCTGAAAGTCCCCCAAGCACTGCGCCTATGCGCCGGAGGTACAAGCGGCACGGATTACTTGCGTTTGTGGCCCCATTTGCATGCCACGGACGGATTTTTTGCCGCAGTGTGGCAAAAAGCGTGACGCTGTAGAGCCATTTACAATCACACCCGTCAGGAAAACCGGTCGCGCTACGTGCGAGGCCTCCGACCAACCTTCTGAAAGAACCCTCGAACATGCCTGAATCCCTCTGGACCGTGCGCGAAGCCGTAGTGCAATGGTTGGCCCATGGTGCTTGGAGCCTGAATTGGTGGCAAATTGTTTTGTTCACTTTGCTGCTTACGCACATCACTATGATTAGCGTGACGATTTACCTGCACCGGCACCAGGCCCACCGCGCGTTGGACTTGCATCCGCTGCCAGCGCATTTTTTCCGGTTCTGGTTATGGTTGACCACCGGGCAAGTGACCAAAGAGTGGGCGGCCATTCACCGCAAACACCACGCGAAGTGCGAGACCGCTGAGGACCCACACAGCCCGCAAATTTATGGCATCCGCAAAGTTTTGTTGGAGGGTGCCGAGCTGTACCGCGCGGAGTCGAAAGTAAGAGAGACCATGGAACGTTACGGACACGGAACGCCCGATGACTGGATTGAGCGCAACGTTTACACACGTTATTCGTGGCAGGGCGTGGGCTTGATGCTCATCGTTAATTTGTATCTCTTCGGCGCTATCGGCTTGAGCGTTTGGGCCGTTCAGATGATGTGGACGCCTATCATGGCGGCGGGCATCATTAACGGTGCGGGGCACTTTTGGGGTTACCGCAATTTCGAAGCGCCTGATGCGAGCACCAACATCTCGCCATGGGGCATCATCATTGCTGGCGAAGAGCTGCACAACAACCACCACACTTACCCAACTTCAGCCAAGCTGTCTGTCAAACCCTACGAATTTGACATCGGGTGGATGTACATCAGCCTGCTGCAAATGGCTGGGCTTGCCAAAGCCAAGAAGACGCCGCCCAAAGCCGCTTACGGAGACATTCGCCCAGTGGCAGACCGCAATACTTTGGAGGCTCTGATTGCCAACCGCTACGAAATCATGGCGGCCTACGCCATGGGGATGCGCGAAACCCTGCGCTCCGAGGTGCAAACTTTGCAAGCGCGCAGTGCAAACACCGCGGTGATCAAAGCCGTGAAATTGTGGGCACACCGCGATGAGGAAAAAGTACCTGCGGCCGTGGCCGCCGATTTGGCTGCTGCGCGCAAAGCTTTGCCGGCGCTGGACAAGATGGTTGTGATGCGCGAGGAATTGCGCCAACTGTGGTTGAACACGGCCTTGAGCCGGGATCAGCTTGTGGCCGATCTGGCTGCTTGGTGCCGTCGTGCGGAAGACAGCGGAATAGCCGCATTGCGGGATTTTTCGGTCAAACTGCGCGCAGCCCACGCCTAATAGGCGTACCCCCCCCCGACCTGTCTGGCGCTCTGGCGCCAAGACAACAAAAAACCCGCCTTGGCGGGTTTTTTGTTT
>CAIOUR010000239.1 GCA_903861575.1 uncultured beta proteobacterium | reverse complement strand
CGATTCTGTGGCTGACAAAGGCATCTTCCACAAAAATAAGGCAGCTCGTGATAAGAGCCGCCTTGCCACCAAGGTGAAAACCCTGGCATTGGCCGCCTGATTTTCAGGCACATCGCACGAACCCTAAAACGGGTTCGCCGTTTGTAACGGGTGCGCTACCAGCAAAGCAAAAAGCCGTCGAAAGACGGCTTTTTTGTGCGCGCTTTGCGCGCTCTCATCTGGCTGCTAACCGCTTTTCATGGCAGTTTGAATCGCAAGGTTTGCGTCGCAACGACTTCCCCACCGCCGGTCTTGCACCGGTATTGGCGAATCGCTTTGCGCACATTGTCGTGAAACACTTTAGGACCAGAAATAATTCTGATGTCCGTCACGGTGTCATTGCGGATCGTGATGTTCGCTCTGACAACCCACTCGTCCCCCAATAAATCAGTGAGATTGACAGGCATTTCCGGCTTAACCTGAAACTCTGGCGGGCAAAGGGCGTCGATCGCAGTGCGCGGTGCGACCACACCGACGCTGGGAGTGATCGCCAGGACAGCAGGCGGCATGGCGGGGGCTTGCGCAGCCACCGCCGCCGCCGGGGGCATAGGCGTCGGAGCCGGCACCGAAGGCGCGGCACGGGATACCTCTGCGGGCACCGGACTCTGTTGCGGCTCCGACGGAGCGTAATGCCGAGCTGGCGCAGCTGTTGCCGGGAATTGCGATTCAAAGACCGCCGTGGCCGGCGCAGCGGGATGGGACTCAGCCGCTACCACAGCAATCTGGGGCTTGGTTGACGTTAGCGTCGGGGGGGCGGAAACCAAACCCGTTGCCACTGGCGTAGGTGGGGCTGCCACTGCAACAGAACGAGATGGTGAAGGCAGGGGATCCAGCGGCACAGCGGGCGCTGATTTTTCCGGCACGACTTCCTGGATGGGCACGGGTGGTGGTAGCTTCATGTGTGCCTTCTGAACCGGTTTGGCGGAAACAGTCCTTTCGGGGATCTCAACCAGCGGAATAGGCGATGCAGGCGCGATAAGCACATCTTGAATGATCAACGTCTGAAGATGCGGATCTTCAGGTTCAGCAACAGGACTCGACAAGGACACAAAAACCCAGAGTGCGCACAGGTGAATGAGCACCGCCAGCGCAGCCCCGCTCAAACGGTGGGTACCGCTGCGCAGCGGATAATGGCGGGTGGTAAGGGTCAAGGCGGGAGCACCTCGGCGCCCCGCACCGCAACCCGGGAGATGCCGTGCCGCCGGGTGGTGGCCAGCACTTGCACAAACACCCCGTAGGCTGCAGCTTTGTTGCTCCGTATCTGGATATAGGGCTGGATGTGCTGCGCATGAACCTGCGCGGCTAACTGGACAAAACGTGCATCGAGTTCCGAGGCCGTCACACGCTGCCCCTGCCAGTGGATGTTGCTCTGGGCATCAATCTCCAAAACAATCACCTCACCTGCGGTAAGGGATGCGGCCCCGGAAGCCGGCGACAGCGCCATCTTCACGGCATGAAATTGGGCCGGTATGGTGATGATCAGCATCACCAGCAGCACCAACAAGACGTCGATGAGCGGGGTGGTGTTGATGTCCAGCATCAGGGCTGGTTCATCGTCGGCTTCGGCGCGTTGGAAACCCTGGGCCATGGTGGAGAGCCGCTACTGCCGTGCTGAGGGTTCGGTGATAAATGCCACCTTGGCGATACCCGCACGCTCGCAGGCGGCCAATACCCGCCCCACTCCTTCAAAACTGGCCTGACGGTCACCCCGGATCTGCACCGAAGGCTGCTCGGCACGTGATGCCACATCGCTGAGGCGGCGTGCCAGCGCATCGGCATCGGGCAAAGGGGTGTCAAACCAGAAAAGCTGGCCTTGGCGGTCCACCGAAATGATGATGCTGTCAGGTCTTTGTTGGTTGGGAGCGAAGCGCTCATGCGGCAGGGTCAGCATCACCGAACTGGTTACCACGGGTATGGTGATTAGAAAAATGATCAGTAGCACCAGCATCACATCGACCAGCGGCGTGGTGTTGATACCAGCCAACAGCGCGCCGTCGTGCGCTTCATCTGGAGGGATCAGCACGGACATCGGGAGCTCACGCAGGAGCACGGCTGCCTGCTATGGCGGCATGTAGATCATTCGCAAAGGCCCGCACATCCGCCATTGCCAATTTGTTGCGGCTGAGCAGCCAGTTGTACGCAAGTACCGCAGGAACCGCGACCGCTAGCCCCAGAGCGGTCATGATCAAAGCCTCACCCACAGGGCCCGCCACCTTATCAATAGACGCCTGCCCCGACACGCCGATGGCGGCCAGCGCATGGTAGACACCCCACACGGTTCCGAACAGCCCCACAAAAGGCGATACCGAACCGACCGTTGCAAGAAAGGCTAAGCCGCCGTGCAACTCCCGCTGCACGGCCTCGACAGCACGCTGCATTTGCATCGAAACCCATTCGCCGGGCGCGACGTGGGTCAGCAAACCGGATTGGGGCTTTGTGGCCTCCATCGCACTCAAGGCTATAAAGCGCAAAGGACTGCGTACGTCCAGAAGCGCAATGCCTTTTTCGAGGGTGTCGGCTTGCCAAAAGCCTTCGCCAACGGCCCCGCAATGCGCATCGATGGATCGCAAAGCCATCGCGTTGCGCAGCAAGACATACCAGCTTCCACAACTCATTAACAGCAGCAGAAGCAAAACCGCTTTACTGAGGGCATCAGAAGCCAGCCACAGGCCAGGGACGCCATACGAAACGCCCAGCATCGCCACGCCAGATGCCTCGGAGGGCACCAAGTCGGCGGCTGCCTGCCCCCAAGCCAAGCTGTACAGCAAGCCCAACATAACAGCCGTGGTGTATCGACCCGTTCGTTTCAGCATGGTTTTTCTCACTGCGTAGACCCAATTAGGCGCCTGCGCCTCAGGGCGCCACCTGTCCCACCATCTGCAGGCCGTTGTCGCGGGCAAAGTTGACGCAAAAATCCCACGCCATTACGTCGTGCTCACGCAGATCAGGGTGCAAGATCACACAGTTAACCCCTTGCAGGGCGCTGGGCACACACCAGGGCGAGTACCCCAGATGGCTGCCCGCATGGGCGCCGCCGGGACGAAACTGGCTCATCACGCCAGCCAGCCGCTCGGCCCAGTCACTGGGGCGGAACGTTTTGCCGTCCGAGGTCTTGCCCAGGATATACAGAACAGTGGAAGTTGGGAGCGCCATGAACCGGAACGCCTCGCCGCGAAAACACACAACGCCGCTGCGAAAGCGGGGGAATTCTACCCTTGCCCCCTAGAATGCGGCCTCCCCGCCTTGGTCATGACCGGAGCGGTTTCATCTGGAGCATCCCCCATGAACAACCCTTTACGCGCCGCCGTCCCGTCTTCCCCTCACGTCATGAACACGTACGGGCGACTGGCCATGGCGGTGTCGCACGGACAGGGCTGCCGGGTTTGGGATGTGAATGGACGCGAATACTTGGATGCTTTGGGTGGCATTGCCGTCAACACACTGGGACATAACCACCCGGACCTGGTCCCCGCGCTGCAAGATCAGTTGGCCAAAATCATCCACAGCTGCAACTATTACCACGTTCCTTTGCAAGAAGAGCTTGCCGCTAAGTTGGTTGCGCTTTCAGGAATGACCAATGTATTCTTCTGCTCCACCGGGCTGGAGGCCAATGAAGCGGCCATCAAACTGGCGCGCAAATTCGGCCACGACAAAGGTATCGAGCGCCCGGAAATCGTGGTCTATGAGAGGGCTTTCCATGGCCGCAGCATTGCCACCCTGAGCGCTACCGCCAACACCAAAATCCAGGCCGGCTTCGGCCCGCTGCTGGAGGGCTTTATCCGGGTACCGGTAAACAACATCGCCGCGCTGCGTGACGCTACCGCCAACAATCCGAACATCGTGGCAGTGTTCCTGGAGGCCGTTCAAGGTGAAGGCGGCGTCAACCCGATGCATATGGACTACCTGCGCGATGTCCGGGCTTTGTGCGACGCGCGCGACTGGCTGCTGATGATTGATGAAGTGCAATGCGGCATGGGTCGAACGGGCAAATGGTTTGCACACCAATGGGCGGGCATCATCCCCGATGTGATGCCGTTGGCCAAAGGCCTGGGCTCCGGCGTACCAGTCGGCGCGGTTGTCGCCGGCCCCAAAGCTGCCCGTATTTTTTCGCCTGGCAACCATGGCAGCACGTTTGGTGGCAACCCGTTGGCCATGCGTGCCGGCGTGGAAACGATCCGGATCATGGAACGCGACGGTTTGATTGATAACGCCGCAGCTATGGGCCGCTATTTCACCGAAGTATTGCAGCGCGAACTGGCAGATCAACTGGCCAGCGGCGCAGTCAAAGATATCCGCGGACGCGGGCTGATGATCGGCATTGAGCTGGCCATTCCCTGCAGCGCCTTGATGCAGAAGTGCCTGGACAAGGGCCTGCTGATCAGCGTCACCGCCGAAAGCGTCGTGCGGTTGGTGCCGCCGCTGATCGTGACCGCCGCCGAAGTCGACGCGATAGTGGCGATTCTTGCGCCGTTGATCCGTGAATTTCTCACCGGAAACGGAGCGGCTGCATGAAGCATTACCTGCAATTCAAAGACTTCAGCGCCGAGGAATACGGCTACCTATTTGCCCGTGCGGCGCTGATCAAGCACAAGTTCAAAACCTACGAAAAACACCATACGCTGCTGGACCGCACGCTGGCGATGATTTTTGAAAAAGCGTCCACGCGCACCCGGGTCAGCTTTGAGGCAGGCATGTACCAGATGGGCGGCAGCGTGGTCCACCTGACCACCGGGGACAGCCAGTTAGGACGGTCTGAGCCGATTGAAGACAGTGCCAAAGTCATCAGCCGTATGACCGACATCGTGATGATCCGCACCTTTGAGCAAACCAAGATCGAACGGTTTGCGGCGCACTCGCGGGTTCCGGTGATCAATGGTCTGACCAACGAATTCCACCCCTGCCAGGTACTGGCTGACATCTTCACCTATATCGAACATCGCGGCAGCATCGCCGGTAAAACCGTGGCCTGGGTGGGCGACGGCAACAACATGGCCAACACCTGGTTGCAAGCGGCGGATTTGTTGGGCTTCACGGTGCATGTCAGCACCCCCGGCGGTTATGAAGTGGACCAATCCATTGCAGGCGTACGCGGGCAACACAGCTACCGCGTATTTGCCAACCCGCTGCAAGCCTGTGAGGGTGCGGACCTGGTGACCACAGACGTTTGGACCAGCATGGGCTATGAGGCCGAAAACGCAACCCGTATGCAGGCTTTTGCCTCGTGGCGGGTGACCAACGTCATGATGGCCGCTGCGGCCACCGATGCACTGTTCATGCACTGCCTTCCGGCGCACCGGGGCGAAGAGGTCGACGCTGACGTGATCGATGGGCCGCAAAGCGTGGTCTGGGACGAAGCGGAGAACCGGATGCATGTCCAAAAAGCACTGATGGAATACCTGTTGCTGGGCAAACTGGAATGAAAAGCACCCGATGACCTTTCTGGCAAACCTGGGCGCCCGACCGGAGTGGCTGACCTTCGATTGCTACGGCACCCTGATTCAATGGGATGAAGGTCTTATCGCGGCGGTGGAGGCCATTCTCCGAACAAAGGGCCGTTCTGGCGTGTCAGCCCAACAGCTGATTTCCGCCTATGACCACTACGAGCACGCGCTAGAAGCGCAGCGACCACACCGCTCTTTCCGGGACGTGGCGGGTCGCGCACTCGGCCTGGCAATGCGGGATCTGGGCTTGGACTACCAAGGCGGCGATATGCAAACGTTAACGACACGAATTTCTGCGATGCCCCCTTTCCCGGAGGTGGTTCCCACACTTGCCCAGCTCAAACGCATGGGGTTCAAATTGTGCGTTGTGTCCAACACCGATGACGACATCATTGCCGGAAATGTGGCGCAGCTCGGCGGGCACATCGACGCGGTCGTCACCGCGCAGCAGGCGCAGGCGTACAAACCGTCAACGCAGATTTTTGAACACGTTTACAGGCAGCTGGGAATCACCGCTTCTGGCGTTGTGCACATCTGCGCAAGCCCCCATCTGGACCTCGTTGCCGCCCGCGAAATCGGGTTTCGATGCATTTGGATCGACCGCGCGACCACACGCATGCCACTGCCGGACTACACACCAGACGCCATCTTCCAGCGACTGGACCGCCTTCCGGTTCTGTTCAAACAATTGGGCTGGTGAGCCGGTGTGCTGGGAATGCGTCATAGGCTCACGCGGATGGGGGTCGGAAGGCAATAAGGCACCGGGAGGGGGTGGCCGGTCCATCGCTCCGGCAGCGCCATAAAATCACCCCACGCCCGCTCTCGGGGGGGCGCCTCAACTACAACCGGAGTACAAAGTGAATAAATCTGAACTAATCAAGCACATTGCCGACAAATCCGAAATCTCTCAAGTAGCCGCTGGCCGGGCACTGGGCTCCCTGATCGAAGCCGTGACCAAGACGCTGAAAAAAGGCGGAACGGTCAGCCTGATTGGCTTTGGCTCTTTCAGCGTCACCAAGCGCAAAGCCCGCAGTGGCCGCAACCCCAGCACCGGTGCCACGATCAAGATCAAGGCGGCTAAGGTGCCGCGCTTCCGTCCCGGCAAGGCTCTGAAAGATGCCTTGAACTAAGAGACAGTTCACAAACTCAATGAAACGCAGCTGGGTTGGCA
Organism: uncultured beta proteobacterium; assembly: GCA_903861575.1. GTDB lineage: Bacteria > Pseudomonadota > Gammaproteobacteria > Burkholderiales > Burkholderiaceae_C > Allorhodoferax. Next base: position 2,101 of record CAIOUR010000239.1, on the reverse strand, counting down.
GCTCTCGCAACCCAACCCAGTGCAACCATCTGAATACCGATTAGTCGGCGCTGAAGCTCAGTACTTCGGATACCGGGCGGCGCACCTTGCGAGGCCAGTTCCCTGGTGCCGCTTTGCCGACGGCAATCAACATCACCGGGATTTCATCAGCCGCAAGCTTGCACTCAGCGGCCACAGCAGCGGGGTCAAAGCCAATCATGGCACCAGACACCAAGCCTTTTCCGTGGGCCGCGTACATGAGCGTCATAGCAGCCATCGATGCGGACCGGATAGCCTCATCGCGTTGGAATTGTTCTTTACCGTCATACATGCCATTGGCCATGCCAATCCAACCGTCGTAAGCAGCCTGGTCGATATGACCACCATCCAACATTGGCTTGATCAAGGCTGGCAACTTGGTGTGGCCGCCAACGATGCCTACCAACACAAAAGTCACCGCAGCGTCACCGACTTTGGGCTGATTGAAAGCTGCAGCCTTCAAACGGGCCTTGGCAGCGGGTGAGTTGACGGCAACCAAACGCCAGTTTTGTTGGTTGAAAGACGTGGGGGTTTGGTTGGCCAGGTTCGCCAACTCCGTGATTTCAGCCGCGGGCATCACATGGCTTGGGTCAAAGTGGTTGGCAGAGGTACGGCCGTTGATCGCGCTAAAGACATCAGACATTGTTTAGAAACTCCATTAAAAAAGAACAAAAGACATGCACAAAAAATGCAAAGGGGAAAAATCTGGCTTCGGATGTGCGGATAAAGGCGTGGTCAACACAATGAATTTCCAACAATCGATGGCCTCTGGTGTCGGCATTCACGCCGCCTTGGATGATTGCCACACTGAGCATAAAAACCAGACCCAGTTAGGAAAAATGTACGCATGGTGGGCGATGCAAGTTTCGAACTTGCGACCCCTGCAGTGTGAAGACTCCTATATTTTACTACTTTATTATTGTATATCAATAACTTAACACTTTTTAAGGACACCAAAGTAGTATGTTAGTAGTATAGTCTCTAGATTCAAAAGTTGGACTTTATAGCCCATTTATAAATCCAAGGCATATAAGCGTAAAGACTCTTTACGCTTATGCGTTTTGAACTCTCATCCACGCCATCAAACAATCTATGACTGCGGCAAAGTGTAATGAGTTTTGCAGACAAAGTAAACCAACCGTGTGCTTGTCGAAATTAGCGATACAAATCCGCCCCCCCCCCCCCGACCAGAACTAGACCGCATCTCCAAATACCCAAAGGAGCGCCGCCATCTCACGTGGCGTCAAACTTTGAAGACGCGTGCGTCTATGCGCTTGAAGGTCCGGCTGAGCGCGCTCCATAGCGATCAAACGGCGCCTGCCGCACGGCTCCTGCGTGCAACTTGGCAACTTTTAGCGACTCGGAAGTCAATCTTCGACTCGACTACCTGGATTTCCTTCATAAAACGTTCATGCACATTGCGTCTACTACCTAGGTATTTACCCTAATACGCCGACCCGAAGGAGCCTTAAATGACACGATTACTAAGCCTCTTGCGCAATGTTTTTGGCAAGCAAACCCAAAGCAATGATTTGGAACGATTTATCAATCGCCGCAATCCCAAAACGCATGGCGAAGTGGAAGCGCTTACCAGATACTACCTTTACCACTACACCCGGCTGTAGTCATGGGACAGGCCCGCATTGCATCGATTGATCTTTTGAATGCGTGGCTGCGGCCGGGGCTGCAAATGCCGAGAGCCATGTGATTGGCGGTGATTGCTCGGAGAACATCATGCTGACAACCGAGTTTCTAGACAGCCATCAGTTTTTGGAATACGCATCCTGGTTAAAAAGCCTGGATACGCAGACCATTCACGATTACTTTGGCTGCGCTGTTGCAGCTGCAGCCGTTGACAAGTTGGTCGCTGGGTTCGCAAAAGACTCTAAAAATCACCATATCCTAGTTGCCAAAATGAGCGGTCACTGGGCTGGCACGATTCACATTGCAGTCCATGGCACAGAGGTCGAGTTCGGTGTCATCGTAGCCAAGCCCTATCGCAAACAAGGCGTTGCGAGCGCCATGATGGATGAAGCGATTAATTGGGCGCGTAATCGCCATTACAAGGAACTTTTTATGCACT
>CAIOUR010000238.1 GCA_903861575.1 uncultured beta proteobacterium | reverse complement strand
GGCCACGCCTTTGAGCGCAGCGCTGACCTCCTTGCCCGAGCGGAAGCGGCTCACCTCGGCGACTTTGACCGGCCACTTGCTGAAGCGGTCTACCAGCGTTTGGTAATGCTGTTCTGCCAGGAGCGTCGTAGGCGCCAGCACGGCGACCTGTTTGCCGCCGGTAATCGCGATAAAGGCGGCACGCAAAGCGACCTCGGTCTTGCCAAAACCCACGTCGCCGCAGACCAGCCGGTCCATGGGACGCGGGCTGATCATGTCCTGGATCACCGCGTGGATGGCGGCGCGCTGGTCAGCGGTTTCTTCGAAGCCGAAATCGTTGGCGAAGGTTTCGTAGTCCTGCGCCGAATAGCGGAAGGCGTGGCCCTCGCGCAGCGCCCGGCGGGCGTAGATGTTGAGCAGCTCGGCCGCCGCGTCACGTACCTGCTCGGCGGCTTTGCGCTTGGCCTTGTCCCACTGGCCGCTGCCCAGGCGGTGCAGCGGGGCCTCGTCGGCGCTGACCCCCGTGTAGCGGCTGATCAGCTGCAGCTGGCTGACCGGCACATACAGCGTGGCCGCGTCGGCATATTCGAGCTGCAGAAACTCCTGCAACTGCGGCGCACCGTTCTCGTCGGTCTGGCCCATGTCCATGTTGAGCAGCCCGCGGTAGCGGCCAATGCCGTGCGCCGCATGCACCACCGGGTCACCCACACGCAGTTCGCTCAGGTCTTTGATCAGCGCCTCAACGTCGCTGACCTGCTCCTGCTTTTTGCGCCGCCGCGTCGTTGGACCGGCGGCAAACAGCTCGGTCTCGGTGACAAAGTCCACGCCGCGCGCCAGCCAGCGAAAGCCCACGTTGAGCGCGGCCGTGGCCATGCCCAGCGGCTCGTCGCTGGCCAAAAAATCCTCCAGCGTGTCAAAGGCCGGTGGCGAGAGGCGGCTGGCGTGTACAAAGTCCATCAGGCTGCTTTGGCGTCCCGCGCTCTCGGCCAGTACCAGCACGCGCTGGCCCTGCGCTCCGGCCAGCGCCATGTGCGCTTTGAGCTGCACCAGCGGGTCTTCTGCCCCGCGCACCGCCGCGACCATCGGCATGGGCGTGAGCTCGGCGAATGCGTCTTCGGTAGCCTCGGCTGGCGCGCGCAAGGCAAGTTGCGCGTAGTCCTTGGCGCGGGCGTAAAACTGTTCGGCACTCAAGAACAGGGCATCGGGCGGCAGGGCAGGGCGGTCCGGGTCGGTGCGCACCAGGCGGTAGCGGTCCCGTGTGTCCGTCCAGAAGCGGTGGAAGGCCGCCTCCAGGTCGCCGTGCAGAACGATGGTCGCTGCCGGGCCCAGGTAGTCGAAAACGGTGGCCGTCTCATCAAAAAACAGCGGCAGGTAGTACTCGATGCCCGCCGTGGCCACGCCCGCGCCCATGTCTTTGTAGACGCGGCTGCGGGTCGGGTCGCCCTCGAGCAGCTCTCGCCAGCGGCTGCGGAACTTGGCGCGCGCCGCCTCGTCCATGGGGAACTCGCGCCCGGGGAGCAGCCGCACTTCCGGCACCGGGTAAAGGCTGCGCTGGCTGTCGGGGTCAAAGGTGCGGATGCTGTCGATCTCGTCGTCAAACAAGTCCACCCGGAACGGCACCTGCGAGCCCATGGGAAAGAGGTCGATCAAGCCGCCGCGCACCGCGTACTCGCCGGGGCTAACCACCTGCGTGACGTGGCTGTAGCCCGCCAGGGTGAGTTGGGCTTTGAGCTTGGCCTCGTCCAGTTTTTGCCGGGTCTTGAATGCGAAGGTGTAGCCGGCCATGAAGGCGGGCGGTGCCAGCCGGTAGAGGGCCGTGGTGGCGGGCATGAGTACCAGGTCAACGCCCTGTGCATCGTCGCGCTGGCTGATCCGCCACAGAGTTGCGAGGCGCTCGCTGATCAGGTCCTGGTGCGGCGAAAAGGTGTCGTAAGGCAGCGTCTCCCAGTCCGGGAACAGGGCGCAGCGCAGCTCGGGGGCGAAGAAGGCGATTTCATCGAGCAGCCGCTGCGCGTCCGACGCGTCGGCGGTCACGATGGCGGTGATGCGCCCGGCGGCTTTCTCGCGCTCTGCCAGTTGCGCCAGCACGAGCGCGTCGGCCGACCCCGGCGGGCGCGGCAGGGTGAAACGTTTTCCAAGGGCCAGGGCGGGGAGGGTCATGCAGTAAGAACAATACAAAAGCCCCCGGCCAGCGGGTGGACGGGGGCGGGTGAACAGGCGGGGCTGATTCTAGAATGTCCCTCAACCAGCCGACCACAGCACCATGCCAGCCGCCAAACCCACCCCCAGTACAGCGGCACGCTTTCACTGCGCTGACCCGGCAGCCCCCGCGCGCTGCTTTGCCCTCGTGCCCTGCGCCGGCAGCGGCAGCCGCGCCGGAACCGCCCAGCCCAAGCAGTACCAGCCCATCGCCGGTCGGCCCTTGGTGATGCACACGCTGTGGGCATTGGCGGGTGTTGCGCGCCTGGAGGGCGGCTTGGTCGTGCTGACGCCTGGTGACGACTTCGCCTGGCCGGAGGGCGGGCAATGGCCTGATCTGTTTATGCGTCAAGCGTGCGGTGGCGCGACCCGCGCCCACAGCGTGTTCCAGGGCTTGCAAGCATTGGCGGCTCATGGCGTGCGCGACATCGACTGGGTGCTGGTCCATGACGCCGCCCGCTGCCTGGTCACGCAGCAGATGGTGGACGCGCTGATCGACGCCTGCGCCGATGACCCGGTGGGTGGCCTGCTGGCGCTGCCGCTGCCCGACACCTTGAAGCAGGAAGCCGCTGGCCGTTCGCAAACCACGGTGCCAAGAGCCGACAAGTGGCTGGCGCAGACCCCTCAAATGTTTCGTTTGGGTGCCTTGCGCGACGCACTGGCTGCCAAGCTGGCGGACGCCTTCGCCGGCATCACCGACGAGGCCAGCGCCATGGAGCTGGCAGGCCACGCCCCGCTGCTGGTGAATGGCAGTGCGCATAACTTCAAGGTGACTTATCCGCAGGACTTTGCGCTGGCGCAGGCTATTCTCCAAACCCGCACAACCGAAAGCTCTCCATGACCGCTGCCGCGCTTGTTCCCCCTATCCGCATCGGCGAGGGCTGGGACACGCATGCCTTGGTGGAAGGGCGTCCCTTGATTCTGGGCGGGGTGCATATTCCGTTCGCCAAGGGCTTGCTCGGACACTCGGACGCAGACGCTTT
>CAIOUR010000237.1 GCA_903861575.1 uncultured beta proteobacterium | reverse complement strand
TACGCTTGCTGCCCAATATGCTCTTGCGTTGCAGCTCAATCTTGTTGCGCAGGGCGTTAATGATAGGGCGCAGCGGGATGTCCACAATGCCCGAACGCTCCTTGCCAAATATCAAACCCGCTGCCACGGCGCAGCCGACACCAGCCATCCAGAAACGCTCGTCGTTGGTGGCGTCCATCTCGGGGTACATGCGCTCCACCGTGGTCTCGGTCAAGGCCCGCACCTCGTCTATATTGTTCACCAGAAACCGCGTAAGGGTGTCCCCGGCCACAGCGTAGTTGTTCTGCAGTGACTTGATGATGCGAATTTCAGCCGGAGTCCACGTCAGCTTTTCTTCCATCACGAATTCAAGCATGCGGCGCAGCTCGCCTTCCGAAGAGTACTTACGCGCCCCGGTCATCCAGTCCACGGTGTAGGTGTTGGAGGACATGATAGAGATGCCCGCCCACGTGGACAAGTTCAGCCGTTCTTTGTTGGAGCCGGATTCCATGCGCTCTTTGCCGCGCCCCTCGCTCATACTGAAAACGAATGCGGGGAACCACTCGAAGTTGTTGTGGTTGCTGCTGGTGATCTCGTCTGTAATCATGGGCAAGCTGTGCAGCAGGCCCAGTCGTTGTTGCATGGCCACAGGTGATGTTCCTGAACCCGTACGATAGTGCATAGGATGTCCCCAAATTGAAGCGGCGGCGTCGAGCGCCAATGATTTACCCGTGCCTGACTCGCGTGATGCGCAGTGCACCGTCAGCCCACTGAGTCCTGTAAAGCGCATCAGCGGTGCGCCAGCGCCCATCAGCATGACCGCAAGGTGATCCCACAGCTCGCGCTTGATGAGCAGATTTACGAAGTCTCTCCACGCCGTGACGGAGCCTGTGATTCTGGTGTTGTTGGTGATGTTCTCCAGCCCCTGCATGGGGACAGCAAACGGCTCCAAGCCTTTCTTGTACACGCTGCCTGAAAAGACGAAGCTGTCATCTTCCTGCCAGCCATAGTGCGCTGGGACATTGATCGGGGGCTTGGACGTACTCATCAACTCCACCGATGCGCGGATGTAGTCGAACAGATTCTTGTCATTGCCCGCGCCGAAAGCCGCCAGAATGTTTTGGTTGGCCAAGTGCTTCAAGGTATCGTCCCTGCTCACCACTGCTTTTTGGGGCAGCGTCACGGTGATCGGGCCGGTAGGGCGTATCGCGGTCAGGTGTATGGTGTGCTCACCGTTGCAATTCAAAATGTCCACAGGGAACAGATCGAAGGAAGTCAGCATCGTGCGGCGCATAACCTTCGCGCCCATGGCGTCCTCGTCCTCGCGCTCCATGAAAATGCCACCGCGCTCGCCGTAGGCAAAACCCATCGGAGCCGCAGGCCGGTCGATGATCTGCGCCGGTGCGCTTTCTGTCTCGGGAATCTCAAGCTGTACGGCTTCTGTCACCGTGTTAACGGAGCGTCCCAACGCCAGCGGGTTTGTGATCTTGCCCCAGTGTTGGCAGTTGATACACACGCCGGGGTTCTCCGAGTCCATCTTCGTGCACGGGTACGGGCCTTTGATCTCGGCCAGCTTGGTGTTCATGCGCACTTCGTCGTATGGGTGCTTGCTACTGAGCCAGACAACCGCCTTCGGCGCGTCTTCGCACTTCTGCGCGATGCTGAGCAGTCCCCGCCACAGTGGCTCCATCCCGTCGTCTTCGGCGTTCTCTAGGTAGTGCGCAAGCTGGTCGCAGCCCGTGCCCTTGGCCGTAGCCTTGACGATGTTGCCAAACTTAGTCGTGCTGTTCTCGAACAGCTTGACCATCGACGTGGCCGGAGCCATGGACGGCCGCACACCGGGCAGCATGAGCGTATTGCTCGGCGCAGGTTTGATCTCGTAGCTTGTGCCCGCTAGGTTGCGCTCCAGCACCGCGCGGATGTCGTCCAGCGCAAAGAATGCACCCTCGTGCATGAAACGTACATTGGTGGCCGCACGTACACGTTTGGTCCCCTTGACGCCGGTGTTAACCGTGGCAGGCACCCGCAGCACACGCGCCACGTCTCCCGTGACCGTTGGGTCAATACCAAGTTTCTTCTGAATGCACAGGCGCTTAAACGCTTCGGCCACAGGTTTCCACTCGGCAATCTCCACGGCTTCGGTCAGCGGCCAGTATGCGTGCACACCACCGCCTGATGCCACCAGCCACGGGTCTCCCATCCCAGC
>CAIOUR010000236.1 GCA_903861575.1 uncultured beta proteobacterium | reverse complement strand
GTCAGGAGATGGGGAGACCAGCATGAAGCCGGATGCCACAGAATGTGGAGCAGACGGATCCTGCAGGAAGGTAACCCGCAGGATATGATTGGTTACATGCGGCAATAATATTTGATCCAATGCCCCGTCTGCGGGGATGTGCAGGTTGAAAAAATGCTTAGCGCCCCCCGCTTGAATTTAGGTCGTCAGAAGCCCGTACACCTTGAATCAACCGTTGGCCCGGTCTCCGAAGATCCTCCTTCGAACGACGTGGCCTTGGCTGCCCCACATACCGAGACCACCCAGGCGCTGCTGCGCATGGCCAAAGCCATGCTCGAACAAACCCAGGACGTAGGAAGCCGGTTTGCAGAAGAAGCGCGCAAGATCCACTACGGCGAATCAGAAGCTCGTCCCATTCGCGGCCAGGCTACGCACCAGCAGACACGGGAGCTGCTGGAGGAGGGCGTGCAAGTGATGCCTTTCCTACTTCCGGAGAGCCTCAAAGGGCCGCTTCAGTAAGCGGAGATGATCTCTACCGATCGAGCAGCAGATTGACCGTCCGCATGCCGGCCAGCGTCAACGTCAGCGATCCCAGCAGGTGAATGGCTGCAGTACCCAACGCCAGTGCGTACCGCTGCTCTCCCAACATGGTGACGACTTCGGCGGAGAAGCTCGAGAAAGTTGTCAAGGCCCCTAAAAATCCTGTGACCAGAGCCAGTCGCCACAAGGGGTCCAGATCCGGGAGCGTCTGGAAGATCGCCACGCAAACACCTACGAGGTAGCCGCCAACGAGATTGGCCGCCAGCGTACCCCAAGGCAGGTAGTGCCCGGCTAGCGCGGAGTCGCCGCTTGCCGTGACTGGTGCCTGGTTCAGCCAAACACCGAGTTGCCAGCGCGCCAAGGCGCCCGCGCAGGCACCCAGGCAAATGGCCATCACAGCCATCATGGGATGGGATAGGGCTGGCCGTTCACGGTCATACCCTCGGTGGATAGTTGTCGGGCCCGCGCGTCCTTGATACCTTTGACGCGCCGCATCAGATCCGCCCAACTGGCAAAGGGCGCTTTGGCGCGCTCTTGCAAGATACGCGCTGTCGTGGGAGGGCCAAAACCCCGCACGCTGTCGAGCTCCGCTTCGTTGGCTTGATTGATATCAATGGCACCAGCCCATCCGGTCAGCGCCGCCAGTAGCAACGCGGCATATAGCCGCTTGGGCAACCCCCGCAGGGCCTTCAAAGCGGGCAAGGTGGCGTTGTGGGTTGGCATTAGTCGCGGTCCGCCGCAGGCTCACTCGAAACCCAGACGCTGGGCATAGGCTGTAACACCTGCAGCAACATCTGAAAAAACATGATCACAGCCGCTGTTACGCAGGGCACCGAGATCGGCTTGGGTGAAGCACTGGTATTTGCCGCGCAGGGCGTCGGGGAATGGGATGTAGGAAATCAAGCCCTTTGCGACAATCTCGGATAAACCCCAAGCCGGCTCGCCACGCGCGGCGCGTGCGCTGTTCACTACTGCGCATGCCACATCGTTGAAGGGCTGCGCGCGACCCGTGCCCAAGTTAAACAAGCCACTCTTGGAGGGATTGTCGAAAAACCAGAGGTTGACCGCCACCACATCGTCCACAAACACAAAGTCGCGCATTTGTTCGCCTGCGGCATATCCACCGTAGTCAGCGAATAATTTAACGCAGCCCTGTTCTCGCAATTGATGGAACTGGTGGAATGCAACGCTTGCCATGCGGCCTTTGTGTTGCTCGCGCGGGCCGTAGACATTGAAATAGCGAAAGCCGACTACCTGGCTGCCGGCGCGCTCAAACCGATTGCCCAGCGTGGCGCGCATTTTCTGGTCGAACAGCAGTTTGGAGTAACCGTAAACGTTGAGCGGCACTTCATGCGCAGGATCCTCTGCAAAGACGCTGGAGCCGCCGTAGGTGGCAGCTGACGAGGCATACAACAAGCGCGTCTTGCGCGCTTGCGCGGCTTCGAATAGTTGCAGCGAGACGGCGTAGTTGTTGGCCATCATGAACTTGCCGTTGTGTTCCATCGTGTCGCTGCACGCGCCCTCATGGAAGACTGCCTCGACCTGCCCGAAACGCCCTTGGGCAAAATCGGTGTAGAAATCAGCAGCATCCACGTAATCGCCAATCGACAGACCCACTAAATTACGAAACTTGTCGCCCTGAGTGAGATCGTCCACGGCAATGATGTCCGTGATTCCGCGCGCGTTCAGACCCTGAATGATGTTGCTGCCAATGAAGCCGGCCGCGCCGGTAACGACGATGCGCGTCATGCCGCTAACTCCTGG
>CAIOUR010000235.1 GCA_903861575.1 uncultured beta proteobacterium | reverse complement strand
GAAGTGGATCCGCATGGCACTGCCTTTTGCACTGGACCACATTAACGTGTGGCTGCTGCGTGACGAGATCGACGGGGTGGCCGGGTGGAGCATTGTGGACTGTTGCATCGACGCGCGCTCGTCGCGTGCGCAATGGGAATTGCTTTTCGAGCGTGAGCTGGAAGGTCTTCCCGTGCTGCGGGTCATCGTCACCCACATGCACCCAGACCACGTCGGCCTGGCGCATTGGCTGTGCGCGCACTGGCGAGTGAACCTGTGGATCAGCGGCACGGACTACCACGTCGCCCGCAACCTGTGTGGGGAGGACACCGCCTTGAGCGGCGACATGTCGGCCGATTTCATGCAAACCCACGGCTGGAGCAACCCCGACGACATAGCCCGAATCCGCCTGCGCGGCGACTTTTACCGCAGCCTGGTGCCGCAGTTGCCCGCCACCTTCCGCCGCATGCAGGATGGCACCCGTATTCGGATTGGGGGCCGGGACTGGCACTGCATCAGCGGCTTCGGTCACGCGCCCGAACATCTGGCTTTGTACTGCGCGGCCACCAAGGTGTTGATCAGCGGCGACATGGTGTTGCCCCGCATTTCAACCAACGTGAGCGTCTATCCCCAGGAGCCGGAGGCCGACGCGCTGGCTTTGTTTTTAATGTCTATAGATAAGTTCCGCGCTTTGCCTTCCGATACGCTGGTGCTGCCCTCGCACGGCAAACCGTTTACTGGCTTGCACACGCGGATTGACCAGCTACAAGCCCACCACGCAGACCGGCTGTCGGAAGTGCAGGCCGCCTGCAGCGCCGCACCCTGCAGCGCATTCGATGTGTTGCCGGTGCTGTTCAAACGCAAGCTGGATTTCCACCAGACCACCTTTGCGATGGGCGAAGCCATTGCGCATTTGCACTGGCTGTGGTTTGCGCAGCGCGTGCAGCGCACCCTGCACCCGGACGGCGTTTACCGCTTCACCACGCGGGCAGACGCTCCTGCTTGAGTTCGCGGCGCAGTGCCGCGTAATCCGGCAACACGGATTGCACCGTTTCCCAGAAAGCCGGGCTGTGGTTCATCACCCGCAAATGGCTCAGTTCGTGTACGACCACATAGTCAATGACCTCGGGGCGGAACTGCAATAAGCGCCAATGCAAGCGCACCGTCCCATCCGTCTTAGCACTGCCCCAGCGGGTGCGTGCATTGCTCAACAGCAGACGGGTCCAGCGCACGCCAAGTTGCGGTGCGAAATGCGCCAGACGTTGGCCGAACAAGACCAGCGCCTGCTCCTGCATCCAGCGTTGCATGGCGCGCTGCAACTGCGCGGGCGTAGCGTCCGTCCCCAAGGGCAACCACAGGGTCTCACCCGCTGCGTCCCAGACCGGACCCGCGCTGCGGGGCTGACGCCGATCCAGCCGCAACATGATGCTGCGCCCCAGGTAAGGCAACTCCATGCCGTCTGACCAGCGAATCGCCATCGGGGCATGGGCCTGTTGGCGTTTGCCGGCGTCGTGCAATTTGCGCACGATCCATGACGCCTTCTCTTTCAAAGCGGAATCCACCACATACAAGGGAGTACGCAAGGGCGCACGCACGCTCAAGCCCTGGGGGCCGACCTGAAAGCCAATGGTGCGACGACGCGAGCGCACAAAAGCGTACTGCACCACCATACCCTCGCACAGTGCCTGACGGGTGGCCTGTGGATGAAAAAAAATACGAGGGGTGTTGGCGTCAACCAGGTCCGCTATGGCGGGTAATGGCGGTGTAGGAGGATCGGGCTCCACTGGAGCAAATAAGTCCAGCGTATAGCGCAACAAACGGTGCACGGCGAGGGCCCTACGGTGCAGTGTCCGCGGCTGAGTAGGCCTGTGGGTCCAGGCGGCGCATCTCGGCTTCAATCCAGGCCTCGACCTCGGCCATCAACTCGTCGGCGCGGCGACCCTGGCTGGAGATCGGTTTCCCAATCGACACAGTGACCAGCCCGGGCCGCTTGATAAACGCCTTACGCGGCCACACCGTCGCGGTGTTCACCGCCACGGGCACCACCGCCGCGCCGGTCTGCACCGCCAGCTTGGTACCGCCCACTTTGTAGACGCCGCGCTCGCCGCGCGGTATGCGCGTACCTTCTGGAAACATGATCACCCAGATGCCGCGCGCGAGCAATTCCTGGCCCTGCGACACCACTTTGGCAAATGCTTTGGCGCGCAAGGCCCGGTCGATATGGATCATGTCCAGGCGGCCCATGGCCCAACCGAAGAAAGGGATGTAGAGCAGCTCTTTTTTGAACACATAGGCCAAGGGACGCGGCATCAGCGTGGGCAGTAAAAAGGTTTCCAGCGTGGACTGGTGCTTGACCAGCAACACCACGCCCTGGCCTTCACCCGTGGGCAAATGCTCAGCCCCCAGCACCTGCACGTGGATGCCCAAAATGATGCGCGCACCATCGACCGCCCAGCGCAGCCAGCGCACCGCCATCCAGTACAAGCGCACACCACGCACCCGTGTGGACACCAGCAGCATCAGGATGCCCCAGGGGACCACGGTCACCAGCATCCACAAGGCGTGCAGCAGTGAGCGCAAAAAGTTCATGGCAACTTGCGGCGCAGAGGCTTACCCGCCAGTGCCAATCAGCGCGTCCACAAAAGCCGCCAAATCAGCATGTGATTGGGACCCCGGCGGACATCCAGTCGGCAAACCGCCTTCCGCCAGACCCTGGGATTTACCGGTGCGCACCAGATGCGGCACACATCCCGCAGCGGACGCAGCCACCGCATCACGGGCCGTATCGCCCACGGCCGGCACACCACGCAGATCAATGCCATAGCGCTCGCCGATACGGTAGAACAAACCCGCTGCCGGTTTGCGGCAGTCGCACGCATCAGCCGGGGCATGGGGGCAGAAGAACACCGCATCCACACGCCCGCCAACGGCAGCCAGCAGGCTATGCATTTTGCTGTGCATGGCGTTGAGGGTTTCCATGTCAAACAGTCCGCGTCCGATGCCACTCTGGTTGGTCGCCACCACCACATGCCATCCCGCCTGGTTAAGGCGGGCAATCGCCTCCAGCGAACCAGGCAGCGGCAGCCATTCAGCGGGCGACTTGACGTAGTCGTCGCGGTCCGCGTTGATGGTGCCGTCGCG
>CAIOUR010000234.1 GCA_903861575.1 uncultured beta proteobacterium | reverse complement strand
TTTGGGTGGCAATGCTGTCGATCTGTGAAGCAAGGGCACTAAACTCATTTTGCAAATAGCCGCGTTGGCCGGAGTCGTAGGTGCCATTGGAAGCCTGCACTGCCAACTCACGCATGCGCTGAAGCATGTTGGTCTGCTCGACCATCGCACCCTCAGCGGTTTGCATCATATTAATGCCGTCTTGGGCGTTGCGTGCGGCTTGGTCCAAACCCTTGACCTGCGAGGTCATCGCGGTGCCGATTGCCATTCCTGCGGCGTCATCCTTGGCAGCGTTGATGCGCGATCCCGTGGACAACTGCTGCATAGCGGTAGCCTGGGTGCGGGCATTCTTTGTGAGTGCAGCCTGGGCGTACAGAGAATTTACGTTCGTATTGATAACAGTCATTTTGATACTCCTAGATTTACAAGCACAATTTTTGTAGCGGCAAGTGGGTTACGCCCTACACACCTCAATGAATCGACACCTCAAACAAAAACTTTAGAGGCCTCTACCCGACTTAGCCCATCTTGTTAAACATAATGCCCTTCATCTGATCGATGCTATGGGCAATGCGCAATACGTCCTCGTTAGGAATCTGGCGAATGACATCTCCGGACTCCGAATTTTTTACTGTAATAACGGGGCTCTTAACGGACTCGTCGTAGCTGAAGCCCAGCACCTGATTACTTTTAACCAACTGCTGATTCAGAAGCTCGACCGCCTGGCGCAAGGCTGCCGCATTGGAGGCGGCTTCATCCGCCCCTTTTCCAGAGGTTTTTGGTACGGCCTTCGGTTGCGGCTTCTCCACGTCAACTTTCACAGGGGCAAAGTCGCTTGGGGCTGCAGCCCTGGTGGCTGCAACGTTAATGGGATCTGACATGGTCTATCCTTTCACAATGCATAGATACGGTGGGTACACCACCGGCAACTGATGAATCGGGAAATGTTGATAAAACTTGAGTCCTTCCAACAAGAAACTCAAAAATAGCCACTTGGCGCGGCTAGAGACCTGCCACTATTTATTGGTGTACATGGCCATCAGCCCAGCAAAAGTGCTGGTCAAGCCTGTTTGCGTGCTCTTGCTTTGGCCCACTATGGAGTCCATTGCTGCAAACTGCTTGGTGTAACGATCTAACAGTCGCTGCATGCGATCGTCCAGTGTTTTCAAATCGTCTTGGTACTTGGCTACATTGTTGGTGGCGTTGGTACTCTCGGTGGTGAGAGAGCCAGTGGTCGCCAGCATGGCCGACAACTTGCGGCTTGCGACACCCGCAATACCAGCAGGCGTAGAAATGGCGTACTCGCTAAGCTGTTCCTGGTTACCCGTCAGCAGCTTAACGGTATTCGAGAAATCCGAATTGACCGCCGTGTCTAGCTTGGCGTTGTCGACAGACATTACGCCTTTGCTATCGATTTGAACCCCAATATCATGCAGGTATGCCACGTTATTGGAGGGTGCTGTATCCGACCTATCCTGCACCATTTGGCGCATTTGGTCGCGCAACATCTGAACCGTCGAGTTACCCACCATGGTTGCGCCATAGGTGGCCAAGGTGGATTTGGGATTAGTAACCTCATTCATGAGGTTATTTGCATCGTTATAGGCAGTGGCTAGCGCATTCACCCGGGTTGTGACTTGCGAGGTGTCGTTGGTCAAGACCAAAGAAGTAGCTTGCGGGTAATTCGTACCACGCAGCGTAAGGCTTACGCCAGGGATCACACCCGAAACCGTGTTGGTCGGGCTGGACACTTGCACTCCATCAACGGTTAAATCGGCGTTGCTGGCCGCCTGTCCCTCACCAGCATTCGCGTTAAGGGTGCCCAGACTTCCAGCCGATGTACTCAGGGTGAACGCATTGTTGGTCCCCGTACCGCCGTTGACTACGATTTTGTAAGGGTTGCTGACAGCGCCAGTGTTGACCAGGTATGCACTTAGGCCCAGGTTGGCGTTATTGATCGCATCGACAACGCCCTGCGGAGTATCTTTACCTCCCGAAACGGTGATCGTCTTACCATTACCGGGGAAGGCGTTTCCTCCCAGGTTCAGCGTCATATCCGCACCACCGTTTAGCGAGGACGTGGGCGTTGCAGCCTGGGGGCTAAAAACATCGCGCTGGCCCAAAGCCAGCGACTTGACCACGATGCTATGGCTGCCCGCTGACGCGCCATTGTCTGCCGTGGCCGTCACAAGCGACTGGTCGCTGGAAACGGTCATGTTTTTGTAATCGCTGACATCCTTCAAGTCGTCAAAGGCAGTCTTCAAGTTATTTAAAACGTACTTCAGGGCAGACATGCCAGACACGACATCATTATTTTTCTTGATATTTTTGTCGATGGCTGCCTGCTTGGGCGCGCGCTCGGCTGCTACCAAGCTGTCGGCCAGAGACTGCGTGTCGATGCCTGAGCCGGCATTGAGGGACTTGGCGATGCCAGCTGCGGTCTTCGCAGCGCTCGGCGTGGATCCGGCGTTAGGCAACGCCGTCGGTGAGTTAGCCGACGAAGAAACGGAGGTCGTAGTCGCCATGGTCTTAGTTACTTCAATTTATCGGTCTATACGCTGCAAACTTGAGCGAGCGTGGCTGTATCCATTAGCCCAGGTACTTGAACAATGACAACTGGGAAATCTTGGCGAAGCTAGCTTGCGCTGCTTCCAACGACACCATCTGCTTTTGCATTTGCGTCACAGCGGTCGACATGTCAAGATCTTGCAAGTTAGACAGAGTGGTTTTAAGCGTCAGCTTGGTGTCATCCAGCACGGCGCCTTGCTGCTCGACCACCTTCATACTGGTCCCCACATCAGCTTGCGCTAGGACTACGCCATTATGTAAACCGTCCATTTCACCCAAACCCTGTTGCATTCCAGCCTTGTTGTTCTCTTTCACCGCCTTCATCAGGTCATCAATGGCCTGAAAAAAACCAACCCCCTTGGCTTCGCCCGTGTCGGCGTCCTGGCGAACCACCCGGACAAATGCGGCACTGCCCGGCCGATTGAGCGCTAGCTTGCGCTCATCACCGATCGCGACGTGTGTGAGAGTCTGGTCACCACGGTAGGACACTATTCCGTCTTTATCAGCCTGGAACGCCGGCGTACCGACCTTGCTGCCCGAGAAAATATAGTTACCGGAAGTGTCGCGGCTATTGGCCAAACTCAAAAGCTGGTAGATCGGAAGAGCACACG
>CAIOUR010000233.1 GCA_903861575.1 uncultured beta proteobacterium | reverse complement strand
CGGCCCGCAGGTCGGGGTGTTGGTTGCGGGTGAAGGTGTCAGCGGGCTCTTTGCCCAGGTTGTAGTCCATGCCCCGAATGACGAGGTTCATAGCCGCCAAGCGCCAGGTGGTGGGGTTGGCCTCTTGGCCGTAAATGGACACATCGCCCAGCTTGCCGCCGTGGTCTTCGATGAACTTTTCGGACTGCACGAACATGCCGCTGGACCCGCAGCAGGGGTCGTATATCTGGCCCTTGCTGGGCGAGAGCACGGCCACCAGTGTTTTGACGATGCTGGCGGGTGTGTAGAACTGCCCGCCCCGCTTGCCTTCGGCGCTGGCAAACATGCCGAGGAAATATTCGTACACCTGGCCCAAGATGTCGCGGGCCTTCGATGGGTCGTCACCAAAGCCGATGGTGGAAATCAGGTTGACCAACTCGCCCAGTTTGCCGTCAGGCAGTTGGGCGCGGGCAAAGCGTTTGTCGAGGATGCCTTTAAGCTTGGGGTTATCCAACTCGATCAGGCTCAGCGCGTCGTCAACGCGCTTGCCAATGTCGGGCTGGGGCGCGGCTGAGCGCAGGGCTTCCCAGCGCGCACCTTCGGGCACCCAAAAGACGTTTTCGCTGGTGTAGTAGTCGCGGTCTTCGATTTCGGCGGCTATGTCTTCGTCAGTGACGTTGCCATAAAACAGTTCGTCGGCTGGGTCGCGCAGGCGCGTTTTTAGCTCGGCTTGGCGAGCCACAAAGGCGTCAGAGATGTATTTGACGAAGATGAGGCCCAGCACCAGGTGCTTGTATTCGGCGGCGTCCATGTTGGCGCGCAGCTTGTCGGCAGAGGCCCAGAGTGTTTTTTTGATGTCTTCGATCATGCAGGGTATGGACGCCAGGCGACAGATTTTGTTGGTGTGTCGCATTGTTGCATTCCAAGGGCATCACCGACAATCCATCTTTGTTCCCCCGCACGCGCCATGACTGACACCACGCCATCCCTCATTCCCCCCGACGCCGACCTCACCGCCATGGAGGACCTGCTCGACGACCTGCGCACCCGCAGCGAAGAGGTGCCGCAGTGGGAGTTTTGCGAAGGATTTTTGGCGGCGCTGGTGTGTTGCCGCCGGGCCATTGGCGCGGATGAATTCTTGGAGGTGCTGCTCGACCCCGAAGGCTTTGTAGATGCCGCCCAGCGCGAGGCGTTTCTGGCGTTGTGGCAGCGCCGCCATGACGCGGTCCATGCCGCGCTGGCAGCGGATGTGCAAGAGCTGAGCGACGAAGCGGCTTACCACCCCGATCTGGTGGATGTGCGCGGCGCGGTGCTGGCCTTGAGCGAGGCCGAGCGCGCCGACATGGGCGAGGACGCGCAGGATATTCCGGCCTTTGCCCAGGTCTGGGCGCTGGGCTTTATGTATGCCGTGGAAAACTGGCCGCAGGAGTGGGTGGCGCCGCGCGACAAAGAGGCGGCGCGCGCGGTGGAAGCCGCCATGGCCGCCATCGTCGCGCTCACCGAGGACGACCCCGGCCCTTGGGAGTTGGCGCCGTTCTCCGACGACGATGCGCCGAGCATGAGCCAGGCGCGCATGGACGCTTTTGCGCAGGCGATCTGGGCGGTCTACGACCTGTTCGATGTCTGGCGCAGCCTGGGGCCACGGGTGGAAACCGTGCGCAAAGACAGCAGCGTGGGCCGCAATGACGTGTGTCTGTGCGGCAGCGGGAAGAAGTACAAAAAGTGCTGCGGGGCTTAGGCCCGCTTTAGCAGCTTGCTGACCTGATTTAAGCCGTCAGCGGCGCAAAGCTGTGCGCCTGGGCGCGCGGCCAGTGGCGCTGGTAGGCGTGGGGTAGACCGCTCAAATCACCGCTGAGCAAGGCGCCCTCGGGTAATTCTGCGTTCAAGGAATGCGCCAGACTGGCCACCGTGTTGTCGCCGCCCCGGCGCACGATGTGGTGGGGCGTGATGTCGCGCGGGTGCTGCAGGCCGGCGGCTTGCAGCAACTCGCGCAAGGCCTCCAGCGTTTCCATGTGGAAGTGGTAGACGCGCTGGGCTTTGTCGCCCACCACCAGCGCATGCTGGCGGACCGGGTCCTGGGTGGTGACGCCGGTCGGGCAGTTGCCGGTGTGGCAGGTCTGGGCTTGCAGGCAACCCAGCGCGAACATAAAGCCGCGCGCGCTGTTGCACCAGTCTGCCCCGAGTGCCAGCATTCGGGCCACATCAAAAGCCGTGATCACCTTGCCAGCGCAACCGATCTTGATGCGGTCGCGCAGACCCGCGCCGCGCAGCGTGTTGTGCACCAGCGTCAGCCCCTCTTGCAGCGGCGCGCCCACGTGGTCGGTGAACTCGACCGGCGCAGCGCCGGTTCCTCCCTCGGTGCCGTCCACCACGATGAAGTCAGGTGTGATGCCAGATTCGAGCATGGCTTTGACAATGCCAAACCATTCCCAGCTTTGGCCGATGCACAGCTTGAAGCCGGTCGGCTTGCCACCCGATAGCGTGCGCAAGCGCTCAACAAATTGCAGCAATTCCAGCGGCGTGGAAAACGCGCTGTGCGCCGCCGGAGAGACGCAGTCCACGCCCACCGGCACACCGCGCGCATCGGCAATTTCAATGGTCACTTTGGGGCCGGGCAATACGCCGCCGTGGCCGGGCTTGGCGCCCTGGCTGAGCTTGATTTCGATCATCTTCACCTGTGCCTCGGTGGCGTGTTCGGTGAAACGCTCGGCGCTGAAAGTGCCGTCTTCGTTGCGGCAACCGAAGTAGCCCGAGCCGATTTCCCAAATCAGGTCGCCGCCGTTTTTGCGGTGGTGTACCGAGATCGATCCCTCGCCCGTGTCGTGCGCAAAACCGCCGCGCTTGGCTCCGGCGTTCAAGGCCATGATGGCGTTGGCGCTCAGCGCGCCGAAGCTCATCGCCGAGATATTGAAGACGCTGGCTTCGTAAGGCTGCTCGCGCCCCGCGCCAATGGTGATGCGGAAGTCGTGGCTGGCAATCGTGCTGGGGGCGATGGAATGCACCATCCACTCAAAACCTCTGGCGTGTACGTCCAGCTGGGTGCCGAAAGGCCGCTTGTCCGATTCGCCTTTGGAGCGCTGGTACACCAGCGAACGCTGCGCCCGCGAGAAGGGCATTGCTTCGGTGTCGTTCTCAATAAAGTACTGCCGGATTTCGGGGCGGATGAATTCGAGCAGAAAGCGCAAATGGGCGATTACCGGGTAGTTGCGCAGAATCGAGCTGCGCTCCTGGCTGACATCGCGCACCCCGACGATGACCAGCGCGCTGCTCACCAGCAGCAGCAAGATGCTGCCACCCAAAACTAACTGAGCCGCCCCGAACAGGACGCCCACGCAGCACAGTGCAAACGCCAAGTAGCGCAAAGGAAAAACCGCATCAAGACGAGCAAGCATGGTGACAACCTTCTCAAAAGAAACAGAAAAAAGTCCGCTGACCGGCGCAGTACGCCCGGGCTTACCCGGGTGGATTCCCATTGTGCAGTCTGAATATGGCAGGGCCGCCGGGCGGCTTCAGGGGAAAACCCGCGCTAATCTGCAGCGCAATGTGCGTTCAAGCGCAGGAGCGCATGCAGCGCAGCGGCTTGACGCACCGCAGCGCGGTCACCGCCAAAATGTTGCAGCTCGCTGTGCACGCCCCAAGGTCCGGCAAATCCAAACCACACCGTACCCACTGGCTTGGCTACAGAGCCGCCGCCCGGGCCGGCCACGCCCGTGATGGCCAACGCAACTTGCGCTGCCGAATGGCGCAGTGCGCCCTGCGCCATAGCGCGCGCCACGGGCTCGCTGACCGCGCCGTGGCTGGTAATGAGCAGCGCGTCCACGCCCAGCATCTGGGTTTTGGCAGCGTTGGAATAGGTCACGAAACCGCGCTCGAACCAGGCGCTGGAGCCCGCCAGATCGGTGCAGGCTGCGGCCACCATGCCGCCGGTGCAGCTCTCGGCGGTTGCCAGCATCCATTGGCGGCGCAGCAAGCTGTCTGCCACTGCCTGCACTGTTTCCGCCACGTGCGTCTGCATTACCAAACCCTCCACAAGGCAATCACCAACAGCGTGCAAGCGGCAGCTACCAAGTCGTCGAGCATGATGGCCCAGCCCGCACGGGTCCATCCCCAGGGCGTGGTGGCGGGGTTTTCGCCGTGGAACAAGCCGTCCGCCCAGCCGACGGGGCCGGGCTTGGCGATATCAAAAAAGCGGAACAGCGCAAACGCCGCCAGCTGACCCTGCCAGCCGGTCGGCATCACCAGCCACAGCACCAGCCAAAAGGCTACGACTTCATCCCACACCACCGCGCTCGGATCGGCCACGCCCATATCGCGCGCCGTCGCAGCGCAGGCCCAGATGCCCAGCGGAATTCCCGCCCCGATCACCCACGCCCAACCCGCGTCGTCCAGCCAGGGCTGCAGCGCTACGAAAGCCGCCCAGGCCCACAAGGTACCGGCGGTTCCCGGCCCTTTGGGGCTCAGGCCCGAGCCAAAGCCCAGCGCCAACACGTGCGCCGGGTGCCGCCACATGAAACCGGCGCTGGGACGCACTACCACCGGCTGAAGGTTATCGTTCATGGGGCGTCACTCTGGTGCATGTTGTCATCCTGCGAGAAATGGTCAAAGCCGATGCGGGTTTGCGCCGTGGGCTGGCCGGCGCTGTTCACGACGCGCAGGCCCGGCAGCGCGTCGATACGGCCGATGCGTTGCACCGGGGTACCGCTGGCCTTTGCCGCTGCGGTAACCGCTTCAGCATGCGCGGGTGCGGCTGTGAAAACCAGTTCATAGTCGTCCCCCCCGCTGAGCACGCAATCGCGCAGCAGCTGCGCGTCGATGCCGTAATCGGTCCACGGGCAGCAAGCCAGCAGCGCCGCATCGTCCAGTTGCGCGCCCACAGCCGAGCGTTCCAGGATGTGCCCCAGATCGCCCAGCAGTCCGTCGCTGACGTCGGCGCAAGCGCTGGCGACGCCGCGCAGCGCCAAGCCCAGGGCCACGCGCGGGGTCGGGCGCTCCAACCGCGCGCGGCATGCTGCCGCAACCGGTGCGTCCAGGTGCAGCTTCCCGAGAAGATGGTGCAGCCCCAGCGCGGCTTCGCCCAAGGTCCCGCTCACATACACGTCGTCCCCGGCTCGTGCGCCGCTGCGCAGCAAAGCGAGGGTGCGCGTCGGCTCCGCTGCATCACCCGGCACTTCGCCAAACACGGTGATGCACAGGTTCAGCGGCCCGCGCGTGGTATCACCGCCGATGAGTTCGCAGCCGTGGGCATCGGCCAGTGCCCAGAGTCCGGCGGAAAAGGGCTCCAGCCACGCCGCATCGGCCCGGGGTAGCGCCAGCGCCAGGGTGAAAGCGAGAGGGCGCGCGCCGCAGGCTGCGAGGTCACTGAGGTTGACAGCCAGTGCTTTGTGGCCCAGCGCGCGGGGATCTACATCGGGGAAAAAATGGCGCCCCGCGACCAGCATGTCGGTGGAAATCGCCAGTTGCATGCCCGGCGCGGTTTGCAGGATGGCGCAGTCGTCGCCCACGCCCAATACCGCCCGGGGACTGGGGCGCGTGAAGTAGCGCCGGATCAGGTCGAATTCGCCCATGGCCTCGCCGCTTGCCACGCGCTTCAGTGCAGGGTACGGTCGCTGCCGCTGAGTGCGTCCAGCACAAAGATGGGAATGTCCGCGTCGAATTTTTCGCCGTCCTCGGCTACGCAGAAATAGCTGCCGTGCATGGTGCCGGTGGGCGTGCGCAGCCGGGTGCCGCTGGTGTACTCAAAGGCTTCGCCGGGCTTGAGCAGCGGCTGGTGGCCGACTACGCCCAGGCCTTTGATGCGCTCGGTGTGGCCCTTGGCGTCGTTGACGCTCCAGGTGCGCGAGATCAGCTGTGCGGTCACTTGGCCGGTGTTCCGGATGGTGATGGTGTACGCGAACACATACAGGCTGTCGTGCGGCAGACTTTGCTCGGGCAGGTACTGCGGCTGCACCTCGACCGTGAAGTGGTAGCGGGGGTTGGTTTTTGACATGCACCGATGCTAAGGCGAAAATCATCCGATGACCTACCGCATTGCTCCCTCCATACTTTCCGCCGACTTCGCCCGCTTGGGCCAGGAGGTCCAGTCCGTGATTGCCGCCGGCGCCGATTGGATCCACTTTGACGTGATGGACAACCACTACGTGCCCAACCTGACCTTCGGCCCCATGGTCTGCCAGGCGCTCAAGCCGCACGCCATAACCGGAGCGGGCCAGGCGGTGCCGATTGATGTGCACTTGATGGTGCAGCCGGTTGACGCGTTGGCGGCTGCTTTCGCGCAGGCGGGGGCGGATCTGATCAGCTTCCATCCCGACGCCAGCGGCCATGTGCACCGCAGCATCCAGGCCATCAAGGCGCAGGGCGTGCAGGCCGGGCTGGTGTTCAACCCGGCCCAACCGCTGGACGTCTTGGATTGGGTGATTGAGGACATTGATTTGATTTTGATCATGAGCGTCAACCCCGGCTTCGGCGGACAGGGCTTCATCGATTCTGCGCTGCGCAAAGTTGAGGCCGCGCGTCAACGCATCCGCGCCAGCGGCAAGGACATCCGCCTGGAGGTGGACGGCGGCATCAAGGTCGACAACATCCGCCGAGTCGCCGACGCCGGAGCCGACACTTTCGTGGCGGGCAGTGCGATATTTGGCAAGCCCGACTACAAGGCGGTGGTGGACCAGATGCGTGCCGCACTCGCCGCCTAAGCGGTTGTGCGCACGGCTATTCAATGTTGGCGGTGAACACCGTCAGCACACCCGTGAAGGCGTACAGGTGTTCATAGGCCACTTCGCCGCTGGCAAAAAAACCGACCAGCGGGACATCGCCCAGCGCTTGGCGCACGATCTGCATCTCGGCGTGCGGCCAGCCGAAATGCGCGCCGCCGCGCCCCACACAGCTCACATACACCGCTCCGACGATCTGTTTGCGCTCGACCGGTGATGAGGCCGCCGCGCCGTCCATGGCGGCGTATTCCAGTTCGGCCGGCTCCAATTCTTCGCGGATTTCAGCGCAGATGCGCATCAGATCCGCGCGTGCGGTGTCGGAATTGCGGCGGCAAAACGCCAGTTGCAAGCCCGGCCGCACCGCATCACCCACGGCGATGGCGCGCCGCCCCGGGTCCAGGCCGATG
>CAIOUR010000232.1 GCA_903861575.1 uncultured beta proteobacterium | reverse complement strand
TTGTGGATTTGATTTCTCGCTACAATCATTACTCGAATGTCATTCTTTTGAATCTAAAGGTATATCCGGTTCTAAGAAAAATGGATATATCTTTGGAAAATGGGCAAAAGATATTTCTGTAGCAACTTGGAGAGAAGATATAGAGGCTGGGCTTTTTTGTAAGGCAGAATTTCATACACCATGCAATAAATGGTGGGCTGAACCTGCGTTGGAAAGTGTCGTTGTTCCTGTATGGTTTCCGTTCAATCCAGAGATACATGGAGAGGTAGAAATATAAATTCCGGAAAAATAAAGATATCTGACGCAGATTTATTGACGGCTTATGCAGAGTGTAGTAATATACGTCAAACGTTATTAAAAGTCGGTCTTGCAGCAAAAGGTGGGAACTATGAAAGATTAAAGAAACTAATTGCCCCGGTGGTGAAATCGGTAGACACAAGGGAGGACCAGAAAGCCCGTCCCCTTCAATCGGAAATGGTTGAATAAACTGTGGGTTAATTCGGGAGAGCCTGTAAAATGGCAATCGCGAGCCAAGCATCAAATACATTTGGTGAAGGTGTAGAGACTACTGGAGAGGTAAAGTCCTCTTAATAACCAGCTTAGAACGCCCACTACCTGAACAAGTAAAGTTGAAGGTAAAGAGATAGTCCATGCTGTTAGGAAACTTTCAGACAACATGCTTAAAATCCCTCGCTTGTAATGGGCGTGCCGGTTCGAGTCCGGCTCGGGGCACCACTAACCTTGCCGAGAAGGCAACGGCTAATACCATCGATGGTAGATGGTTTAATAAGCGCCTCAATCGGGTGGGAAGCCCGAATTGATTTTTATAGTAGAAAATATTCTATTCACACATATGAACAAAAATAAATTGATTTCCGGCGAAATGCTAATAGAGAAATATCTTGAACGAGTATTTGAATCCAATGTCGATCTTGAGGATTCGAATCTTGAAGAAGAATGGCTTAGACAATTTGGCTGGACCAGTGAAGAATTTGAAATGTTTTTACATTCAAACATTGATGGGGGAATTTTATGAAACTCTATATTCCAGAAATCGGTGACGAAATTCGTCTTCTGTCTGATTGGACTTTTGATCTTTATAATGAAGATCGCAATAGTACCATGATGGAGAAGGTAAACGATCAGCGCAGAATGAGAGCCTGGGGAGACGATTATGGCTCCATTCCTTGCACTGTTCCAGCAGGTGTAGTGCTGAAAATTGATCGAATCTATATTCGAAAAGGTAATAAGGACTATAGTTCTATCACTTTTTTGTGGAAGGGCGAAGCATTGCCTGCCAAAATTAAAACATATAGTGATGGATCTACAGGCAGAATACCTCGACAGCCTATTCGCTTTTGGGCAAAACTTAGTGATGTAAATAATATTGAATTTGAAAAGATTTAGAATGTATAAAGAATATACAGAGGACGATACATTTCGTATATTGGCCAGACCAAATATACATAAAATGGTCGAGATGCATAATACATGGAAAATAAAGGTAGGTAAAGAGCATAATGTATTCAATTCTATGTGGAATGTTTCATTTATGAAATATCACGGTTGGACTTGGGTCGAATTTCTTCGTGAAAAAAAGAATGCGGGTTATTCAGATTTTTGATTGATTTTTGTATAATTGCGTTATAATAGTTTATGAGCTGCTATACTCGAC
>CAIOUR010000231.1 GCA_903861575.1 uncultured beta proteobacterium | reverse complement strand
TGGCCCGCGCCGCATCGGAGGTGGTGCGGATTGCCAATGTGCGCGGTGGCGAGGGTTTTGTGGCGATCAGCCCTGAGGCCCGCAAAAAATTCTGGCTGGATCGCAAACGCACCGCTGCCATCAGCCGCCACACCAACGCTTTCAAGATCAACGAAGACGTGGTGATTCCGCTGCCTCGCATGGGCGAATACACCGACGGCATTGAGCGCATCAACATCGAACTGTCCTTGCGCAACAAATTGGCTTTGTGCGATGCCTTGCAGGCATTTTTTGAATCCGGCCATTTGCCACTAGGCAAGGGCGATGATGCGGCAGAGATGTCGGCATCTGACCTGCTGGGCGAGCGTGTGGCCCAGGCCCGTGTGCTGGTAGCCGGTGTGCGCGTGCAATGGCAGACGTGGCTGGATGGTGTGGAGACGCTATTTCCCCAGCTGCAGGACCACAGCCTGCGTGCGAGCTGGAAGACCCAGTTGCTGGCACCGTTGCAGACCATCTTCACGGGTGGCGCTTTCGCGCCCATCGTCGCGCAGTGCCGCGTGATCCACCAGCGCGTGCTCAAGGGCAGAGTGTGGGCGGCCTTGCACATGCACGCGGGCGACGGCAATGTGCACACCAATATTCCAGTCAACAGCGACGACTACGCCATGCTGCAAACCGCGCACCAGGCGGTGGCGCGCATCATGGCCTTGGCGCGTTCCTTGGACGGTGTGATTTCGGGCGAACACGGCATCGGCATCACCAAGCTGGAATTTTTGAGCGACGCCGAACTGCAGCCGTTTGCCGATTACAAAGCCCGCATCGACCCGGAGGGCCATTTCAACAAAGGCAAGCTCTTGCGCCCCGTGGGTGCCGAGGGCCATTCGCACAACGCCTACACGCCATCCTTCGGCCTGATGGGGCACGAGTCGCTGATCATGCAGCAAAGCGATATCGGCGCGATCTCCGACTCCATCAAAGATTGCCTGCGCTGCGGCAAGTGCAAGCCGGTGTGCGCCACCCATGTGCCGCGCGCCAATTTGCTCTACAGCCCGCGCAACAAGATACTGGCCACCTCGTTGCTGATCGAGGCCTTTTTGTACGAAGAACAAACCCGCAGGGGCATCAGCCTGCGGCATTGGGAAGAATTTGAAGACGTGGCCGACCATTGCACGGTCTGCCACAAATGCGCGAGTCCCTGCCCGGTGGATATCGACTTCGGTGATGTGACCATGCACATGCGCAACCTGCTGCGCAAAATGGGACAGAAGTCCTTCCGGCCCGGCAACGCTGCGGCCATGTTTTTCTTGAACGCCACCAATCCGCAAACCATTCAATTCATGCGCAGCGCGATGGTCGATGTGGGCTTCAAGGCGCAGCGCATGGCCAACGACCTCTTCCGTGTTTTGGCGCGCAAACAAACCGCCAGGCCCCCGGCCACCGTGGGCAAAGCACCGCTCAAAGAGCAGGTAGTGCAC
Source organism: uncultured beta proteobacterium (assembly GCA_903861575.1). Taxonomy (GTDB): domain Bacteria; phylum Pseudomonadota; class Gammaproteobacteria; order Burkholderiales; family Burkholderiaceae_C; genus Allorhodoferax. The sequence continues at coordinate 7,197 of CAIOUR010000231.1, read as the reverse complement.
TTCATCAACAAAAAAATGCCGGGCGGTTTGCCAAAAAAAACCGCCCGTGCCTTGCTGGATGTGGAGGACGCAGACTATGTGCCCATCATTCGCAACCCGCAGACCACCAGCAGTGACAGCGAAGCGGTTTTTTACTTTCCCGGTTGCGGCTCCGAGCGCCTGTTCAGCCAGGTTGGTCTGGCAACCCAGGCCATGTTGTGGCACGCGGGCGTACAAACCGTTTTACCGCCGGGGTATTTGTGCTGCGGTTACCCGCAACGCGCCAGCGGCTTGCAGGACAAGGCCGACAAAATCATCACCGACAACCGCGTACTGTTCCATCGCGTGGCCAACACGCTGAATTACCTGGATATCAAAACCGTGGTGGTGAGCTGTGGCACGTGTTATGACCAGTTACAAGGTTATGAGTTCGACAAGATTTTTCCCGGGTGCCGTATCGTGGATATCCATGAGTACCTGCTGGAAAAGGGCATTGCGCTGAACCCGCAGCAGCAGGGCGCGTATCTGTTCCATGACCCCTGCCACAGTCCCATGAAGTTGCAGGAACCCCTGAAAACCGTCAAAGCCCTGGTCGGAGATGCGGTAGTCCAAAGTGCGCGGTGCTGCGGTGAGTCGGGCACGCTGGGCGTGACACGCCCGGATATCGCCACCCAGGTGCGTTTTCGCAAAGAAGAGGAATTGCGCAAGGGCGAAGCGGCGTTGCGAGCGCTGGCGCCCCAAGCAGTAGCGGCGCCCACCAAAATTCTCACGAGCTGCCCGAGCTGCCTGCAAGGCCTGAGCCGCTATGGCAATGACCTACAAAATGGGTTGCTGGAAGCGGACTACATCGTCGTGGAGTTGGCCCGGCACATCCTGGGAGCGAACTGGCTGCCGCAGTATGTCGCGCAGGCCAATGCCGGTGGCATTGAGCGCGTGTTGGTTTAGTTGGCTTACATTCGCAGCCTTTGACTGACACACCATGGCCGGCCTGAATAAAAATTCACCCACACCCCAAGCGCTGACCGTACACGCGCAGTCGCGGGTTCTGGAGGTTAGTTTTTCGGACGGAGCATCCTTTCGCATCCCCTTTGAGCTGATGCGGGTGTATTCGCCGTCTGCGGAGGTGCAGGGACATGGCGAGGGGCAGGAGGTCTTGCAGACCGGCAAAAGAATGGTCACTCTGCAAAGCCTCGAGCCGGTAGGTAATTACGCGGTCCAGCCGGTTTTTTCTGATGGCCACGACACCGGCATTTTTTCCTGGGACTACTTGTATCACCTGGGCGCGCAAGAAGCGACCTTGTGGGCGCAGTACGAAGCCCGTTTGCAAGCCGCGGGGCGCGAGCGCGATGGGCCTATGCCTGCTGCCCCAGTTTCCGGTTGTGCCAGCCATTGAAGCGTGCGAAGGCGCCGAACTTTATGAGCAAAACCCATTTCGGATTCCAATCGGTCGATGAGGCTGAGAAGGCGCAGCGCGTGCGCGGCGTGTTCGACTCCGTGGCACCCAAATATGACTTGATGAATGACGTTATGTCGGGTGGCCTGCATCGCGCCTGGAAGGCGTACACCGTGATGGTGGCCAATTTGAAGCCTGGTCAGCGCGCGTTGGATATTGCCGGGGGCACGGGTGATCTGGCGCTGGCCTTTGCCGGCAAGGTCGGCGCAGGCGGGCAGGTGGTGCATACCGACATCAATTACGCCATGCTCAGCACCGGGCGTAATCGCCTGCTGGACGCTGGGGTGTTGCTCCCCACCGTGGTGTGCGACGCCGAGGCCTTGCCCTTTGCGGACGGGCATTTTGATCTGGTCAGCGTGGCGTTTGGTTTGCGCAATATGACGCACAAGGACCGCGCGCTAGAAGAGATGTGCCGTGTGCTCAAGCCGGGCGGGAAGCTGCTGGTACTGGAGTTCTCGACGGTGGCCAAGCCCCTGCGGGCTGCGTATGACTGGTATTCCTTCAACGTCCTGCCCCGCTTGGGCCAGTGGCTGGCCGGCGATGCAGACAGTTACCGCTATTTGGCCGAGTCCATCCGCATGCACCCGGACCAGTCCACGCTAAAGACCATGTTGCACAAAGGCGGTTTCGGTCATGTGGATTACCACAACCTCACGGCGGGCATCGCTGCATTACATGTTGGAATCAAGTGCTGACCGGTACGCTGGTCGGTGTTGAATGATTATTTTTGGAGCGTGCAAAGTGAAGTTCTTCGCAGCCTTGATGGCCTTGGTGTTTTTGCTCATCAGTTTGAACGCGCAAGCCGGACGCCTCTCCGGCGGACGCAGCATGGGTCGCCAATCCAGCAACGTCGGTCAATCAGGGCCCGGCCCTGCCAATGCTCCGGCTGCCCCCGCGCAGCAAGCCGGACAGCGGCCCGCACAGCCTGCTCCCGCTCCCGTGGCGCAGCCCGCCCCACGCCGCCCCTGGGGCGCCATGCTGGGTGGCCTGGCCGCCGGTCTGGGCTTGGCGTGGTTGGCCCACTCCATGGGCTTTGGCGCTGAATTTGGCAATATCTTGATGGTTGCGTTGTTGGCCATGCTGGCCCTGGCAGCGATCGGGTGGTTGATGCGCCGCCGTGCCGATGGGCCCGCACAGCAACCCTTTGCGGTGCCCAGCGGCAGCTACAGCCCGACCTACCGCCCGGAGAATGTGGGCAACGATGCGTCCGCCCGGCCCTATGAGCGTAGCAACTTCCAGCCGGAAGCGGGGCAGGGCAGCATGATCGGTTCGGCGTTGACAGGTTCGCAATCCTGGGGCGTGCCAGCCGGTTTTGATACGGAAGGCTTTCTCGCGGCATGCAAACGCAATTTTGTCAGCCTGCAAGCCGCCTGGGACCACTCGGACTTGAGCGCCCTTCGGGCCTTCATGACCGACCAGATGCTGAGCGAAATAAAAACCCAGCTCGCCGAGCGCGACACGCATACCGGCACACCGGTCAATGTGACAGAGGTTGTGATGCTTGATGCCCGCTTGCTGGGCATTGAAGAGAGCGCAGCTGACTACCTCGCCAGCGTTGAGTTTTCGGGAATGATCCGCGAGAACCCCTCGACGGGCCCGGCTCCATTCCGCGAGGTGTGGAACATGAGCAAACCTAAAGACGGCAGCGCGGGCTGGTTGGTGGCAGGCGTACAAGCATTGCAATAGGCGGCTTGCAGCCTGACAGCAGCATCCGGCGTGGCCGTGCGCTGCGGAATAATGCACCTATGGAAACCACTACACCCTTCAGCGCTTCATGGAATGATTTGCAGCAGATTTTGAGCGGCAAGCGGGCCGCTCCGGTGCCGACTTGGGCGGTGCAGGAGTTGCAGCACCGCCTGGTCTTGCTCTTGAATCATGTGCTGCAGCAGGAGCCCGCTGCGATGGTGCGGCTCAAGCAGCACAAAGGCCAGCGCATTTTGGCGCGCTGGCAGTCTTATTCCCTGTTTCTTGCCATCACGCCTGCCGGTTTGCTGGACCTGGCAGACGCAGCAGCGCAGCCTGATTTGTCGATTGTGCTGGCCGATGAAGCGCCACTGGATATCGCGCGTCGCCTGATGCAGGGCGAAAAGCCCACCGTGCACATTGACGGCGATGTGCAACTGGCTGCCGAAGTCAATTGGTTAGCTGACCACGTACGCTGGGACTTGGAGGAGGACGTCGCACGGTTCTTGGGTGATGTGCCTGCGCATCTGCTGTCACAGGCAGCGAAGGCTGCACTCGCGGTTCTGCGCAGCTTTGTTGCGCGCGGTGCCGGTGCATTTGGAAGCACCCGATGACCCGCCTTTTTCGCGGTGTCTTTATCGTCTGGGTGTTTTTGCGCTTCGGGCTCGACGTACTGCTTCTGGACAGTTTCAACCAGCCTGGGTTGAAGTGGCTGGCGCGTCGCTTTGCGTGGGGTCGTAACCTCAGCGCGCCACGCGGTCAGCGCATCCGTGAGGCTTTGGAGAGTCTGGGCCCGATTTTCATCAAGCTCGGCCAGGTGCTCTCGACCCGGCGCGATTTGATGCCGCTGGATATCGCGGATGAACTGGCCAAGCTGCAGGACGCGGTACCGCCTTTCGATGCGGACATTGCCGCCGCAGCCATTGAAAAAGCCCTGGGTCGCCCGATCAGCGCCGTGTTCACCAGCTTTGAGCGCGAGCCCGTGGCCAGTGCGTCCGTGGCGCAGGTGCATTTTGCGGTGCTGATTGACCGGGACGGTCGCGAGCGCGAGGTGGCGGTCAAGGTACTGCGCCCGAACATGCTGGCGGTGATCGACAAAGACCTCGCGCTCATGCGCATGATGGCGGGTTGGCTGGAATGGTTGTCGGCCGATGGTCGACGCCTCAAGCCCCGTCAGGTAGTGGCCGAGTTCGATAAATACCTCCACGACGAGCTCGATCTGGTGCGCGAGGCGTCCAGCGCCACCCAGTTGCGCCGGAACATGCGGGATCTGGGGTTGGTCTTGATTCCGGAGATGCTGTGGGACTACTGCAGCACCAATGTGTTGGTGATGGAGCGCATGCATGGCGTACCGATCAGCCAGGTGGAGCGCCTGCGCAGTGCGGGTGTCGACATTCCGCAGCTCGCCCGTGACGGGGTGACGATTTTCTTCACCCAGGTATTTCGCGATGGATTTTTCCACGCGGACATGCATCCGGGCAACATCCAGGTCAGTCTGGACCCGCAAAGCTTTGGTCGCTACATCTCGCTGGATTTCGGTATCGTAGGTTCGCTGACCGAGGTCGATAAGGAATACCTGGCGCAAAACTTTGTGGCGTTTTTCCGGCGCGACTACAAGCGCGTCGCCGAGTTGCATGTGGAGTCCGGCTGGGTGCCGGCGGACACCCGCATTGACGAGTTGGAGGCGGCGGTTCGCGCAGTCTGCGAACCCTACTTCGACCGGACGCTTAAAGAAATTTCGTTGGGTATGGTGCTGATGCGCCTGTTCCAGACCTCGCGCCGCTTCCATGTGGAAATCCAGCCGCAGCTGGTGCTTTTGCAAAAAACGCTGCTTAACATCGAGGGTCTGGGGCGGCAGCTCGATCCTGATCTCGACCTCTGGGCCACCGCCAAGCCCTTTTTGGAGCAGTGGATGAAGGACCAGATTGGTCCCAAGCGGCTTTGGAACGAGCTCAAGGCCCAATCCCCACGCTACGCCAAATTGTTGCCTGAGTTGCCGGGGCTTTTGCACACCTACCTGCAACGTGGCGCGCGGGCGGAGCCAGACGATCAATCGCAGCAACTTTTTCTCCATTTGCTGACTGAACAGCGTCGCACCAATCGCCTGCTACAGGCCTTGCTATATATGGCTGTGGGTTTTGTGATCGGCACCATCGGTGTGGCGGCGATGGTCTGGTTGCGCTTTCTCTAGGCGCGCTGCGCCACGGGTGCGCAACCTATAATCGCGGGCTACGCCCAGTTCGGCCCCCAGTTGAGAGATTTCCCCGCTATGCCCATATACGCCTATCGCTGCGAGTCCTGCGGATTTGCCAAAGACGTGTTGCAGAAAATTTCTGATTCTGTGTTGACCGATTGCCCATCGTGTGGCCAGGCGAAGTTTCAAAAGCAGGTCACCGCCGCTGGTTTTCAGCTCAAAGGCTCGGGCTGGTACGTAACAGACTTTAGGGACGGTCAGAGCGCAAAATCGGCCGGTGGTGGTGAAGCGGCCGCCAACGGCGAGACAAAGCCCGCTGCACCTTCGGATGCTGCGTCTTCCCCGACCCCAGCCCCAACGGCGACACCGCCCGCGGCGCCTTCTCCGGCCCCCAGCGCTGCGCCAGCAGCCGCAGCACCTTCCTCCAGCGCCGCTTGAAGCGCCGCGCCCGGTACCTCTGAGCGCTGACGAGCCATGCCGATCAAGAAATATTTTTTCACGGGCCTGATGGTGTGGCTGCCCCTGGCAATTACCTTGTGGGTGCTGAACTGGCTGTTGCAGACCCTAGATGGCGTGTCGCATTCCTTGCTGGCGGGCTTGACGGCTGTTACCTCGGATGCCACAGGCAACGCCATTGTGCGTGCCTTGGCAATTCCCGGCGTAGGGATTGCGGTCGTGCTGCTGTTTGTCATCGTCACCGGTGCGCTCGTCTCCAACGTGGCCGGACGCTGGTGGTTGAAGCAATGGGACCGCTTGATTACACGGATTCCGGTTTTTCGCTCGGTTTACAACAGCGTGAAAAAGGTCTCCGACACGCTGTTTTCCAGCAATGGCAACGCCTTCCGTACTGCATTGCTGGTGCAGTTTCCAGCGCCGGGTCGTTGGACCATCGCGTTCCAGACGGGCGAACCCACCGGCGAGGTGGCGCGTCACCTCGGCGAAGGATTTATCAGCGTGTACGTGCCCACCACGCCCAACCCCACGGGCGGCTACTTTGTGGTCCTGCCGCGATCGGAAGTGATCGCGCTGGAAATGAGTGTGGATGAGGCTCTGACCTATGTTCTGTCTATGGGCGCGGTTGCACCCACCGACCACGCTGCTCCATGATGTCTTGTGAACCTGCGCCGCTTTGAAGGCGCGAAGAAAGAAGCTATGTCCATGCGTTCTCACTATTGCGGTCTGGTGACCGAAGACCTGATGGGTCAAACGGTATCGCTTTGCGGCTGGGTCAACCGGCGCCGCGACCATGGCGGCGTCATTTTTGTCGACGTGCGCGACCGCGAAGGGTATGTGCAGGTCGTTTGCGATCCCGACCGGCCCGAGATGTTTGCGGTGGCCGAAGATTTGCGTAATGAGTTTTGTATCCAGGTTACAGGTTTGGTGCGTGCGCGGCCTGAAGGCACGCAAAACGACAATCTCAAGAGCGGAAAAATCGAGGTGCTGTGCCACGCGTTGAACGTGCTGAACCCGTCAGTGACGCCACCTTTCCAGCTGGACGAGGAAAACCTGTCGGAGACCACCCGCCTGACGCACCGTGTGTTGGATCTGCGTCGCCCCTACATGCAGAACAACCTGATTCTGCGCTACCGCGTGTCGATGGAGGTACGCAAGTTTTTGGATGCCGACGGGTTTATTGATATCGAGACCCCCATGCTCACCAAGAGCACGCCCGAAGGCGCACGCGATTACCTGGTGCCCAGCCGGGTGCATGATGGTCAGTTCTTTGCGCTGCCGCAAAGCCCGCAGTTGTTCAAACAGTTGCTCATGGTGGCAGGCTTCGATCGTTACTACCAGATCACCAAGTGCTTCCGCGATGAGGATCTGCGCGCCGACCGCCAGCCCGAGTTCACGCAGATCGATATCGAAACATCCTTCATGACCGAGGAAG
>CAIOUR010000230.1 GCA_903861575.1 uncultured beta proteobacterium | reverse complement strand
GCATTCACATGGTCCAGCCATTCGGGCTGATCAGGGTGGCCCTCCAAATGAAGACGGCTGACAAAAGTCTCGTAGCCGCCCACAATGACCATGATCAGCAGGTTGGAGATCATCACTACGTCGATCAGCGCCAGCACCACCAGCATGATGAGCGTCTCGTTGAGCGCCGTGATCTGGTAATCGCTGCGGTAGCCGATCGCCGAAATCAGTTGCTGAAGCGCAGCCTGGTTGCCGAAAGCGGCCTCCAGCAGGTGCAGCAATTCGACCCAGAAGTGGTAGACGTAGACGCCTTGCGCGGCGATTAGCCCCAGGTAGAGCGGCATTTGCAGCCAGCGGCTGGCAAATATCAGCCGTGGCAGCGGGCGAAGCGGTGTGTCCGGTGGAAGCGAAGCCATATCAACCCTCCCTGGGCTGTTTTTTATGCCGAGATAACGCGCACCATTTCCAGGCACTTGTTGGAGTAGCCCCACTCGTTGTCATACCAACTCACGATTTTGATGAAGGTGCCATCCAATGCAATGCTGGCGTCGGCGTCAAAAATCGAGGTGCGGGGGTCGCCGCGGAAATCGGTGGCCACGACCTTGTCTTCGGTGTAACCCAGCACGCCTTTGAGCGCGCCTTGGCTTTGGGCTTTCATCTCCGCGCAAATCTCCGCCATGGTCGCTGCGGTATTCAGTTCGCAGGTCAAGTCCACCACCGACACATCACTGGTGGGTACGCGGAAGGACATGCCGGTGAGTTTTTTGTTCAGCGCCGGAATCACCACGCCCACCGCCTTGGCAGCGCCTGTGCTGGAGGGAATGATGTTTTCCAGAATGCCGCGCCCGCCGCGCCAGTCTTTGTTGCTTGGGCCGTCCACCGTCTTCTGGGTCGCGGTTGCCGCATGTACCGTAGTCATCAGGCCGCGCTTGATGCCCCATTTGTCGTTCAGCACCATGGCCACCGGTGCCAGGCAATTGGTGGTGCACGAGGCGTTCGAGACAATCGTCTGACCTGCGTAGGTCGCGTGGTTCACGCCGAAGACAAACATGGGGGTATCGTCTTTGCTCGGGGCCGATAGCAGTACCTTTTTCGCGCCGGCAGCCAGGTGTTTTTCGGCAGTAGCTTTGTCCAGGAACAAGCCGGTGGCTTCAATCACCACATCCGCGCCGACCGCGCTCCATTTCAGATTGGCCGGATCCCGCTCTTGGGTGAGCCGGATGGTTTTTCCGTTCACCACCAACGCCCCGTCCTGCACCGATACGTCGCCCTGGAAACGCCCGTGCACGCTGTCGTATTGCAGCATGTAGGCCAGGTAATCGGGTTCGAGCAGGTCGTTGATGCCCACGATTTCGATGTCCGAAAAGTTCTGTACCGCAGCGCGAAACACCATGCGCCCGATGCGCCCGAACCCGTTGATACCTACTTTGATAGCCATGAAATCAATACTCCTGAAAATTATTTCTGTAATGCGGCTTGCACCGTGTCGGCCACGTTCTCGGGCGTGAAGCCGAAATGCTCGAACAGCACCGGCGCGGGCGCAGACTCGCCATAGGTGTCGATGCCGACCACCGCCGCGCAGCCATATTTCCACCAGCCGCCGCTGCAGCCCATTTCCACCGCCACGCGCGGCAGACCTTTGGGCAGCACGCTTTCTTGGTAGTCGGT
>CAIOUR010000229.1 GCA_903861575.1 uncultured beta proteobacterium | reverse complement strand
GGGAGCCTTTGACGGTTGAATCAAGAATGTTACAGATCGCCGGGGCCAGTTGCAAAAATTGCGCGGCCCCCTTCACGGTTGACAAGTGCGGCCCATGCCTGCTGCGCTCTGTCGTGTTCGCTGCAGCTGCTGGGCTTCCACCCTTCAGGCTTGGTTTCGACAGACAGGAACCGTGCAATGGTTTTGCCCACCATGTCCGGTGTGATCACCACCGGCTCCCATCCGATCAGGTCGCCCGACTTCAAAACTTCGTTCAGTGCCTTGGATTCATTGGCCAGGCCGTACCGCACGGGGCGCCCTGTAATATCTTGCAGCACGCCCACGTTGTTGCGGAACAGACGCTTGTTCATCTGCGCGGCACGCAGGCGCACATTGGCCTGCACGTTGCTTTCACTGGCTTTGGGGGTGGGCGTCATCGGGTCGCCACTTCCAAATGGAGCAACAGTTCACAATTGAGAAAATTGGACGCGTTGCGCACCGCTTCTTCAAGTGTGTGCCCACTGCCTGCGTGTTCAGGCCCTATATCGGTGACCCGGTACACATCAACGCCGGCGTGGAATGGACGGATGCGCAGGACTATCTGGGGTTGACTCATTTTGCACTCACAGGAGACGGCCAAGGCGTGGGGAACAGATCACCTTTCAGATACAGGATATGACGCGGATTGCCCGCTTTGGTCAATGTGCCCAAGTGGTAAATTGGCGCGGGCAGCCAATGGCGCGCAGCGATTACCAAGCGCGGGTTTGCATCATCGCCCCACGCGGCCACAATCAACGGTGGTTTGTCTCCTGCGTATTGCTGCGGACGTTGAAGGATTGCACGATTTTTCTCCAGCGCCCATGCGGTGGGAAATTCTTGCGCCTTCGGGTCCGTGGACCGGTGCGGGTTCACGTTGATGAACACCATTCGATTGTAACCCCAGCTTTCCGTGAAGCCCCATCCGCGCGTGGCTGTCGGGTCATCCAGTTCAGCATCCGCTATGCTGGGGTTGTTCAACACGAAAATGACGGTGCGCATGGTGTCAGGCGTCAAACCCTTGTGCTGACGCAGCAACACAAAACGGTATGTGCTGCATGGGCTGATGTCCGCATATTTCGCAGTATCGTTAATGTTCATCAGCCAGTTCCTTTTCCAGTTGACTCAGCACAGAATCCGCGTTCTTTGGACGATGCAGAGTTGCCCTATTGGGCAGGATGTTACGTCCCGCAATGCCAAGTCCATCCGGCACACGGCTGAATTTCCTAGCCATGCGTAAAACGGACCCTCGCGTGGCTGCGCACCGCAGTGTTAACGTGCCGAAACGGAAAGTGACGGTGCTATCCATGTCTCTCCACAATTGGACGGGGCGCCAATGGGTGCTGCGCGGCACCGCCGGCACCGCCGGCACGTCCGGATAATCCAATGCCATCAGCGCCAGCGTGTCCGAAATCAGCTTGAGGGTCCATTCGCCGTTTTTTTTTGTTTCGCTTCATGACGCCTCTACCACGTTGATGGATGCCAGGTAGGCCGCAATTCGCGCATCTAGTGCCGCCGCTTCTGTCGCGCCGTGCGTTTGTGCGGTGGCCATATCGGTCCCGAATTGAAAAAAGAACCGTTTGTATATTTCCGAGTCGGCGGCACCTGATTGACGGTGGAAGCCAGCATAGAGGGCGATGGCGCGGCGCAGGCTGATTTGGGCGGCCTGCCTGTCGTAATGGCGTCGGAAGATAG
>CAIOUR010000228.1 GCA_903861575.1 uncultured beta proteobacterium | reverse complement strand
CGAAAGTATCCCGCGACTTCTGCGCCAATTTTGTTCTAAACAGCAACCACGCCAGCGGGCTGCGCAAGACGAAGAATGACCGGCGCATTTGCCCTTTTTTCTGCGCCCAGCAGCACGTCACGGACTTGGCCCGCAGTGGCCTGACTGAAGAATACTTCGACAAGTACCTGCGCCCGTGGCTGTTCCCGCACTTGGGCGGCAAAGGAATGGCCTATTTGGCCCATTTCCTGATGCACTACAAGATTCCCGATCAGTGGAACCCTGCTGGCGCGTGTATCCGTGCGCCCCGTACATCGTCCACGGAGGCCGCACTCAAGGCCGGATTGGGCACGATTGAACAGGAAGTGGCTGAAGCTATCAGCGAGGGCCGTCCGGGCTTCAGGGGCGGTTGGATTTCGTCCATGGCCTTCGACAACCTGCTGCACGAACTGGGCAAAGCGCGTGTACTGCCGCGTAACGCCCGCCGGGAACTTCTGGAGAACATGGGCTATATGCTCCATGAGCACCTGCCAGATGGCCGTGTGCCCGTTGCGCTATCGGATGGCACACGCCCCCGGCTGTTCACGTTGCCCAATGTGTGCAACCTGACAGACCCCGGCGCAGTAGCTGCCGCCTATGCAGCGGCGCAAGCGGGAGGGAAGTAGTGGACACGCGAGTGCATTTCAGTTCGGCCACGGACCTTCATGCTACACCTCAACACGTCTTTGACCAGTTGCACGCTGAATTCAGCTTCAACACGGATGTGTGCGCGACTCCCGAAAATGCCAAGTGCGCCCACTACTTCACGCCGCAGATGGACGGGTTGAAGCAATGTTGGATCGGAAACTGTTGGATGAATCCGCCCTATGGCCGCACCATCGGCCAGTGGATCAAAAAGGCACACCAGGAAAGCACGGGGGGGGGTCTTGACAGTTGGCCTACTACCAGCACGTACAGACACCGCTTATTGGCATGATTACGTGAAACGCCATGAAATCCGATTCATCCGGGGCCGGCTCAAATTTGGCAATAGCTTAAATCCGGCACCATTCCCCAGTGCGGTGGTGATTTTTAGGCCGGTGGCGAATTAGTCCGGGCGCGCAGTATGTAACGGTCACGCACCGTTTGGGGCAGCTTGTCCCATGACTCTGCCGCAAACCGGTTGTTGCGCGTTTCGTCACAATACAAATCCCACGCCTTGGATTCCATCGCGGCCTGTTCTTCGCATGTGGTGCAGGCCCACGTCCATTGCGTCTCACCATGAACAGTGGTTGCGACTTTATGGAGCGTGTCCCGGCGACACGTAGTGCATGGCGGTTGCGCAGTTGCTTCCGATGGCGCCGCAGGTGGTAGCACACCAGGAAGCGCACTATCTGCCTTCTTCGTGGCGTTCTTGGCCTGTATGGCCGGCAGGTTCACCCAGCACCGGTTCAATTCCATTTCGCCCGCGTGTTCCATGTCCAAGTTCAGCGCAGTGGCCAGTCCGGACACAGTGAGCAATACCCCACCCAATTCCTGCACAGGATCGCCCACGGGCCGACTTTGCACATAATCCACCAGTTGGTGCGCTTCTTCGGCCGTCACGCCCACGGCCTGCGCCAGCTCGTTGGCCTCTTCCAGCATGCGAAATGCGCGTTGCTTCACACTGGCCGTGTCATCCAGCCCGAAGCACGCCAACATCCAATAGCCCACACGCTCTTGAAAGTTCATGGTCTACCCCTCTTGTTCAGTAGCTCCCGGGCGTCCCGCATCGCGGCATCGTATCCTGCAAGCCAGTGCTGCGCAAAACAACGCGCAATCAATGCTTACGAAAATCAAGAAATTAGCCATCGGAACCCTTCCCGTTCAGGGGTAGCCACCATGCTTCCGTGTGCGTCGGATGCACT
>CAIOUR010000227.1 GCA_903861575.1 uncultured beta proteobacterium | reverse complement strand
CCTCCCTATTCAATATGCTGGATGTCCCCATGGTGCAAGGCATGTTGCGCGGCATGGGTGCGGTCTCGGCCGGGCTGATCGCCGGCTCCGCGCTCAAGCTGACCAGCGGTTTGCGCGGCCACCCGTTCGGCGTGACCGGTTGCACCGTACTCGTGGGTTTGACGCTGGTCGGCGCGGTAGTGCTGCATGTTCCGCTGGTCTGGCTGCTGCTGGGGCTGGGGCTGCCGGGCACACTCTTGGCCTGGCGTCTGGTGTGGCTGCAAGCCCGCGCGGAGGTCGCTCAATCATGAGTCCCATCGATCTGGGTGCCTTTGCCTGGGCTGATTGCCTGACCCTGTTTCTGCATTTCCTCACCCTATCGCTGCTGGCCGTGGGTGGGGCCATTACCACCGTCCCGGAAATGCACCGGTTTTTGGTGTTGGACAAGCACTGGCTGGGCGAAGGCCAGTTCAGCGCCTCGATTGCGCTGGCCCAAGCCGCACCCGGCCCCAACCTTTTGTTCGTGTCAGTTCTGGCCTGGAACGTCGGTGCCAATGCCGCCGCCGGTGCGCATGCGCCCGAACTGGCGTGGTTGCTACCGGTTGCATGCGCTACGGCTGCGACCATCGGCATCCTCGCGCCATCTACCACGCTCACCTTGTACGCGGCGCGCTGGGTGCACCGCAACCGCTCCCGGCTGGGGGTGCGCGGCTTCAAACTGGCAATGGGGCCCATCGTCATTGGTTTGCTCTTGGCCACCGCTTGGACGCTGGGCGCAGCCCACGGCATGCCGTACGACATGCCCGTACTGTGGGGCTTGACGGGCGTATCCGCCTTGTTGGTGTGGCGTACCCGCGTCCACATGCTCTGGCTGATTGCCGCTGGCGCCGCGCTTGGGGCAGTGGGCTGGCTCTGATCAGGCCGGGCGGGTTCGCTGGCGCACGGCCTCAAACAAACAGACGCCGCTGGCCACCGACACATTCAGGCTCTCCACCGCGCCTTGCATGGGAATGCGCACCAACTGGTCGCAGGTCTTGGCCGTGAGCTGGCGCATGCCGTCGCCTTCTGCACCAAGCACCAAGGCGACCGGGCCCCGCAAGTCGGCCTCGTAGATGGTTTGGGTGGCAGCGTCGCTGGTCCCGATGACCCAAATGTTGCGTTCCTTCAGCTCACCTAGGGTGCGCGCCAGATTGGTGACCATGAAATACGGCACCGTCTCCGCTGCGCCACTGGCCACCTTGGCCACGGTGGCATTGATACCGGCGGCATGGTCTTTGGGTGCTATCACCGCGTGGGCACCGGCGCCGTCAGCCACCCGCAAGCATGCACCCAGGTTGTGCGGATCGGTCACGCCATCGAGGACCAGCAGCAAGGGCTGCACGCGCTGCGCCACGGTTAGATCGGCTTGACTGGCCTCCAGCCGCTCCAGCAATTCGTCCAGCGAATGTGTTTGGATGATGGCCTGGACCCGCGCCACCACGCCTTGGTGGCCATGGCTGCCGCACAGCTTGGCCAAGCGCATGCCGTCGGATTCGATCAGCCGTATACCGGCCTCTTTGATGCGCTCTACAAATTGGCGCATCCGGGCGTCACGTCGGGTGGGTTCGATGTGGATTTCGAGAATCGACGCGGGTGCGGTTTTGATACGCACCCCGACGGCGTGGAAGCCGAACAAGGTTTTGGCGCTAGACATAGGCCATTATCCCGCCGTGCCCTGTGCACCCTCACGCAATCGCCCGGCTTCCATGGTGAAGACGCGCGAACAGCGCGCTGCAATACCGCGGTCATGCGTGACCAGCACCAGCGTCGTGCCCTGCTCCTGGTTCAGCTCCAGCATCAGCGCCATGATGGTCTCGCCCGTGGCGTAGTCCAGGCTGCCGGTGGGCTCGTCTGCCAGCAGCAGCACCGGCTGCACCACAAAAGCCCGCGCCAGTGCAACCCGCTGCTGTTCACCACCGCTGAGCACTTTGGGGTAAGACTTTAAGCGGCCGCCCAGACCCACGCGCTCCAGCATGCGCGCCGCAGCGGCCCGCGCATCGGGGCGACCGGCTAGTTCAAGTGGCAGCATCACGTTCTCAATGGCGGTCAAATTGCCGAGTAGCTGCAGGCTCTGGAACACAAAGCCCACCGAACGCGCCCTTACAGCGGCCCGCGCGTCTTCGTCCAAGCTGAACAGGTCGGCACCGGCAATGCGCACCGTGCCGCTGCTGGGCAGGTCCAGGCCAGCCAGGATCGAGAGCAGCGTGCTCTTGCCTGAACCGGACGCGCCAACGATGGCGGCGGTCTCGCCGGCGCTTAGCGCAAAATCGACATCACGCAGGATTTGCAAGCGGCCGGTCGAGTCTTCGACGGTTTTGCACACTTTTTCTACCGAAACAATGGAATCTGACATGGGGCCTTCTGTGAATCGACGCGACTGTATCCTAGGCTGCCTGACTGTCCTTATGGCAGACGCCGCTCTGACGCAAAGCACACCGCCAACCTTGCTGGTACTGGGCGACTCACTGAGCGCCGAATACGGGCTGGCCAAAGGCAGCGGCTGGGTTGCTTTGCTGGAACAACGCCTGCTACAAGAGAAACACGCTGTCAAAGTGGTGAACGCCAGCATCAGCGGCGACACCACATCGGGCGGCTTGGCGCGTTTGCCCGCCCTGCTGCAACAACACGCGCCCGCTGTCGTGGTGATTGAACTGGGGGCTAACGACGCCTTGCGCGGTCTGCCGTTGGAGATGACGCGCAAGAATCTGCGCGCCATGGCGCAGTTGGCGCGGTCGGCCAGAGCGCGTGTCTTGCTGCTGGGTATGCAGGTGCCACCCAATTACGGACCGGATTACGCCCAACAGTTTGCGGCCAGTTTCGCCACCGTGGCCAAAGAACAAAAAACAGCTTTGGTGCCGTTTTTTCTCAAAGACGTGGCTGATGCACCCAACGCCGCTGACCTGTTCCAAAGCGACCGCATCCACCCCACGGCAGCGGCGCACCCTGTTTTGCTCAACAACGTCTGGGCGGGATTGAAGCGGCTGCTGCCATGAGCCTGACGCTGATTACCGCCGCCGATGCGGTGCAGAACCTGGACCGCTTCGACACCGTGATCGACGCGCGCAGCGAATCCGAATTTGCCGAAGACCACCTTCCCCGGGCGCTGAACTGGCCGACCTTGAACGACGCTGAGCGTCAGTTCATCGGCACCACCTACAAGCAGGTCAACGCCTTCGAGGCCAAAAAACGCGGTGCCGCGCTGGCGGCGCGCAATATCAGCGCGCACATTGAGCGCGAGGTCTTAGACAAAACCCGCGACTGGAGCCCTCTGCTCTATTGCTGGCGCGGGGGCAAACGCAGCGGCTCGCTGGCCTTGGTTTTAGACCAAATCGGCTTTCGTGTGAACCTGGTGGAAGGCGGCTACAAGGCCTTCCGGGCCGCGATGTTGCACGACATCAAAGTACGCGCAGACACCTTGCAGTTTCAGGTGGTGTGCGGCACTACCGGTTCCGGTAAGACGCGGCTTTTGCATGCCTTGCAACGTGCAGGTTCGCAGGTGCTGGATTTGGAGGCTCTGGCGCAGCACCGCAGCTCGGTGCTGGGTGCCATACCTGGTGTGCCGCAACCGACTCAGAAGCGTTTTGACAGCCTGGTGTGGGACGCGCTGCGGCGCTTTGACCCCGCCCGCACCGTGTTTGTGGAAAGCGAGAGCAAAAAGGTCGGTAACGTGGCTGTAGCGCAGCCTCTAATGGATCGCATACGCCAGAGTCCCTGCATCAATCTGCAGCTGCCGATTGCCGAAAGGGTGCAATTGCTGCTGGAGGACTACGCTTACTTCGTGGCTAACCCCGCGCATTTTTGCGACCGCTTGGACGTGCTCACGGCGCAACGCGGCAAGGCGGTGGTAGCGGCATGGAAGGACAGCGTAGGCCGTGGGGATCTGGCGGCAGTCGTACAAGATCTGCTGTTAACCCACTATGACCCGGTATACATACAGTCTATGCAGCGCAACTTCAGCCGTTTTACACAGGCCATAGATATCTCTCCCGATGGACGCAGCGCAGCGGAGATGGATGCTGCGGCAGCGCAGCTTAAGGGCTTGACGGCGTGATTTCCGGATGTGCGGGAGCTGAAGCTGCATCCGGCGCTTGATCGCCATCAAGCAGGGGCTCGCTGCCATCGGTGCGACGCTCAGTTTTGCTTTTAAGCTTGTCTTCTTTTTTGCGTTTTTTCGCCAGCTCTTTCTGCCGTTTTTCGTAACCGTAGTTGGGAGTTGCCAAGTTGTTCTTTCAGTGGAGTAGCACTGACTTTAACACCCGCGTAACACGGCCAAGGCTTGTTCCAGATCTGCCTGCAAGTCCCGCGAGTCTTCCAGACCCACGGCAAAACGCACCACCGTGCCCCGCTCAACCTGTGTAGGCCACCGAACACGCGAACGCGCCAGGTCGTAGGGAACTACCAGACTGATTGGGCCCGCCCAGCTATAGGCCAGGCGAAACAAACGCAAGGCGTCCACGAAGGCATCGACCTGTGCCTGGCTGAAACGCGCGTCCAGCACCACCGAAAAAAGGCAGGCGGCGGCGTTACCAGCGCACAGGCTGCGCCAATGGCCGTGCCCCGGCGAGCCCGGTAACGCTGGGTGCAAAACCTGGGCGAATTCGGGCTGGCTTTGGCACCACATGGCCAGCGCGCGGGTACTCGTATCGTGGGCCCGATAGCGCAGATAGATGCTGGGCAGCGCGCGCAACACCAGTTCCACATCATTAGAGCCTACGTTCAACCCCAGGCGCATATGGGTGAGCTTGATGCGCATGTGCAGCGCCGGGTCGCGGGTAATGACGCTGCCCATCAGGACATCGCCGCCGCCGCTGGGGTATTTGGTCAAGGCTTGCGTGGAAATGTCGACGCCCAGCGCCGGTGTGATGCCGGGCAGCAGGTCAAAGGGATTGAAAGCAATACCTGCACCCCAGGTGTTGTCCAACGCGGTGCATATGCCTTTGGCTTTGCACAGCCGCACCATGGCCGGCAAATCGGGGAACTCCAGGGTCACGGAACCGGCAGCCTCCAGCCACACCAGGCGGGTCTTGTCGCTCAGCTTCGCTTCAAAATCGGCCAGGTCCATGGGGTCGTAAAACTGGTGCGTGATGCCCCATGTGTGCAGCTCGGCTTCCACCAGCGATTTGTTGGGCTCGTAGACGTTCTCGGGCAGCAAGACCTCGTCGCCTGAACGCAACAAGGACAGCGACACCAGCGCCAAAGCGGCCAGGCCGCTGGGCGCGAGCACACACTGCAAGCCACCCTCGAGGGCGCACAAACGCTCCTCTAACGTGTAGCTGCTGGGGGTGCCGTGCAGACCGTAGGTGTAGGCGGTTTTATCTTTCCACTCGCGGCTGCGCATAGCCGCCACGTTCGGGAAAAAAACCGATGAGGCTTTGAAGATGCCGGGCTGCGGCGAATCGAAACCCTCCGGGGGCCGGTAGGGGTGGTGGATCAGCGCGGTGGGAGCCGTTTTCTCCATAGCGCGCGCTAGACGCTCCACTTGTGGATCAGCTGCTCGGGCCGCATGGCGTCGTAGCTCTCAAAGGGCTGGTGGATCCAGGGGTTGGTGGGCAAAAACTCCACCGAGTAATCGGGGCTGAAGGTGGACAAGGCCTTGGTCCAGATGACTGCGCTGCGCAGCTCGGTGATTGGCTTGTAGTTGGTGCGTAGCTGGTGCATCACCGCACTCAGGGTGTGACCAGAATCGGCCAGGTCGTCGACCAGCAGAACTTTGCCTGCGATCTCGCCCTTGGGCGTGGTGATGAAACGGGCGATATCCAAGTTGCCTTGCACGGTACCGGCGTCCGAGCGATAAGAGCTGGTTGACATGATGGCCAGCGGCTTGTCGAACACGCGCGACAAAATGTCGCCGGGGCGCATACCGCCGCGCGCCAGGCACAGAATGGTGTCGAACTCCCAGCCGGATTGGAACACCTTGATCGCTAACTTCTCGATCAGGTTGTGGTACTCGTCGTAGCTGACGTACAGGTGCTTACCATCTTCAGTCAACATGCGGGACTCCGGTTAAAAGTTGAAAATCAGGGGACCAAAAAAGGATCGCGCATCAAAATCGTGTGGTCACGGTCCGGGCTGGTGGAGACCATGTGGATGGGTACGCCGGTGATCTGTTCGATGCGCTCCAGATAGTGCCGGGCCGCCACTGGCAGACGCGCGTAATCGGTAGTGCCGACGGTGGTATCACTCCATCCCGGCAGGGTCTCGTACACCGGTTCACACAAAGCAATGTCGTCCGCCCCCATAGGAAGAATATCCACCAGATCACCGCCAAGCCGGTAACCGGTACAGAGCTTCAACTCGGACAGACCATCCAATACATCGAGCTTGGTAATGCATAAGCCGGACAAACCGTTGACCTGCGCTGAGCGCTTGAGAAGCGCCGCGTCAAACCAGCCGCAACGGCGTGAGCGCCCGGTGGTAACGCCTTTCTCAAACCCCACCGTGCTCATGTGGTAGCCCGGCGTACCGGGCTTTTCCCATTCGAGTTCGGTGGGAAACGGTCCGCTGCCAACGCGGGTGCAGTAGGCTTTGGTGATACCCAAGACGTAGTGCAACAAGCCGGGGCCCACGCCAGCGCCCGCAGCCGCATTACCCGCCACACAATTGCTGGAGGTAACAAACGGATAGGTGCCATGGTCCACATCCAGCAAGGTGCCCTGCGCGCCTTCAAACAGGATGTTGTCGCCACGCAAATGGGCCTCGTTGAGTTCGCGCGACACGTCAGCGACCATGGGCTGGAGGATCGCCGCATGGCGCATCGCTTCATCGAACACCGGTTGAAAAAGAACCCGGCCATCTTGCATGTACGGTGCCAGATGCGGTCCGAAATCAAAAGCCGCAGAACCCAGGTAGGTCGTCAACACATGGTTATGCAGGTCCAGTAGATCGCGCAGCTTGGCGGCGAAGCGTTCTGGGTGCTTGAGGTCTTGAACGCGCAGCGCGCGGCGGCCAATCTTGTCTTCATAGGCCGGGCCGATGCCGCGCCCGGTGGTGCCAATTTTTTCACTGCCGCCCTTCTCACGCGCCGCTTCGCGCGCCACATCGAGGGCCGCATGGAACGGCAAAATCAAGGGGCATGCTTCGCTGATGCGCAGACGCGAACGCAGTTCCACGCCCGCCTTTTCCAGCCCAGCCATTTCTTCGAGCAATTTCGCCACCGATAGAACCACGCCATTGCCGATGTAGCACTTCACTCCGGCACGCATGATGCCGCTGGGTATCAAATGCAAGGCGGTTTTGACACCGTTGATCACCAGCGTATGGCCGGCGTTATGGCCGCCTTGAAAACGCACGACGGCCCGGGCACTCTCGGTCAGCCAGTCGACCAGCTTGCCTTTGCCCTCATCACCCCATTGGGTTCCGACGACGACGACGTTTCTGCCCGGTTTGGTGTTCATGTTTAGCTCTACAGGTTTGTAATAGTCCAGCCGCCCGACTGCAATACCAGCGCACGGTCGCAATGGAATTCTTCGACCTCGCTCTCATGCCCCGGAAGCACGCAAACGACGGTATGGCCCGCAGCGCGCAATCCGGCGATGGCAGCACGCAAGGCGGGATCCTCGCTCCACGGCGCACGCACGGCTGGGTGCAGAGGCGCAGGGGTAACGGCACGAACCAGCGCCTTGACGTCTAAGCTGAACCCAACCGCCGGGCGATCGCGTCCAAACGCCGCACCTACCGCGTTGTAGCGCCCGCCACGCACCAGAGCATCCGGCGCTTTCGCCGCAAAAATAGAAAACCGCACACCGCTGTAATACGAGTAACCGCGCAAGTCCGATAAATCAAACGAGACCTGCACGCCAGGCGCATGCGATTGCACGTGGCCGGCTAACCAGGCTAAGTCATCCAGCGCTTGGGAAATCAGGGGGGTAATGGGCAAACGCGAACGCGCATCCGCCAAAACCGAAACATCGCCATACAACTGCATCAACGCTGCGAGGCCCGCAGTCACACCTGGCGGTGCTGTAACGGTCGCATCGGCCAAGGCCTGGACATCTTTGGCCGCAAGCGCCTGGTACACCGCCGCTAGTTGAGCTGCTCCCAAACCCGACTCGGCGAGCAAAGCGTGAACAATCCGTGCGTCGGCAAAATCAACCGTACTGCCCACCACACCAGCCGCTTTGAGCGTATCCATTGCCAGCGTGAGGATTTCAAGATCGGCCTCCAAACCGGCATGGCCATAAATTTCTGCACCAAACTGTAAAGGCTCTCGGCTGGCCTGCGGATTCCCGGGCAAGGTGTGCAGAACCGGCCCGCAATAACAAAGGCGAGCCACGCCGTAGCGGTTGAGCAAATGGGCGTCGATACGTGCTACCTGCGGCGTACTATCGGCGCGCACACCCAGCATGCGGCCTGACAGTTGGTCAACAAGCTTGAAAGTCTGGAGATCCAGCTCTTGGTCGCTGCCGCATAGCAAAGACTCCAGGTGCTCCATCAGTGGAGGCATCACCAACTCGTACCCATAGCAACGGGCCATATCCAGCAGCTTACGGCGGACTTCTTCAATATGCCGTGCCTCAGAGGGCAATACATCGGCAATGTGATCCGGAAGGACCCAGGCGGACATCCTTTGCGCCCTAATGCTTGGAGGCCGCAGCACCACCGCCTGCGTTGCCGCCGTTGCGGAAGGTTTTGAAGAATTCAGAACCCGCCGGGTCTAGAACCATCACATCGCTCTTGTTCGCAAAACTGGCTTTGTAGGCATCCAGGCTGCGGTAGAACTGGGCAAATTGGGCGTCGCGGCCAAACGCTTCCGCGTAAATGCGGGATGCCTCGGCATCGCCCTCACCCTTGATTTTTTGTGCGTCCCGGTAGGCGTTGGCAATCGTGACCTCACGCTGGCGATCTGCGTCTGCGCGGATTTTTTCTCCTTCGGCGGCACCGGTGGATCGCAACTCATTGGCAACACGTTTGCGCTCGGCTTCCATGCGGCGGTACACCGACTCGGTAATCGCCTCCACGTAGTCCACGCGCGTGATGCGCACATCCACCACATCAACGCCCCAGGGCTTCTCGCCCCGCACTTTCTCTAATACTTCGGACTTGACCGCAGCCATCAAAGCTTCGCGCTTAAGCGATAGCAGCTCTTTCACGGTGCGCTTGTTGATCTCTTCCTGGAAGGCATTCCGCACCACCCGGTTGAGCTGGTTAGCGCCTGCGCCTTCGTTCAAACCCACATTGCGAATGTAGGGCGCGGGATCCGAAATACGCCAGCGCACATACCAGTCGATGACCACGCGCTGCTTCTCGGCGGTGAGCATGGGCTCGGAGTCGGTGCTGTCCAGGGTCAGCAAGCGCTTGTCGATGTAGCTGACGTTTTGAAACGGCGGCGGCAGCTTGATGTTGAGTCCCGGCTCGGTGATCACGCTCTTGATCTCACCCAAAGCGTAGACCACACCAAACTGCCGTTGGTCCACCACAAACAACATCGAGCTGCCGATGCCAAACACCAGCAAAATCGACGCGACGATAAATCCAATACGGTTCATTCCATGCTCTCCTAGCGGGTATCGCGATCGCGGTTGCGCGAGGTATCACGGCTGCGGTTGTCCAGCCCGTTAGACGGGGCTACCGCAGGCACAGCAGGCTGGGCGGTGGCGGGGGCAGCTGCGGCTGCGGCTGCCGGTGTCAGCGCATCCAAGCCGTTCATTTGCAGGATCTTTTCCAGAGGCAAATTCAGCAGGGTTGCACCCTGGCGGGATTCCACCAGTACTTTGGTGACGTTGCTGTAGATCTGCTG
>CAIOUR010000226.1 GCA_903861575.1 uncultured beta proteobacterium | reverse complement strand
TGTCTCGGAAGAAGCCCGCAAAACGCTCAGTGCCTCGGTTCCTAATCCGGCGCGTCTTGGATTGCCCGACGAATTCGCGCAACTCGCGATGCACATCGTTTCCAACCCAATGATCAATGGTGAAACGATTCGTCTCGATGGCGCTTTGCGCATGGCTCCGCGTTGATGGACGCACCAGCGAACACACGCTGACTCCCTTTTCTTGATTCAAAGGACACCCCATGACTTCAGAAGTTTTGATCGACAGCAACGACGGCATTTTGACTATCACCATCAACCGACCCGATGCGCGCAACGCGATGACGCTGGCCGCAGCCAAAGCAATTGCCGCTGCCCTCGACGATCTCGATAACCGAGACGATTTGCACATTGGCATCCTGACAGGTGCGGGCGGCAACTTTTGCGCGGGCATGGATCTCAAAGGCTTTCTGCGGGGCGAACGCCCCAGCTTGCCTGACCGTGGTTTTGGCGGCCTTACCCGCAAGCCACCGCGCAAGCCTTTAATTGCTGCAGTCGAGGGCTATGCCTTAGCCGGCGGCTTTGAACTGGTGCTAGCTTGCGATTTGGTTGTGGCATCGGAGAGCGCGCAATTTGGTATTCCTGAAGTCAAGCGCGGTTTAGCCGCGACCGCAGGTGGACTGGTACGTCTGCCTCGCCAATTGCCCTACCGCATTGCGCTAGAACTGGCGCTAACTGGTGATTTATTTCCCGCCAAACGCGCTTTTGAATATGGCTTGGTCAACCGTCTCGTGGCCGCAGGTCAAGCGGTAACCGAGGCCCGTCGATTGGCACAAACCATTGCGGGTAATGGCCCTCTCTCCGTTGCCGCCAGCAAGCGCGTGATGGTTGAATCACAAGACTGGTCTGCGGAGCAGATGTGGGAAAAGCAAGCGGCGCTGACCGAGCATATCTTTACGTCTGCCGATGCGCGTGAAGGATCTGCCGCATTTGCGGAAAAGCGTAAACCCGTTTGGCAGGGCAAGTGATCGCATGATCGATCTCGACAAGCTGTTAGCAGCGCGTATACCGGAGATCGTGCAAAGCTACCACTGGAAAGAATGTGTCTTGTATGCGCTAGGCATAGGGATTGGCTTGGATCCAATGGATGAGAGCGATTTGCCTTTCGTCGATGAGTCGCGCTTGCTAGTGCATCCCGCCATGACCAATGTGTTGGGCTACCCCGGTTTTTGGCAAAAGGACCCCGTCTTTGGTCTCGATTGGGTCAAGACGGTCCATGGCGAGCATGCGATTCGTATCCATCGTCCTATTCCCAGCGCAGCAGACGTCGTGGGCACCAGTCGCATCGTGGATGTGGTGGACAAAGGTGCGGGCAAAGGCGCATTGATTTACGTAGAGCGTGAAATTCGCGATCTGCACAGCAAGGCCTTACTAGCCACGGTGAATCAAACCGTTTTTTGTCGCGGTGACGGAGGCTTTGGTGGCCCCAGCAAAACCCAACCAGCGCCCCGCCCCATTCCAGAGCGCCCGCCCGATGCTTGCATCGCGCTGGCCAGTTCCCCGCAAACCGCACTCATCTACCGCCTCTGCGGCGATTACAACCCCTTGCACGCCAGTCCAGCAGCGGCACGTGCGGCAGGTTTTGAGCGACCCATCTTGCATGGGTTGGCCACTTTTGGCATGAGCTGCCACGGCTTGATGAAGCAACTGTGTCACTCCGATCCCACTGCGGTACGTGCTATGGGGGGTCGTTTCTCTGCGCCCGTCTATCCCGGCGAAACCTTAGAGGTGGAGATCTGGAACGACAGTAAAGGGGTCGCAACATTTCGCACCACCGTGCCGCAACGCGGTGTGGTGGTGATGAACCACGGATATTTTGAGATGGCTGTTTGAGCCATAGATTTTTTGAGGTAACAGCATGAGCAATGGAATTCTTGCGGGCATCCGCGTACTAGATTTGAGTCGCGTGCTTACGGGACCTTGGGCGACGCAAATACTCGGGGACTTCGGTGCCGATGTGATCAAAGTAGAACGGCCTGGGAAGGGCGACGATTTGCGTGAGCAAGGCGCGCGTCTGAAAGACACCGCAGGCCATGAAACAAATGAACGTTCGACTTTTCTCTCGACTAACCGCGCTAAGCGCTCGATCACGATTGATATCGCCAAGCCCGAGGGCCAAGCGCTGATTCGTCGTTTGGTGGCGGAATCGGATGTCTTGGTGGAGAACTTCAAGAGCGGCGATCTGGCGCGCTATGGCCTCGACCAAGCGACGTTGCGTGCGCTTAACCCGCGCTTGGTGTATTGCTCCATCTCTGGCTTCGGCCAATCAGGGCCTTACAGCCAAATGCCTGGCTACGATTTGATCTTCCAAGCGATGGGGGGCGTGATGGCGCTCACCGGTGTGCCTGAAGGCCAACCAGGCGCTGGTCCGCAACGGGCCGGATATCCCGTGTCTGATTTGACCTCTGGTTTTTACGCCACGATTGGCATCTTGGCAGCACTACACCACCGTGACACCGTATCGGGCGTAGGCCAATACATCGACCTGTCCTTGTTAGACGCGCAAGTGGCCGCCACCTCGACGATGTCAATGAGCTATTTGGTGGCAGGACAAATGCCGGTGCGCGTGGGTTTGGGTTCGCAACTCACCGCGCCCTACGGCGACTTCGACTGCGCCGATGGCAAGATCATGATCGCCGTTGGAAACGACAAACAATTTGTGCAACTGTGCCATGTGTTGGGACGCACCGAACTGATCGACGATGCACGCTTCACGACAACCTCTTTGCGGGTCAAGCACAAAGATGTATTACTTCCCATAGTGGCTGCGGTCTTGGCAGAGCACACCATCGACCACTGGATGCCTTTGATGCGAGACGCTGTCGTCCCCAGCGCACCGATCTACGACTTCAAGCAGGTCTACAACGACCCACAAATCAAGCACCGTGATCTTGTCAAAACTGTTCCCCACCCGCTGTCGGGCACGATGCCGGTGGTGGGTAATCCACTGAATTTTTCGGAAACACCGATCGAGTACAAGCGCCCTCCGCCGCTGCTCGGTCAACATACCCAAGAGATCTTGCGCGAGGTGCTCGGCATCGATAGCGCAGAAATTCAACGACTCACCGAACAGAAAGTGATCGCGCCATGAAAGCCGTACTTTGTAAACACTATGGTCCCCCCTCCGAACTGACGGTGGAAGACGTCCCTGGTTTGCATGCAGGCCCTGGGCAGGTGTTGGTCGCGGTGCATGCCTGTGGTGTGAACTTCCCCGATACGCTGATCATCCAAGGCCAATACCAATTCAAACCGCCCTTTCCGTTTTCACCGGGTGCAGAAGTTGCAGGTTTGGTG
>CAIOUR010000225.1 GCA_903861575.1 uncultured beta proteobacterium | reverse complement strand
TCAGCCCGCTGTGCGGACTCGGTAGGCAAAAATGCCCCAAACTTTTCGGCCAGGTACATCAGGATCGCGCCCGACTCGAAAACCCGCAGCGGCTCAGGGCCACTGCAGTCCAACAAGGCAGGAATCTTCGAGTTCGGGTTGGCAGCGACAAAACCGCTGCCGAATTGTTCGCCCTCCAAGATGCGGATCAGCCAGGCGTCGTACTCGGCCCCGGCGTGCCCCAGCGCCAGCAATTCCTCCAGCATGATGGTCACCTTCACGCCGTTGGGCGTGCCCAGCGAATACAACTGCATGGGGTGCTTACCACGCGGTAACTCTTTGTCATGCGTCGCACCGGCGATGGGCCGGTTGATGTTGGCAAAGCGTCCGCCGCTGGCCTGGTCCCAGGTCCAGACTGTGGGCGGAACGTAATGGGTTGCTAATGTGGTGTCGGTCATAGAAAAAACTGGTGTCAGGCCAAGGTAAAGCCGTCATGGCTGAAAGGTGTTCTGCGTGCGCGCACACCGCTGGCCGCAGCAATCGCGTTGGCCAAGGCCGGCGTGATCGGCGCGTAGGGCGGCTCGCCCATACCGCCCCACACATCGCCCCCGCTGGGAACCACCACCGCGTTGATCAGTGGCGTTTGGCGCAGTTGCATCAAGGGGTAATCCGGCAGATTGCTCTGCACCACACGGCCGTCCTGGATATTGATTTCATTCATGAATGCGGTTGTTAGCGCATAGACCACATTGCCTTCAATTTGCGCCCGTGCCGAATCGATATTGGCCACCTGGCCCGGATCCACTGCCACGGTGATACGGTGGACCGTCACCATTTTTTGCGCATCCACCGACAGCTCGACCACGCAGGCCGCGAAGCTGCCGTATGCGTCCTGCACGGCCAAGCCTTGGAAGCGCCCCGGCACCAGCTTGGCACCCCAGTTCGCCGCCTGCGCAGCCGCCTCCAACACGCGGCGATCGCGCCCGCCTGCGGGCAGCATGTCCAGCCGCCCGGTCAGCGGGTCCTTGCCCGCTGCGATCAGTACCTCGTCCAGAAAACTCTCGCGCGCAAACGGGTTGTGCGCGTGGTAGACCGAGCGCCAGAAACCCACCGGCACATTGATCTGCGCAACGGTGTGGCGGATATCGAGATGGGCTAGCGCATACGGCATGTCGTGGAAGGACTCTGCGGCCTGCCAGTCCTGCCCGTCTTTCAAGGATTCGGGGCGCACCTTTTGCAAGATGGACTGCGAGGCCAGACGCGCCTGCCAACCCAGCACCTGGCCGCGTGCATCGACGACCGCGCGCTGCCGGTACAGCGAAACGGGCCGGTAAAAGTCGTGCTGCATGTCCTCTTCGCGCGACCACAGCAACTTGACCGGCACACCGGGGATTTCTTTGGCAATCAGAACCGCCTGGCGCACAAAGTCCTGCGACGCCCCGCGCCGCCCGTAGCCGCCGCCCAGATAGGGCCGGTAGACGGTCACGCTCTGCAAGGGCAGATTCAGGGAGCGCGCCGCTTCGGCCTGTGTGGCTTCGGCGCTTTGGGTGGGCGCCCAGACCTGCGCCTGATCAGCAGTGACCAGCGCCGTGCAGTTTTGCGGCTCTAACGTGAAATGGTTCACATAGGGCGTGAAGTATTCCGCCTCGACCTTGCGATGGCCCACCGCGTCGGCCTGGGCCCACAGCGACTCAAAGTCGCCATCTGCGCGCAGTGGCCGGGCCTGGTCAACGCCCATTTGCAAAATTTGCGCAATCCCCGCATCGTTCAAAGACGCGCCACCAGCGTAATCCCACACCACGGTGAGCGACTTCACGGCCTGCTGGGCGCGCCACCAGTTGTCCGCCACCACGGCCACGAAATCCGGCCCCGCCACCACCTTTTTTACACCGCGTCGGTTGGTCACCGCCGCCGCATCAAAAGTACGCGGCGATCCACCAAACACCGGGCACTGCACCAAGGCCGCATACAGCATGCCCGGCAAGCGCACGTCAATGCCGTAGACCGCGCTGCCATCGCACTTGGCCGGGATATCCAGCCGCTTGACGGGCTTGCCAATCAGGCTCCACTGCGCGGGCGCTTTCAACACCACGTCGGTGGGAACAGGCTGGCGTGCTGCATCCTGCGCGAGGGCACCGTAGGTCAAGCGGCGCTTGCTGGCCGCATGGGTGACTACGCCTTTCTTGGCCACCACCTCGGAGACGGCCACACCCCAACGCTGGGCCGCGGCAGCCTTGAGCATTTCGCGCGCCGCCGCACCAGCCTGGCGCATCACCAGTTGCGAGCCGCGCGTGCCCCGGCTGCCACCGGTGCTGAACGTGATGTAGACCTTGTTGCGTGCCAGGTGCTCGTTGACGGATGCGAACTCCATGCGCACATCTTCCCAGCGGCATTCCAATTCTTCGGCCAGCATCATGGGCAGGCTGGTGCTGGTGCCCTGGCCCATTTCGGCCCGGGCGACTTCACAAACGACCTGGTTATCCGGCGTGATGCGGATCCACGCGTTGATATCAATGGCGCTGCTGTGCGGGCCATCGGTGGCGAGTTTGTCTGCGGCTGCCGCTGGCAGGTGAAAGCCCAGGCTCAAGCCTGCGCCGGCTGCCACGGTGGCGTGCAAAAAGCTGCGGCGGGATAGCGCAGCAGCGGTGCTGGGGGTGGGTGTAGTTTGCATGTTCGGGGTCCTCACAGCCGGGCCGCAGCTTTGATCGCGGCTTTGATGCGCGGGTAGGTTCCGCAGCGGCACAGGTTGGTGATGGCGGCATCGATATCGGCATCGGTAGGCCGGGGTTTGCGCGCCAGCAAGGCCGTGGCCGCCATCAACATGCCGGACTGGCAGTAACCGCACTGCGGCACCTGCTTTTCGATCCAGGCCTTTTGCAAGGCGGACTTGCCGCCCAGACCTTCGATGGTGGTGACCTTACGCCCCACCGCCGTACCCGCAGGCACGCTGCACGAACGTACCGGTTCGCCGTCCAGCAACACGGTGCAGGCGCCGCACTGAGCCACGCCACAGCCGAATTTGGTGCCGGTCAGGCCCGCCTCGTCCCGAATCGCCCACAGCAAAGGCATTTCCGCCTCGATATCGAGCGCTACTTTTTTACCGTTCAATGTGAGTTGCATACCGCGCCCTTTTTGACAACATCGCTGCATTCTCTGTGATCACGATGTAGCAAAGGCAGACTGATGGCCAAGGGGTCACCCCATGCTGAGGCCGACGTCACACCCGTGCGCGCGCAAACGCTGCCATATGAAAAGCCGCTTGCGCCGGTGCGTAGCGCAGTTCCGCCGCCACGGGGCAGGCGTTGCGGGCTTGGCAACCGTCGGCCATACAGTGTTCTCCAGCGGGGCGCTTCAAATGGCTGATGCAGCGCTGCACATCAAATGCCCGGCCATCAAATGCGTCAACTGGACAAGCGGTCAAGCACGGCTGGTTTTCGCAACGCAAACAAGGGCTCTCGCCCTGCACCGGCGCACGCAGCGCGTCGCCGTCCACCGGCTCCAATGTGGGCATGGCCAAGGCAAACCGGTAGGCGTGCCACAAGCCGTACTGCGGGTGGATGCGCAGCATCAGCGGGCTCGTGTGCACCGCTTCGCTGCGCGCCGCCCATTGCTGAAACGGGTGATAGGCCGGCTGTTCCGGTGGCCCGGTGAAAGGGTACAAGGCCAGGCCACCATATTGCTGCGCCAGGGCATCGCCCACATCGCGGCTCCAGCGATCCAAGGGATCGGGCAGCCCGTCCTGCGCAAACGGCGATGCAGCAAAGGCGTCCCACAAAGAGCCGCCCACATTGCCTACCAGCCAAACGACAGCAGCGGCGCGCCCGTCGGGCAGATGCAAGCCCTCCGACGGATCCGGACAAAACCCGCCACGCACATGCAGCCCGTGCGCTTGCAGGGCCGCAGACAGGGTGGCGCGCGCGACCATTTATGCAGCCACGTGCTTGCGCAGCGGCGGCCCGCTGGCGGTGACGCTCACCGTGGATTCGAAAAACACATCGCCGTCAATCTCGTTTTCCACGCGGTTGTCCAGCTGCCCGAACGACAGTTCCACCGCAGCGGCACCCGCTGCCAGCGCGCGGGCGCGCGCTTCTTCGGCTGCCAGCGCGCGGGCATGGTCCAGGGCTTCGTCGAGCTTGCGGAAATCCACCGGGCCGCCAGGCGTAAAGACCTTGAAGGTGCCGCGCACCGGCTGCGTCACGGTCATGTGCACCCGCTGCGCGACCTGCCCCAGCACCGCGCCCACTGCATTGGCCACATGCGCATGCGGCGGCACCACCAGCTGCACGCCCAGGCCCCGAGCTACGGCCGGGTAGTAGCTGCCCGCCGGTGCGCCTACACCCACGAGTGGCAGATCCGGCGAAAACTGCAAAGCGAAGACCGGGTGCTGCGCGTCCGCGTCCGCAGGTTTCACCGCAGGGCATGAGGCATTGCGCCCCAGGGCCATCGCGGTCAGCAGTGTCGCAACCTTGCCCGCGTTGGCTTCGTTCATTTGACCGGCGTCGTTCAAGCCGGCCTCGATCAGTTTCTGGCAAATCGTGTCGGTGACTTTGGCCACCACATCGCGCGCAGGTGCGACCGCGTCGCCCAGCGGCCACTTGCCCAGGCCGTACATATGCCGCATCTGGCGCGCCCAAATGCGCGCGGCACAGATGGCGGCCTCGGCATTCCAGTGGTCGGACATACCCAGCACATGCGCGGCGTCGCTTGGGGTGAAGCCGGTGTAAATCGCCAAACCCTTGCGCTCCAGGCGCGCCACCGCGCGGGCGAGATCGCGGTCATTGATGTTGGCAGCCTCCAGATCAACCGGACCCTTGCACAGGCGCTCCCAGGCGCGCATCTCGGAATCATTGAGCCGCCCCAAATGCGCCGGATCAGCCGACAAGGCCTGGGCAAAACGCATCTGGCTGGCGTGTGGAATTTCGCTTTGCTGGCGCTGCAGCACGGCCAGAAACTGCGGATGCTGGTGCACCAGCAGGCTCAAAGGCAGCACGCGGCGCGGGCCAATGGTCAAGCCTTCGCCGCCTTGCAAACGCACCTCGCTGTCGCCGCCCAGGCCGATGGCGTAAACCTTGACCGCCTCGATCATGGGCCGCCAGTTGCCCACCATCGCACCATCAAAACTCAGGGCCGGCAAACCGCCGCGCACCACCGCGATATCGGTGGTGGTGCCGCCCATATCGGCCACGATGGCATTGTGCAAGCCACTGAGCGCACACGCGCCCAACACGCTGGCAGCCGGGCCGGACAACACCGTGCTGACCGGACGCTGCAATGCGCTGGCCACATTGATCAGCGAGCCGTCGCCTTTGACAATCATCAGCGGCGCATCAATATGCCGCTGGGCCAGGGTGCGCTGCACGGACTCGATCAGGGTTTTGACGTGCGAAATCATGCGCGCGTTCAGCGCGGCGGTCAGCGCGCGGCGCGGCGCGCCCAGACTGGAGGCCAACTCATGGCCGCAGGTCACTGGCACATCGCAGAATTCCTGCACCCAGGCGCGCAGCTGCGTTTCATGGGCAGGATTGCGCACTGCAAAGGTGGCTGAAATCGCAAAAGCGGAGACCCGGCTCGCGTGCTTGGCAATGACGGCGCGGCAGGCCGCTTCATCCAGTGCGGCTAATGCAACACCCCCGGCATCATGGCCGCCGGGCAGGCTTTCAATCGCGTCATGGCCCAGCAAATCAACCAAGCCGCTGGTCTTGATTTGGTGCGCGTCGTAGCCCAGCAATAAGGCGCACACGGGCGAGCCTTTGCCCTCGACCACCGAGTTGGTGGTCAGCGTGGTCGACAAAGACACCAGCTCCACCTGCGCCAGCCAATCTGCCGGCAGGCCGTCCAGGGACGCGGCGATGCCATGCGCCAGGTCGAAACGGGTGGTCAGGCTTTTGGATGCGGCGACCACTTCGCGCGCGGCGTTGAGCAGCACGGCGTCGGTGAAAGTGCCGCCGGTATCGATGCCGAGCGCGTAGCCCATCGCGTGCCCCGCCCTAGCCTCGCACACTCATGCGCCAGCCGCCGCGCTGAGCCAGCGGAACAGGTAATCGGCAAAGCTGCGCCGCACTGTCAGCGCGTAGTCGGTACCGGCCTGGTGGCAGAGAACGATGGCGTTGGCGCGTGCAATATGCGTCTGCGCCATCTGCCCGGCCTGAAAGGCGCGGGGGTGAAAGTCCAAAGGGCAGCCGCGCGACAGTAGCGCGCCCGCACCGGGGCCTTGCACGCTCAGGGTGGTGAAGCCGTGGCCGACCTCGACCACGGAGAAGTGCTGGCCGGCCAATGCTTCGCGCAGGCCTTTTTCAAGGGCTGCAGCCTGACCTGCCTCGCACTGCAACATCCATTCGTCAGGCCCCAGCCACAACAGGGTGTGCCCCGCACTCTGCGCAGCGGTATTGGCCTGCAGGGGCAAGGCCAGACCAAGCACAGAAGCCACGGCTGCGGTAAATGCCGCGTCCTGCGGATCGCCACGCAGATTGAGCATGTCCATCAGCGGGCATTCGCCCAGGGCCACGGCATGGCCGTCGACCTGCAGCGTGCGCGGGCCTGCGCCCAGAATCGGGGCCAAAGGGCTTTGCAAAGTCATATCAGACATGGTGGCGCTTTCCTTCGGGGTCATAAAACACGGGGCTGGCCACAGTGGCGCTGACCACCCGACCGTCAACCAGCGGCAGCTGCACTTTCTGGCCCATGCGCTGGTGGCCGTTGCGCACCAGCGCCATGGCGATAGAGCGCTTGAGCGTGGGGCTGAAGTAGCTCGATGTCACATGCCCCAGCATCGGCACCGGCGTAACGTTGGTCGCACCCGCTTCGGTGATTTGTGCACCTTCGGGCAGCACGGTCGCGGGCTCGTCGGTGAGCAGGCCGACCAGCTGCTTGCGGTTGGGGCCTGCGGTGTGGCTGCGGGTGAGCGAGCGGCGGCCCAAAAAGTCTTTGGTGGTCGAGACCATGCCACCCATACCCAGGTCATGCGGCGTGACCGAACCATCGGTGTCCTGGCCCACGATGATGTAGCCCTTCTCGGCGCGCAAGACGTGCATGGTCTCGGTGCCGTAGGGCGTGATGTTGAACTCGGCACCGGCTTGCATCAGCGCCGCCCACACAGAGGAGCCGTAATGCGAGGGCACGTTGACCTCAAAAGACAACTCGCCCGAGAAGCTGATGCGCATGATGCGCGCCGCCACGCCGCAGACCGTGCCTTCGCGGTAGCTCATGAAGGGGAAGGCCGCCAGCGACAAATCGACGTCTGTGCACACCTTCTCCAACACGGCGCGCGCCTTGGGTCCGACCAGGCCGAAGGTGCTCCACTGCTCGGTCACGCTGGTCATATAGACGCGCATGTCGGGCCACTCGGTTTGTACCCAGCGCTCCATCCAGCCCAGTACGCGGGCTGCGCCGCCGCTGGTGGTGGTCATCAGGAAGCGCTCGGCGCCCAAGCGCACGGTGACGCCGTCGTCAAACACCATGCCGTTTTCATCCAACATCAAGCCGTAACGGGCTTTGCCGACTTCGAGCTTGAGCCAGGGGTTGGTGTACATCCAGTTCAGCAGTTTGGCCGCATCCGGGCCCTGGATATCGATCTTGCCCAGGGTGGATGCATCCATGATGCCCACGCCTTCGCGCACGGCCAGCACTTCGCGGTGCACCGCCTGGTGGATGTCCTCGCCGGGCTTGGGGAAGTACCAAGGACGCTTCCACTGGCCCACGTCTTCAAAGGGGGCGCCGCTGGCCACATGGTGCGGGTGCGGGCTGGTGTGGCGCGCGGGGTCAAACAAGTCGCCCCGGTCCACACCGGCAAACGTGCCGAAGGTGATCGGAACGTAATTGGGGCGGAAGGTGGTGGTGCCGACCTGGTTGATAGGTTTGTTCAACGCCCGTGCCGCCAGCGCCATGCCGTTGATATTGCCCAGCTTGCCCTGGTCGGTACCAAAACCCATGGCGGTGTAGCGCTTGATGTGCTCAATCGACTCAAAACCTTCGCGCACGGCCAGCTCAATGTCGGATGCGCCCACGTCGTTCTGGTAGTCGATAAAGGCCTTGGCGCGGCGCGACACCGGCTCGCCGGTCTCGGCAATCCAGAACGCAGCGATGGGCTCGGCCACAGGCTCATTAACGGCGTAGTTGCTGGCCTGCGCGGCAAAACCTGCGGCGCTGGCAGCGCGTGCGCCGGCCTGGCTGGCAGCCTGCAAGCTGCTGGACACCCCGAAGTCCGCAGCGCCCGCGCCGACGATGGTCTGATCTGCGATGCGGCTGCCGGGCTCAAAGCAGCATTGCGCATCGTTCCACTGCGCTTTGCCACCCGCGTGGGAATACAAATGGATGGCGGGGTTCCAACCACCGGCCATGCCGAGCGCGTCGCAAGGCAAGGTGCGGCGCGGCGCGCCGGCTTTGTCGCCCACCATAGGTGCCACGATGACCTCGGTCACCGCCAAGCCGCCATCGGCTTGCACCGGCACATGGCCGCGCAACACGGTCACGCCGGCGTTGGTGGCCTGTTCAACCAAACCACCCACCGGCGCTTTACCCGTGCGCGCATCGACCACGCTGACGCGGGCGCCGGCCTGGCGCAACACCAGGGCATCGGCATAGGCAGTGTCGTTGTTGGTGAGCAGCACGATCTCGCGCCCAACCAGCACGCCGTACAGCGTAGCGTAGTCGGCCATGGCGGATGACAGCATCACGCCGGGCAGGTCGTTGTTGCCAAACACCATGGGGCGTTCGTGCGCACCGGTGGCCAGAATGACCTGCTTGGCGCGCACGCGCCACAAGCGCTCGCGAAAACCACTGCGGCCTGCCAGCGGCAGATGGTCCGTGAGCGCCTCGCGGACCGTCAAAAAGTTGTGGTCGTGGTACCCAAAGACCACGCCACGGCGGATGATGCGCACCTCGGGCATGGCGGCGAGTTCGGCCTCTGCCGCGCGCACCCAGGCGCTGGCCGATTGACCGTCAATCGTGGCGGTTTGGCGGTGAGCCGAACCACCGAGCTGCGGTTGCAACTCCGCCAGAATCACCCGCGCGCCGCTGCGCCCTGCTGCCAAGGCTGCGGCCTATCCGGCCACGCCGCCACCGGCAATGAACACATCGCAATGGATGTTCTGGTGCACATAAGTCGCCGTGTCTTCGACTTG
>CAIOUR010000224.1 GCA_903861575.1 uncultured beta proteobacterium | reverse complement strand
TCCGCCCAACACTTCGACACTGACGCGGGTGATTTCCTGCACCAGCTTGCGCTTTTGTTCAATCGTGCGGCCTTCGATCATTTCAACGTGGTAGGTGGGCATAAACATCCATTCAAAGTAGGGGGAAACCGGCACACATGCGGTTTGCACAAAGGAGTTTAGACTGCGCGCCAGCTGCCCCCTGGGGCACCCACATCCCTGCGCTGACACCCACACCGTGCCCCTGATCCACCGAATGCCCCTGGCCTTGCTGGCGTTGGCGCTGCTGCACCTGGCGATTGGTGCCTCCATCGGCCTGTCGGTGGACGAAGCGCACTACCTGCTGTACGCCGCGCACCCGGACTGGAGCTACTTTGACCACCCGCCCCTGGTGGGCTGGATCCAGTGGCCGCTGGTGGTGCTGGACGCACCGGTCTGGTTGGCGCGTGCCCTGCCCGGCGCGCTGTGGCTGCTCACCGCGTGGGGCATCTTCCATGTCACGGAGCGCCTGCAACCCGCGCACCGCCACGCAGGCCTATGGGCGCTGACGGCGTTTGCGCTGGCGCCGGTGATCCACGTCTTGGCTATTGGCCTGGTGCCCGATACCTTGCTGATGGCGTTGGGCATCTGGACCATGGCGCTGACCTTGCATATCGTGCGGCAAACAACGCTGGCTGGCTGGCGCTGGTGGCTGCTGCTGGGGCTGGCCTTGGGGCTGGCGGGCTTGTCCAAATACACCGCCGTGTTGCTGGCTGCACCGGTGGTGCTGTGTCTGTTATTGCGATATGGCGCGGGGCTGCTACTGCGGGCTCGGGTCTGGGCCGCCCTGTTGCTGGCGCTGCTGGTGGTCAGCCCGGTTTTTTGGTGGAACGCGCAGCATGACTGGGTGTCGCTCAAGTACCAAGCGCAGCACGGTTCAGGGGGCCACTGGGAGGCGCTACATGTATTGCAGTTTCTGGTGATCCAAGCCGTCTCGTACGGGCCACTCTTGTCGGCGGGATGCATGTCCAGCGGCGTGGTGCAGGGCCGGCGTTGGCGCTGGTTTTTTCTGCTTCCCTTTGGTGTGCTGGCCTATATGGCAGGGGGCGGTGTGAGCCTGCCGCACTGGAGCGCGCCCGCCTGGGTCTGCCTGGCACCTTTTGCAGGCGTGGTCTTAGCCCGCGCCTGGGCGGCGGGACATCGGCGCTGGATCGCAACGCTGGCGCTGCTGCAGGCGCTGATCTGCGCGGCCATGCTGGCGCTCACCCTGGGTGGGGGTGCACCCCTGTTTTCGCGCACGCTGCTGGTCACTCCGGAAGGCGATAACCCGTTCTCCGATTTGTTCGGCTGGGACGCTGCAGGCGAACGGGCCCGCGCGCTGGCCCGCGCACAAGGCCTCTCCAGCGTATCGGTACAAAACTGGACGCTGGCCAGCCGCATCGGCTGGTATGCGCAGCCGCTGCCGGTGCATGTGCTGGACATCGGCATGTCGCAGTTTGTTGTGTGGGCCGGCGATCTGCCCGCCGGTGCTGACACGCTGCTGGTCGACGTCTCCCGCCTGTCGTTCACGCCGCCCGTGGGGGAACATGGTTTTGCCCGCTGCACGCTGTTGGAAACCCTGCCGGTTTACCGCTGGGGTACACCGTTGGCGCGCTTCCATTTTTACGCCTGCCGGGGCTGGAGCGGATCACCGAAACCGCAGGCAGCAGCGCCAGGCTCGCCCTGAATTTGCTGACGCCGGCTCAGGTCTGCGGAGGCTCGCAGGCGTGGCCGGCCATGCGCAAGGCCAAGTCGCTCAAAGCGCGGTAAGCGGCTGCGGCCTGCGGATCCCAACCAGCCACCACATCCGCTTGGCGGGCGATGGCCGCAAAGTCCCCGCGTGCGGCCGGACCGGTCAAAGCCTGTTGCGGCCCAAGGGCCACGATGTTGTCCACGGCATTGCGTAGCAGCCGCTCACGCAATCGCAGTACCAAGGCATCCGGCATGCCGGTGGCGCGCCAGGCGTCTTCGGCCAGCGCTTGCAAAACCGGCGCGAAGTTGGTCGCCAACACCGCCGCCGCGTGGTACAGCACTTTGTCCTGGCTGCGCACATCAAAACAGGCCCCGCCAATCCCCGTAAACAACGGACGCAAGGAGTCGCAAGCGGCAGCGTCACCCTCTAGCGCGCAAGGGGTTCCGGCAAATTGGGCCACGGCTGTTTGCGCGCTGGCGAAACTCAAAACGGGATGCACGCTGGCCACCGACCAGCCCAGGTCGCGCAGCGGAGCCAGCAACTCGGCGCCCTGCGCGCCGCTGCAATGAAAGGCCAGCGCCGGGCTGTCACCACGCTGCCGCGCATGCGCCGCCAAGTTCTGCGCACAAGCGTCAATCTGTGCATCGGGCACGGCCAACAGCCAGATGTCTGCCGGGCGCATGTCCACCATGTGCTCTGCCACGCTTGCCAACGCCTCATCCGGCGCGATGAAGTCCAGCGCCGATTGCGCGCTGTCCGGCGAGCGTGTCAGCACATCCTGCACCCGCAGCACGCCTTGGCGCGTCCAAAGCCGCGCCAGCGTCTGACCGACGCGGCCTGCCCCGATGAGGTTGAGCGTGGGCAGCGGCTTCGCCATGTTCACACCACCAGCGGCGGCTCCACCATCGCTTCGATCTGGTCCTGCAGCACCTGCACCTGGCCGTGCCAATAGTCGCTGCTGCCAAACCAGGGAAAGTTGGCGGGAAAGGTCGGGTCACTCCAGCGCCGCGCCAGCCAGGCGCTGTAATGGATCAGGCGCAGGGTGCGCAGCGGCTCGATCAGCGCCAGCTCGTCGCGGTCAAAGTCGCGGAACTGCTCGTAGCCGTCCACCAGCGCGCCGAGCTGGCGGGTTTGCTGCAGCCGGTCGCCGCTGAGCAGCATCCAGAAGTCCTGCACCGCCGGGCCGCTGCGGGCGTCGTCCAGATCGACAAAATGCGGCCCCGGCCCGGCGGCTGCGTCCAGGGGCGTCCACAAAATATTGCCGGGGTGGCAGTCGCCATGCAGCCGGATGAGCCGGACAGCCCCGGCGGGCGGATCAGCCAGCGCGGAATGCGTGGCCACCAGCGCCAGGGCCTGCTGCGCGGCATCGGTCCAGGCCGATTGCACGTCCAGCGGCACCTGGTTGTTGTCAAGCAGCCAGTTCACCGATTCGGTACCGAATGTCGCGAGGTTCAAGGCCGGACGCGCCACGAACGGCTGCTTCGCGCCGACGGTGTGGATGCGGGCTAGAAAGCGGCCTATCCACTCCAACACCTCGAGGTCGTCCAACTCGGGCTGGCGTCCGCCCCGGCGCGGACTGACGCTGAACGCGAAGCCGCCAAACTGGTGCAGCGTCTGCCCGCCCAAGACCAGCGGCCCAATGGCCGGCACCTCGGCGGCCATCAGCTCAGCCGAAAACGCATGCTCCTCCAGAATTTGCGTATCGCTCCAACGCTGCGGCCGGTAAAACTTGGCCACCACCTGGCTGCCATCTTCCAGAACCGCCTGGTACACCCG
>CAIOUR010000223.1 GCA_903861575.1 uncultured beta proteobacterium | reverse complement strand
GATACCTCGGTGCGTAATGGTCTAATAAAAAGTCCAGGTCCGCTAAGTAGTCGGGAAACCAGAAATTGTCCGCTCCGCCGGAGCTGGTCTTGCCGAAGCCACGCCAATCCGGTGCAATGACGTAATAGTCTTCGGAGAAAGCGTCGATAACAAACTGGTAGGACGCCGCCACGTCCATCCAGCCGTGGAGCATTACCAACGCAGTTTTACCGGGTGCGGGCGTCCCCCACACCCGCACGTGATAGCTTAAGTTCCTAATGTGGACAAATTCGCTTCGGGCACTGCGTTTGACTTGGTACATTGCGGGGATGATAAACAGACAAGGCCCGATGCGCGCGCGTGATCCGTTGACTTCGGAGTCTTCGCCAAACTATCGGGTACCCCCTCTTTACCTTGCGTGGCATCGGGGCTTTCGCTGGCAGGTTCCAGCGCATTTCAATATGGCTGAGGCTTGCTGCGGTCGCTGGGCCCGCAGTCGTCTTGCCAGCAGGGTGGCAATTACCGAATATGGGTCGGATGGCAGCACAAGAACTTACACGTATCGACAACTGCAAAGAGCCGCTAACCAGTTAACCCATGTATTGCGCGGCAACGGCGTCGTGCAGGGAGATCGTGTTGCTATTGTGATGCCGCAGTGCTTCGCGACGGCGGTGGCCTACGTCGCCGTCTTGCAAATGGGAGCAATAGCGACGCCGCTGTCAATGCTTTTCGGAGCCGACGCGCTGGCTTTTCGCTTGCGTGACAGTGAAGCCGTGCTGGCATTGTGCGATTCAGAGGCGCTTGAAAACCTGGAACAAGTCAAGCCGCGGGCGCCGCTTCTGCGCGCGGTACTGCACTTGATTCCCGGGATGTGGCGAGGAGCCAATCCAGCGGCAGCAGCTGTAAATACACGGGCCGATGACCCCGCCGTTTTGATTTACACCAGTGGCACTACGGGCAATCCTAAAGGCGCGCTGATCGCACACCGGAGTTTGATCGGCAATCTCAGCGGCTTTGTCGCCAGCCAAAACTGGTTCGGTTTCGATCCAAGGGGGCCCGATGTTGACGCGGATGCATTGCCGCAAGGGTCTTCCGCCGTATTTTGGAGTCCAGCTGATTGGGCCTGGACCGGTGGATTGATGGATGCGCTTTTGCCTACGCTGTATTTCGGTCGCAATATCGTGGCTTTTAACGGCCGGTTCACGCCGCAGACGGCGCTGGAGCTGATGCAGTGTTGTGGCGTGACACACACTTTCCTTTTCCCGACTGCCCTGAAGGCCATGATGAAGGCTTACCCCGGGACAAATGACAACCCGGTTAGAGACATGTTCAGTTTGCGGCTACAGGCGATCATGAGCGCTGGGGAAGCTGTGGGTGATGCGGTTTTTGGTTATTGCCAGACCCAGCTGGGCGTGACAGTGAACGAAATGTTCGGCCAAACAGAGATCAACTACATCGTTGGTAATTCAACGGAGTTTTACCCTGCAAAACCCGGAAGCATGGGGCTGGCATATCCCGGTCACCGGGTTGCCGTCATAGATGACGTAGGCCTCGAATGCCCTTGCGGTGTGGTTGGCGAAGTGGCTCTGCACCGCCTCGACGTCCACGGCGCCCCGAATCCTATTTTCTTTCTTGGGTACTGGAAGAACGAAGCCGCAACGCGGGCTAAGTTCACAGGGGACTGGTGCCGAACGGGCGACCTAGCGGTCTGCGACCGCGACGGCTACTTGTGGTACCAGGGGCGCAGTGACGATGTTTTCAAGTCAGCGGGGTACCGGATCGGACCGGGTGAGATCGAGAACTGCTTGATCAAACATCCCGCTGTTCTGAATGCGGCAGTGGTCCCGAAGCCAGATTCTGCGCGTGGCGCATTGGTAAAGGCGTACGTGGTGCGTGCGCCTGAATTTGAATCGTATCCCCCAGCTTTGCTTATTGCCGACTTGCAAGCCCACGTCAAGCAGCTATTGGCCCCGTACGAGTACCCGAAAGAAATCGAGTTTGTCCAAGCACTGCCTATGACAACCACAGGCAAGGTGCAGCGACGCGTGCTGCGTTTGCGGGAGGAGGAGCGGGCACAGGCAGAATCGCGTTCGCTATGAAAACCGTTCAATTGGGTCAAAGCGACCTGCACGTTACGCCCATTTGCATGGGCACGATGACCTTTGGCGAGCAGGTCGGCGAGGCATTGGCGCATACCTTACTTGACCATGCGCTTGGGAGGGGCGTGAATTTTCTGGATACCGCAGAGATGTATGCGGTGCCACCCCGTGCCGAGACATTCCAGCTGACCGAGGCCATCATCGGCAACTGGATTGCCAGCCGCCCCGGCGCGCGAAACAAGATCACGATTGCGACCAAGGTGGCCGGTCCCTCGCGCGCTATGCCCTGGGTGCGCGGTGGGGCCGCGGATACCAAGGCGTCAGACATTGTGGCGGCGTGCGAGGGTAGCCTGCGCCGTCTGCGGACCGATGTCATTGACCTCTACCAAATTCATTGGCCTAACCGCAACGTACCCATATTCGGTGCGACAAGCTTTGATCCTACCCGCGACCGAGATGTGGCATCGATTTACGAGCAGCTTGAAGGGCTTGCCACGTTGGTGCGCGCTGGCAAAGTCCGCGCTGTGGGGGTGTCCAATGAATCGCCGTATGGTGTCCATGAGTTCGTGCGTCTGGCGGAACAGCATGGGCTCCCGCGGATAGCCAGCGTACAAAACTGCTATTGCTTGACCAATCGCAGCCATGAGAACGGACTTGATGAGACCATGCATCGCCTGCAGGTATCGCTGTTGGCGTATTCGCCTTTGGGCTACGGGCTTTTGACCGGTAAATACGACGCCGGCGGTATCACCGGCCCCCTGGCGCCAGCGGATGGCCGTATTACCTTGTTCGAATCGGTACGCAAGCAGCGCTGGGGTCGCCCGCAGGCGCTCAGTGCCGCGCGCATGTACAACGCTTTAGCCCGCGAGCACGGATTAAAGCCCTCTCAAATGGCCTTGGGCTATTGCTATCAAAAATGGTGTGTAGCCAGCACCATCATCGGCGTGACCACGATGGCCCAACTCGATGAAAACATCGACGCCTACGGGACCGTGCTCAGTGCAGAGTTGCTCCAGGCGATTGATGCGATCCGGGCTGAGCACCGCGATCCCACGGTCTGAACGGTGTTCGTATTCGTGGCTAAAAAGGACCATTTCAGTGAAACCCCGGCCACCACGTGGTTGCGTAAGGCTGGGCTTGCCTTTGGCGAGCACCTCTATGCGTATGTCGAACACGGCGGCGCGCAACGGGGTGCATCCGAGCTGGGCTGGGACCCTTTTGCTGTGGTGAAAACCTTGGTCATGGAAGACCAGGATGCCAAGCCTTTGTTGGTTTTGATGCATGGAAACCGCACGGTATCCACCAAAAATCTGGCTCGCCAGATTGGTGCGAAATCCGTTCATCCCTGCACACCGGAAGTCGCCAACCGCCATAGCGGCTACTTGGTCGGCGGGACATCGCCTTTTGCGACCCGCAAGAGTATGCCGGTATATGCCGAGTCCACTATTTTTGCTTTGCCGCGTATATTGATCAACGGCGGTCGCCGCGGTTATTTGCTTGAGATCGATCCACGGCCCTGTTTGGCTGCGCTAGGCGCACAATCGGTGGAATGTGGCCAATAATTTGACCTCGTAATGCGGTTCTAAACATGTCAGAGATGATTCAAAAAGGCCAAATAAGGACCATGCATGCGTGCGACATTAGCGAATAGATTAGCGTTTCGCTGGCGCGTACACCAGCTGCATCGCAAACCACTGGCCTATTACACAGAGCGGCTGAAAACCATTCCGCGGGTGGATTGTCCCGATCGGGTTGTGGTTACTTTCACGACGATTCCCGAGCGTATTGGCCAGATCGAGGTCATGCTGAAAAGTTTGCTGAATCAGTCGGTACTCCCGGACAGTATCTGCTTGTGCATCCCCAAGACTTCGCGGCTGGCACCCTTCACGTATTCCATACCCGGCTGGTTTTCCCAGATTCCAATTCTCAACATTGTGGAATGCGAACATGATTTGGGCCCAGTCACCAAATTGATCCCGACCTGGCAGCAAGAAAGGCATATGCCGGATACCCGGCTCATCGTTGTCGATGACGATGGCGTGTATCCCCACCGATTGATAGAGCAGCTGGTTCGGTGGTCACAGCGCATGCCCGATGCGGCTCTGGGTTGTTCTGGCGTGGCTGTGCCTGCGGGGATGAAGCCTTCTTCAGTGATATTCAGCCGTGAGACCTGGCTGCAGGACTTGCGCTACACCAGTTTCTCTGGCGACGCGCTAACCCGTGTGGACTACCTTTTTGGTTACGCGGGTGTCTTGGTCAAGCCGCGTTTTTTTGACGACGCGGTAACCGACTACAGCACCGCGCCAAAGCAGGCATTTTTTGAAGACGACGTATGGCTGGGTGGCCATCTGGCGCGCAGGGGGGTTGATCGATGGGTGATTCCCGCTCTCGGTGACCGGTTGATGCCAGGCGCGAGTCGCAGAACATTGGACACCCGCGCGTTGTGCCTGACCGATAACCAGGATGGCTCGAATTCAGACCTGACATTTGACTACTTGTTTGGCCCTTTATCGCGGCCTGGGAGTTCTTGACGTGGACACGTACGTTTGGTGGTTCGGCCCCTTGGCAGCGCTGTCGGCCTACTTGGTCGGATCACTTTCCTTCGCGGTCATTCTCAGCCGACTGATGCATTTGGAGGATCCGCGTAGTTACGGCAGTGGCAACCCCGGTGCGACCAATGTTTTGCGTTCGGGTAACAAGATTGCCGCGGCCTTGACTTTGTTGTTTGACGGATTGAAAGCCTTTGTCCCATTGTGGTGTGTGCAGCAATATGGCGCGGCATTCGGGCTTGCTGGGGGTAGCATCGCCGCGGTTGCAATGGCCGCATTTTTAGGTCATTTATTCCCCCTATTTTTCAGATTCAAAGGTGGCAAAGGCGTTGCAACGGCCATCGGCGCAAGCTTTGGCATACATCCGCTTTTGGGTTTGGCGACCGCTTTGACCTGGCTCACCATCGCGTATTTTTTTCGCTACTCTTCGCTTGCAGCGCTGGTGGCTGCAGTTTTTACACCGGTGTACTACCTGCTGTGCGATGGCGTGGCCTGGCGTAGCGAACCCGCTGTGACGGCGACTTTGGGTTTGATCGCCGGTTTGCTGCTCTGGCGGCACAAGGCC
Source organism: uncultured beta proteobacterium (assembly GCA_903861575.1). Taxonomy (GTDB): domain Bacteria; phylum Pseudomonadota; class Gammaproteobacteria; order Burkholderiales; family Burkholderiaceae_C; genus Allorhodoferax. Next base: position 11,669 of record CAIOUR010000223.1, on the reverse strand, counting down.
AATATCGGACGCCTTTTCAATGGCACCGAACCCCGCATTGGGAAAAAAAGCTAAGTCAGATGCCCGCCCGAGGCTGTTGGGGTTGACGCGGTCAGTCCCGGAAATTGTTGAAGCTGATCGGCACGTCACTGATTTCTTTGCGCAGCAGCGCCATCGCTGCTTGCAGGTCGTCTCGCTTGGCCCCGGTGACTCGCACACTATCGCCTTGGATTGCGGCTTGCACTTTGAGTTTGCTGTCCTTGATCAGGCGTTGGATTTTTTTGCCCAGTTCTGACTCGATGCCGTTGCGCACTTTGATGACCTGCTTGACCTTGTCGCCGCCCATTTTTTGGACATCGCCCGCATCGAGAAAGCGTACATCGACATTGCGTTTGGTGAGCTTGTTGCGCAGCACATCTTCAATTTGCGTGAGCTGAAACTCGGCGTCGCCAATTAGGGTGATTTCTTTGTCCTTGATCTCGATGCTGGCCGATGTGCCTTTGAAATCAAATCGGGTCGCAATTTCTTTAGCGGTGTTTTCGACACCATTTTTTACGTCTACCAGTTCGGCTTCGCAGACTGCGTCAAAAGAGGGCATAGCGTGGGGGCTCCATACAGGACAATCCGCCCATGTTAGTCGAACACCAGGTGCCCCTTCAGGCACTCAATACCTTCCATATCGTCGCGCGCGCGCAGCGGCTCGTGCGTATCCGCAGCGAGGAAGACGTTGTGGCTGTTCTGGCCGATCCGCAGTTGCGCCAGGCCCGGAAATTCGTGTTGGGTGGCGGCAGCAATCTGGTGATCACCGGGGACGTGGAGCCGCTGGTTCTCAAGTCAGAGATCCAGGGCTGCCGGGTGGTGGAAGAGCGCTCCAAAGTCACCGTGGTGGAGGCGGGTGCGGGCGTCGATTGGCACGCTTTTGTGGCGTGGACATTGGCGCAGGGCCTGCCGGGTTTGGAAAATCTGGCCTTGATTCCCGGGACCGTGGGCGCGTCTCCGGTCCAAAACATCGGAGCGTACGGCGTGGAGTTGCAAGACCGCTTTGAATCCCTGGACGCTATCGACCTGGCGACTGGTCGCGTTTTCACGCTGGAGGCAGCGCAATGTGGCTTTGGCTACCGCGACTCTGTGTTTAAGCATGATGGATCCGAGCGGCACATGGGGTTGCAGGGTAGGGCCATGATTCTGCGGGTGCGTTTTGCGCTGCCCCGGACCTGGAAGCCGGTCCTCGGCTACGCGGACCTGGAGAAAAAGCAGGCCCAGACCGGCATAGCCCATCCCAGCGCCCAACAACTTTTCGACTGGATCTGCGAGATCCGCCGCGCCAAGTTGCCCGATCCTGCAAAGATTGGCAACGCAGGCAGTTTTTTCAAAAACCCAACCGTGAGCGCCGAGCAATGCGCTGACATCATCGCCCGCGACCCCAAGGTAGTGCATTACCGTTTGCATGACGGTTCATTCAAACTCGCCGCCGGTTGGTTGATCGATGCCTGCGGCTGGCGCGGCAAGTCCATCGGCCAGGCGGGGGTGTATGAAAAGCAGGCGTTGGTTCTGGTCAACCGTGGCCAGGGTGCCAGCGGCACCACCGGCGGTGAGGTGATGACCTTGGCCGGTGCCATCCAGACCAGCGTGTACGAGCGCTTTGGCCTGATGCTGGAGACCGAACCCGTCGTCCTCTGAACGCTTCTTTATCTACGTATGCCCTACAGTCGGAACATGAAAAACATATTTGTATTGGGCGGCACGGGGTTTGTGGGCTCGTATGTGTGCGAGCAGTTGGTACGCGCAGGTTGGCAGGTGACGGTGCCGACCCGGCGCAGGGTGAACGCCCAAGCCATCCAGCATCTGCCCGGGCTCACGGTACTTGAGCTGGACGTCTACGATGAAGCGGCGCTGACGCATGCCATGGAGGGTCATGGGGCGGTCGTGAACCTGGTGGCCATCCTCCACGGAGACCCAGCCGCGTTCGCCAAGGCGCATGTGCAACTGACGGAAAAAGTGGCCCGCGCGTGCCTGACCAACGGGGTGTCACAGTTAGTTCACGTGAGCGCGCTGGGTGCAGATCCGGCCCGCATGACGACCGCGCCTTCCTATTACTTGCGCAGTAAAAGTGCGGCAGAGGCGGTTCTGGCACAAGTGGCTTCTGCGTCTCCCGCCTTGCGCGTGTCGGTGCTGCGGCCCAGCGTCATTTTTGGCGTGGGTGACCAGTTCATGAACATCTTTGCGAAATTGCAGGCCATCTTTCCCTTCATCCCGCTGGCAGGGGCTGACGCGCGTTTTCAACCGGTGTGGGTTTCTGACGTTGCACAGGCCATTGTGCGGGTGCTGGCGTTACCGCCGGGCGGTTCTGTGCACACCTGGGAGCTGGTCGGGCCCGAGGTGATGCGCTTGCGCGACCTGGTGCAGATGGCGGGCGCACTCAGCGGGGCAGGCGCGGGAAAAGGGCGTCCGATTTTTGGTTTGCCTATGTGGGTGGCGCGCATCCAGGCATTTTTCATGGAACTCGCACCGGGCGCGCCTTTGATGAGCCGCGACAACCTGGACTCCATGCTGGTGGACAACGTGGCCACGGCAGGCATACCCGGTTTGGCGCAATTGGGTATCACCGCAGCTGCTATCGAGCCGGTGGCCCGCAGCTACCTCAGCCGCTAGCCGCTGGCCTTGTCGTCAAAGCCCAGCATGTCCATGCCCTGGCCATGCTCTAGCAGGCCCGACCGGGCATAGATGCCCAGCTTAGAGCGCGTGTCCGTGATGTCCAGGTTGCACATCGTGAGCTGCCCGATGCGGTCTGCCGGAGAGAACGCCGAGGCGCCTCTTTCCATGGTCAAACGCTCCGGGTGGTAGCTCAAGTTGGGTGATTCGGTGTTCAGCAGCGAATAGTCGTTGCCCCGGCGCAGCTCCAGCGTCACTTCACCGGTAATCGCCCGCGCGACCCAGCGCTGCGCCGCTTCGCGCAGCATGATGGCCTGCGGATCAAACCAGCGGCCCTGGTAGAGCAGACGGCCCAGTTTGCGTCCGTTTTCCCGGTACTGTTCGATGGTGTCTTCGTTGTGGATGCCGGTAATCAGCCGTTCGTAGGCGATGAACAGCAGCGCCAGGCCGGGTGCCTCGTAAATGCCGCGGCTCTTGGCCTCAATGATGCGGTTCTCAATCTGGTCGCTCATGCCCAAACCATGGCGCCCGCCAATGCGGTTGGCCTCTAAAACCAATGCCACCAAATCTGGGTATTCCACGCCGTTCAGCGCCACCGGGCGGCCCTCTTCAAAACGCACCCGCACGGTTTCACGTGCTACGGCCACCTCATCGCGCCAGAAGGCCACGCCCATGATGGGGTTCACGATGGTGATCCCGCTGTTGAGGTGTTCCAAATCCTTCGCCTCGTGCGTCGCGCCCAGCATGTTGGAGTCGGTCGAATAGGCTTTTTCGGCCGACATCTTGTACCCAAAACCTGCCTGCGTCATGAACGCCGACATTTCCGCGCGGCCGCCTAATTCGTCGATGAATGCCTGGTCCAGCCAGGGCTTGTAGATGCGCAGCGCGGGGTTGGTGAGCAGGCCGTAGCGGTAAAAGCGCTCGATGTCGTTGCCCTTGTAGGTACTGCCGTCGCCCCAGATGTGGACGTCGTCCTCTTTCATGGCCGCCACCAGCATGGTGCCGGTCACGGCGCGGCCAATGGGGGTGGTGTTGAAGTAGGTGACGCCCGCGGTCGAAATATGGAAAGCGCCGCTTTGCAGCGCGGCAATGCCCTCGGCCGCCAATTGGCTGCGGCAGTCGATCAGACGCGCCTTTTCCGCACCATATTCCATTGCCTTGCGCGGAATGTCGTCGTAGTCGGACTCGTCAGGCTGCCCCAGATTGGCGGTGTAGGCAAAAGGAATGGCGCCCTTGTTGCGCATCCAGTGCAAGGCGGCGCTGGTGTCAAGGCCGCCGGAGAAGGCGATGCCGACTTTCTGGCCGACGGGAATATTTTGAAGAATGGTGGACATATAAGGGGAGCGGGTGCGCCGGCTAGGGCTTATTCGTAGTGGCAGATGTAGTGGTAGGCCTCAGCGACGCGGATTTCAAAGCGTGTGTTGCCGGGCACGCTGAATGTGTGTCCCGCGCTTGACGTTTGCCATTCGGTAGTGCCCGGCAGGCGGTATTCACACGCCCCGGCAACGCATTCCATGGTTTCGGGCGCGGCGGTTCCAAACACCAGGCTGGACGCCAGCACCACGCCCACTGATTTTTTGCTGCCATCGGCCATGGTCAGCGCGTGGCTGACGCATTTGCCGTCAAAGTACACATTGGCAGCAGTGGAAACGGTTGCGGCGCTCAGGTGGGTGGTGCTCATGGGTTGGAGTGCAAAAAAAGACCGTGCCGGTCGGGTAGGGGCGAAGGGCGCGATTTTAGGTCAGCGCCTTCGCCAGTGCCGCCTCGAAGGCTTCGGGCTGCCAGCCGACCGTGAGTGCCGCGCCGCGCCAATCGATCACAGGGCGCTTGACGAGGCTGGTGTGCAGCTGCATCAGCGCACAGGCGCTTGGTGCATCAACCGCGCGGGCTTGCTCTGCGGCGTCTAGCTTGCGCCAGGTCTGCCCCTGCCGGTTGAGCACGCGCTCCCAGCCCGCTGTTGAGGTCCATGTCGCGAGCAAGTCAGTGGAGATGCCTTGCTTTTTGAAGTCGTGGAAAACGTACGCAACCTGGCGTGCTGCCAGCCAGTCGCGCGCCTTTTTGACCGAGTCGCAGTTGGGTATGCCATAGACGGTAATCATGGTTTGGATGATGCCACGCTGCGCGACAATCCGCTGGCTTATGAACACACTTCCCGAATGGCTCGCGCATTGCGAGCGCCTGCACCCTCACACCATTGACATGGGCCTGGAACGGGTGCGCACGGTGGCCGATCGCATGGGCTTGGCTATGCCGTGTCCTGTCATCACTGTTGCCGGCACCAACGGCAAGGGCTCCACGGTGGCCATGCTCGAATCGATTTTGCGCGCCGCCGGATACCGTACCGGCGTCTACACATCACCGCATCTGGTGCATTTTGAAGAGCGCATGCGCATAGACGGCGAGGCCGCTTCTGCTGCGCAATTTATTCCGGGTCTGGAGGCTGTGGAGCAGGCCCGCGTCCGTGGGAGCGACGCAGAGGCGGTGTCGCTTACCTACTTTGAATTCACCACCCTGGCGGTTCTGCGGGTACTGTCGCAAAGCGGTTTGGATGTGGTCATCCTGGAGGTGGGCCTGGGCGGGCGGTTGGACGCCGTCAACATCGTCGACCCCGATTGCGCGGTCATCACCAGCATCGACCTGGATCATATGGAGCTGCTGGGCCCCGACCGCGAGTCCATTGGGCGCGAGAAGGCCGGCATCATGCGTGCGGGGCGGCCGGTGGTGGTCAGCGACCCTATCCCTCCGGCCAGCGTACTGGCCCACGCTGCCGAGTTGGGCGCAGACCTGTGGCGCGCCGGGGTGGATTTCTTGGTCGCTGGCGATAAGCAACAGTGGGGCTGGTCCGGGCGCGGTCGGCGCTACAGCGGGTTGGCTTACCCGGCGTTGCGTGGTGCTAACCAGCTGGTCAATGCTGCCGGTGTCCTGGCGGCATTGAGCGCGCTGCGCGAGGTGCTGCCCGTGACAGCCCAGGCCGTGCGCAGCGGGCTGGCCACCGTGGAGTTGCCCGGACGTTTCCAAATTGTTCCGGGTCAACCGGCTCTGGTGTTGGATGTGGCGCATAACGGCCATGCGGCTGCCGCCTTGGCCGCCAACCTGGACGCCATGGGCTATTTCCCCGCCACCCATGCCGTGTTCGGTGCGATGGCCGACAAAGAGCTGGCGTCCATCTGGACGCGCATGCATCCGCTGGTGGACCATTGGTATTTCACCGACCTACCCACGCCGCGTGCTGCCAGTGGCACCGCGTTAGAGGCGCAATGGCAGGACCACCACCGAGCGCTCGGCGCCATAGGCCCTTTGCGCGCCGTGCAGCGGACATCTCGGGCGTTTGCGGACCCCGCCGTCGCACTGGCTGCAGCCCTCGCCGCCGCAGACCCCGCTGATAGAATTGTGGTGTTCGGCTCGTTTTACACGGTCGGCGGCGTCCTCCAGCAGGGATTACCACAACGCGCAGCACCGCATCTGGCACCCTAAACTTCTGTTTCCCTATGGCTTTCTTCAAGTTTCGCTCCAGTGAATCCGAGGCGCAGCCGCCTGCGTCCGCCGCTGAAAGCCTGGATGTGCTGCGTCAGCGTGCCCGGCAACGGCTGGTTGGCGCGGCGGCTCTGGCTTTGGCGGGGGTCATAGGTTTCCCTCTGGTTTTTGACACCCAGCCTCGCCCTGTTGCGCTCGACGTACCGATCGATATTCCAGACAAGGATAGGGCCAAACCGGTGCTGATTTCACCTGCCACGGTAGCGCCCCCTGAGGTGGTTCTGACCCAGAGGCCAGCTGAGACGGCCCCGCCCGTTTCCCCGGCCGCCACCAAGGCGGCAGCGATCGATACGGAGGTGGTCCTGTCGGTGCCCAAGCCTGTTGAAAAGAGTGTGGAAAAACTGAAGGATAAGTCGGGGGACAAGTCGGAGGATAAGTCGGTAGACACGTCGCAGTCCGCTGCGGACGAGGCCAAGAAGGCACGTGCCCTTCTCGAGGCCGCGGCGGCCTCCGCGGGCGCAAGGTTCGTCGTTCAAGCCGGTGCCTTTGCGGACGCCGCCGCTGCCAAGGATGCCCGCACCAAACTCGAGCGCGCGGGCATGAAGACCTATACCCACGTGGCAGATACCAAAGACGGCAAGCGAACACGCGTGCGGGTGGGCCCGGTCGCGTCGCTGGCCGAGGCGGATAAATTGGCCGAGCGGATCAAAAAATTGGATCTACCCGCTCAGGTGCTCGCGCTCTGAGCTTGCGCGCACCGGCCATGGCGAATACCGATTGGATATTCCTCGCCATTCTGGGTCTCTCTACGTTGTGGGGTTTGTGGCGCGGTCTCGCTTCGGAATTGTTGGGACTGTTGAGCTGGGTGGCTGCTTTCGTGCTGGCGCAGTGGTTTGGTGAGACAGCCGGCGGCTGGCTACCCTTGGCGGGCGCACCGGACCTGCTGCGTTTTTCTGCTGGGTTTGTGTTGGTTTTTGTTCTCTCCATCGTGGCAGGGTCTGTGCTCGCGTTTGTGCTTAAAACCGCTTTGTCGGCTGCAGGCCTTGGGCCTGCGGACCGCGCGTTGGGGGCAGTTTTCGGAGCCGGGCGGGGGATGCTGCTGCTGTTGGTGGTCAGCGCGGTCGTTGCCATGACGCCGTGGCGAAATGACCCTGCCTGGGCGGAGTCACACGCTGCAGCGGTAGCCGACACCGTGCTGCGCGGGCTCAAGCCCTGGCTGGCCCCGGATTTTTTCAAATACCTGCCCGCATCGCTGCGGTCGGGCTGAACCCCAAGAAGCGAGTAGCAAAGATGTGCGGAATCGTCGGCGTTGTCAGCAACGCACCTGTGAACCAGCTGATCTATGACGCGCTGCTGCTCTTGCAGCACCGGGGGCAAGACGCTGCAGGCATCGTGACCCAGCAAGAAGAAAAATTCTTCATGCATAAGGCCAAGGGCATGGTTAAAGACGTTTTCCGCACCCGCAATATGCGGGCGCTGCCGGGCAACTGCGGCCTGGGCCAGGTGCGCTACCCGACGGCAGGCAACGCCTTTAGCGAGGAAGAGGCGCAGCCTTTTTATGTCAACGCGCCGTTTGGCATCGTGCTGGTTCACAACGGCAACTTGACCAACGCGCATGCACTCAAGGCGGAGCTCTCCAGAGTGGACCACCGTCACATCAACACCGAGAGTGATTCCGAGGTGCTGCTCAACGTGCTCGCGCACGAACTTGAGCACACCACACGGGGGCAAGCGCTCGATGTGCAAGCGGTGTTTACCGCGGTTCGGAAGGTGCACCGCCGCGTCAAGGGTTCATACGCCGTGATCGCGCTGATCGCCGGGCAGGGCGTGCTGGCGTTTCGCGACCCCTATGGCATCCGCCCGCTGTGCATCGGCAGCGGCCCGGGCACTGTCGTGCTCGCCAGTGAGTCCGTGGCCCTGGAAGGCACCGGCCATACGCTGGAGCGCAATATTGAGCCCGGCGAGGGGGTTTTTATCGATTTGGCTGGCACCGTGCACGCCCAGCAGTGCGCCGACGCGCCACAGCTCAAGCCCTGCATTTTTGAATACGTCTATTTGGCTCGCCCTGATTCGGTGATGGACGGTATTTCGGTTTACCAGGCGCGGGTGAATTTGGGTGAGGCGCTGGCGCGCCGCGTCGTCTCGCAGGTGCCGCCCAGCCAGATTGATGTGGTCATCCCCATCCCCGAATCCAGCCGCCCCAGCGCCGCGCAACTCGCGCAGTTGCTGGGTTTGCCCTACCGCGAGGGGTTTGTGAAAAACCGCTACGTGGGCCGCACCTTCATCATGCCGGGGCAGGCGGTGCGCAAAAAATCGGTACGCCAAAAACTCAACGCCATTGCCAGCGAGTTCAAGGGCCGCAACGTGCTGCTGGTGGATGACTCCATCGTGCGCGGCACCACCAGCCAGGAAATCGTGCAAATGGCGCGCGACGCAGGTGCCGCCAAGGTGTACCTGGCCAGCGCTGCGCCTCCGGTGCGCTACCCCAATGTGTATGGCATCGACATGCCCACCGCTTCGGAGTTGGTGGCGCACAACCGCAGCGTCGAAGAGGTCCGCGCCATCATTGGCTGTGACGCGCTGATTTACCAGGACGTGGACGCCATGAAGAAGGCGATCGGTAGTCTCAATTCCCGCGTCAGCGGCTTCGATGCCTCGTGTTTCGACGGCGTTTATGTCACCGGCGACGTGGGTGCGGCCGATATCGCCCGCCTCAACGCCGCGCGGGTAGGCGGTGTGGAAGATGAGCAAGACACTTCGCGCCTGGCCCTGCCCAATCCCGTTTCTTGATATGTGAATTGAAAGTATCCATGCCGCCCAAAGCCCTGCCACCCGGCTTGCACCCCGACACCCTGGCCCAGCGCACCGCTGTGGCGCCCAGCCAATACGGGGAAAACTCCGAAGCCCTTTTTCTGACCAGCGGCTATGTGCAGCCCAACGCCGAGACCGCCGCCCGCCGATTCGCGGGCGAAGAAGACGGCTACACCTACGGCCGTTATGGCAACCCTACGGTTAGCAGCTTCGAGCAGCGCCTGGCTGCGCTGGAAGGCGCGCAGGCCTCGATCGGCACCGCATCGGGGATGTCGGCCATTCTGATGATGTGCATGGGCTTGCTGCAAGCGGGCGACCATGTGCTGTGTTCGCGGTCCATGTTTGGTTCGACGATCAAGCTCATTGGTTCCGACCTGGCCAAGTTTGGCGTGGAATCCACCTTTGTCTCGCAAACCGATCTGGGTGCCTGGCGCGAAGCGATTCGTCCCAACACGCGTTTGCTCTTTGCCGAGACGCCGACCAACCCGCTGACCGAGGTGTGCGACATCCAGGCCCTGGCCGATCTGGCGCACAACGCCGGCGCGCTGTTCGCCGTAGACAACTGCTTTGCCACGCCCAGCCTGCAGCGGCCCATGGCGATGGGCGCTGACATCGTGATGCATTCGGGCACCAAATACCTGGACGGGCAGGGCCGGGTGATGGCCGGCGCCTTGTGCGCCAGCGAGGTGATCATCAACGAGAAGTTTTTACCCGTGCTCAAAAGCGCGGGTATGTCGCTGGCTCCGTTCAATGCCTGGGTCGTGCTCAAGGGATTGGAGACGCTGGATTTGCGCATGCGCGCCCAAAGCGCTAATGCGCGCCTACTGGCCACCTGGCTGGAGTCGCACCCGGCGGTCGCGCGGGTGTATTACCCCGGTCTGGCCTCGCACCCGCAGCATGCGCTGGCCTTGCGGCAGATGTCGGGCGTGGGCGGTGCGCTGCTGTCTTTTGAGCTCAAGGCCGGCGATGCGCAGCAGGCGCGCCGCCGCGCCTTCCATGTGCTCGATGCGCTGCAAACCTTGTCGTTGTGCACCAACCTGGGCGACACCAAGACCTTGGCCGCTCACCCCGCCAGCACCTCGCATGGCCGCTTGACCGAAGCTCAGCGCTCGGCAGCCGGTATCAGCCAGGGCTTGGTCCGTGTATCGGTCGGTTTGGAGCATGTGCCGGATATGCAGGCGGACTTGTTGCGTGGGCTTGACACCGTGCAGGGGATTGCATGAGCCGCACCCGCACCCGCTTCGCGCCGTCGCCTACGGGCTTTATCCACCTGGGCAATATCCGCTCCGCGCTCTATCCTTGGGCCTTCGCGCGGGCGACCGGTGGCGACTTTATTTTGCGTATTGAAGACACCGACGAGGACCGGTCCACGCAGGCTGCTGTCGACGTGATTTTGGAGGGTATGCGCTGGTTGGGGCTGGACGTGGACGAAGGCCCGTTCTACCAAATGCAGCGCATTGCCCGCTACAAGCAAGTGCTTCTGGAGCTGCAGGCGGCAGGCTGGGTGTACCCCTGTTACATGTCGGTGGCACAGCTGGATGCGCTGCGCGAGCGCCAGATGGCCGCCAAAGAAAAGCCCCGTTACGACGGCACCTGGCGGCCCGAGCCGGGCAAGTTGCTGCCGCCCGTGCCCGCCGGTGTGCAGCCGGTGTTGCGGTTCAAAAATCCGCAGTCGGGAAGCGTGGTCTGGGACGACAAAGTCAAAGGCCGCATTGAGATCAGCAACGACGAGCTGGATGACTTGGTGATCGCCCGCCCGGCTGCTCCCGGCGAGGCCGTGGGCACGCCAACCTACAACTTTTGTGTCGTCGTGGACGACATCGACATGGCCATCACCCACGTAATCCGGGGCGACGACCACGTCAACAACACCCCGCGCCAGATCAACATCTTCCAGGCACTGGGCAAAGCGCCGCCGGTGTATGCGCATTTGCCCACGGTGCTGAACGAGCAGGGCGAAAAGCTCAGCAAGCGCAACGGCGCGAAGGCGGTTACGGCGTACGAGGCCGAAGGCTTTTTGCCCGAGGCCATGGTCAATTACCTGGCGCGCCTGGGCTGGAGCCACGGCGATGATGAAATCTTCACCCGCGAGCAGTTCATCGCGTGGTTCAACCTGGATCACCTGGGCCGCAGCGCCGCGCAGTTTGACGAAGCCAAGCTGCGCTGGGTCAACGCCCAACATCTCAAGGGCATGGACGGCGCCGCGCTCGCGCCCTTGGTTGCAAGGCACTTGCATGACCGTGGCATCGCTGCCAACGCGCAATTGCCCGCCCTGTGCGATTTGCTGAAAGACCGCTGCGACACCACGCTGGCGCTGGCCGATTGGGTGTGTAAGTTTTATGCCGATGTCACGCCCTCCGCCGAAGACCTCGCCACCCACCTCACGCCCGCCGTGCAGCCGGCGCTGCGCTCCCTGTTGGAGGCGCTGGGCGACTGCGTTTGGGACAAGGCGGGCATCTCCGCAGCCATTAAACAGGTGCTGACCCAGCACACCCTGAAAATGCCGCAACTGGCCATGCCCGTGCGCGTCGTTTTATTGGGTACGCCGCAGACGCCAGCGCTTGATGCGGTGCTCGCACTTTTCGATCGAAGCACCGTGTTGGCGAGGCTGCGTTCCTACGCGGATTGACTAGGCTATACTCGCTGGCTCCGGAAACGTTGAAGCGTTTGTCACAAGCAAGCACATCGACACAGGTTTGGGGGTATAGCTCAGCTGGGAGAGCGCTTGCATGGCATGCAAGAGGTCAGCGGTT
>CAIOUR010000222.1 GCA_903861575.1 uncultured beta proteobacterium | reverse complement strand
GTTTTGTCTTCCACCTTGGACTGCGTGTTGATGCCGGGGTAGCGCACCACGGCGTACCATTTGGCGGGCACTTCGCGCAGCGTGACTGCCGGGTTCTTGGGCTTGGGGATGGTTTGCAGCGTGTACTGCGATGGCATCACAAACTGCACGCGCCAGTCTTGCGCATCGCGCATGGGCGTGTCCGCCGCGCGGGGCTCCACGGTCACCGGTGCGGTCATGGCGATTTTGGCGGAGCCGCTTTGGCCGGGGGCCTGGTTGTTGCCAAAAATAAAGTCGGCAATGGCGCGAAAGCCCTGGCTGGATGCCGCGTCCATATCACCCGCGACGGCCGTCTCGGCAATCAAAAATGGCGTGTACTGGCGCAACTCAAATGCGCCTTCCAATAAATGCGATGTGTACTTCGGTTCTTCAATGGCCATGGCAGGAGTCCCGCAGATTGCGAGCGCAAGAGCCAGCGCCGCAAGAAAAGAAAAAGGGCCGATAGGCCGGCTGGTGAGGGGCATATGCAATTTTGATTCCTCAGCTGGTTGAGCACTGCATCCTAATGGCCGCGCGGTGCACGACGAAAATGCGCGGATGAAAGCCACACGATGCATGCCCCTGCGGGCTTGGAACTTGATGCGGGCGGGCTTGCTTCTGCTGTTGTGTGCCGCACTCGGCCCGGTGCATGCGCATTTGATATCAGCGGGCTACGGCGCGGTTACCTTGCAGGACCGCTCGGCGCTGGTGATGCTGGCTATTCCGGTGGAGGCCATTCCCGCGCTGGCTCCTGATGCCACAGGACCGCAGCATGGCGGCCTGCAAGCCAGCGCCATTCACGCGCGCAGGGCCCAGGTCTTAGCCGAGTTACGCAAAGGTCTCGTCTTGCAGGCCGACGGCCAGGATGCGCAGATCACCGTGGAAGACCTCATCGTCTCGTCCGAGCCCGACCCGGCGGGCCACGGCATCAGCCAGGTGGAGTGGCTCATCCAGGTCAAATGGCCCAATCCACCTGAAGCGACCACGCCGGTACAACGCCTGTACCTGGCCTTGTCGATCTTTCCACCCCATGCCCCGGCGGACTTTGCCTACACCGTGCAGATGAGCAACCCTGCGCGGGGTTTCAGTGAAGCGGTGCTGATCAGCCCGGCGCAACCCGGCTACACGTTTTTGACCGAAGGCCCACCGCAAACCTGGACAGCGTTCGCGCAGGGTTGGCTCGGCTTCTGGCATCACACGGCCTTGGCCCTGCTGGTGCTGGCCGTGCTGGCCACGCAGGCGACGCTGCGCCTGGCGGACATCCACGCAGCCGCTTTGCTGGCAGGGTCCTTTGCCGCCGCGTGGGCGCTGCAGCGCGCAGGTTGGGAGATGCCCGCAGCTTGGAGCCAAGCACTTGCAGCGGGCGCGCTGATCGTGTTGTGCGGGGCCTGGTTTACCCACGCTGCAGGGCTGCGACCCATGCGGGCCGTGGCTTTCGGCCTGTGTCTGGTTTTGTTGGGCAACATCCTGCCGCCGCTCGGTTTCGGCGCGGAATCTGCCATCTGGAACGGGCTGGGGCGCGCTGCTGCCGTCCTCGTCATGCTGCTGATGGCCGGCATGTTGGTGCGCGTGCAGTATTCTTGGCGGCGACCGGTTGCAGCCGTGGGGTTTGCTGCAGGCTGGTTTTTATTGGTCACCCAGGTATTGACCTGGTCCGCATGAGACACCAAGGGGGCACATGATCCAAACACGCGACGCAGCCATATTGGCGCTGATGCTGGCCATCGGCGCAGGCACGGCGGTCTTCAACGGGCACACGGTGCAGGCCCAATCGGGCGGTGACAAAGCGGTCAACACCAACGCGGTGGATTGCAATGTACAAAGCAACGTGCCCAGCCCCAGCCTGCCGGGCATGAACAGCGAGGTCCGCATGGAATGCAGCGCCAGCCAGCGCAGCATGACAGCCAACAGCATTCCCAACCACATCGTGGGCAACTTTCCCAGCCCGGGTAACCCCAACCGCATCAGCGCGCAAAACAGCCGCTTTTCCATGCCCTTGAGTGCGCGGGTGGTGCGCGACAAAGGCATGGCGGTCAACGTGCCCGGCTATGCGCGCAACGGCATCATGCTGGAGCCGCAGACCGAAGAGGTGTTCGGTGGCGTGGGCATGGGGCGCGAGGGTTGGCGGTACGAAGCCATTCAGACCGTCTACAACCTGGGCTTGGATATGAACCTGGCCCACGTACAACCCACCGGCAATTACCACTACCACGGACTGCCGTCTGAATACCTCAAGGTCCTGAACCAGGGAGAGCAGATGACGCTGATAGCCTGGGCCTCCGACGGTTTTCCGATTTATGCGCGCTACGGCTACAGCAACGCCATGAACGCAGCCAGCGGCATCAAAGTGATGCGCCCCAACTTCCGCCTCAAGACGCCGGAGGAATTGCAAGCCACCCGCGTCAACGGCCAGCCGCGCCCCGGCTTTGACAGTGGCGAAAGACGCCGCAATACCGAGGTGGGCAGCTTGCCGCTGGGTGTTTTTGTGCAGGACTGGGTCTACGACAGCAGCCTGGGCGGCGATCTCGATGAGTGCAACGGCCGTTTTGGCGTGACGCCCGAGTTCCCCAAGGGCATCTACCACTACTACATCACCGAAGCCTACCCCTACATGCAACGCTGCATCAAAGGTGACGGCAAAGAGCTGCGGACTGGCGGCGGAGGCGGTATGGGGGCTCGTCCACCCCCCGGAATGGGCGGACCTCCGGGCGGACCCCCGGGTGGACCCCCGGGTGGACCTCCCGGTGGACCTCCGGGTGGACCTCCCGGTGGACCTCCGGGTGGACCTCCAGACGGCCCGCCCGATGGCGGCGTACGTAAACCTCCCCCGGGCGGCTGAACCGCAGTAAGCGCAACGGCGTGGACATCCTCTACCTCCTCATCCCCCTCTCTGTGGTGCTGGTTTTCTGCATCCTCGCCGGGCTGTGGTGGGCGATTGACCGGGGACAGTTTGACGAGCTCGAAGGCGAAGCGGCGCGCATTCTGGACGAGTCTTAAGGACTTGGGACAGGCTTAGTCGGCCTTTATTTGACTTAAGTCAACACAACTTAACGTCAACCAACTCACACTGCAAGCAGCCATTTTTTGGGGGTTTGCGAGTGAATTTTTCCAACCAGAATGCGCCTGTCTACAACGACACGGTAGTCCGTCAATTTGCTTTCATGACGGTCATTTGGGGGGTGGTCGGCATGCTGGTCGGCCTCATCATCGCCGCCGAATTGACCTGGCCCGAGATCAGCATGGGCATTCCCTGGCTCAGCTACGGGCGGCTGCGGCCGCTGCACACCAACGCGGTGATTTTTGCGTTTGGCGGCTGCGGCCTCTTCACCTCAGCCTATTACGTCGCCCAGCGCACCTGCCAGGTGCGGCTCTTCAACGACAAGCTGGCTGCGTTCACCTTTTGGGGATGGCAGGCCGTCATCGTGGCCGCTGCGATTTCGCTCCCCCTGGGTTACACGCAGGGCAAGGAATACGCGGAACTCGAGTGGCCGATTGACATCCTGATTACCCTGGTCTGGGTCAGTTTTGCGGTGGTGTTTTTCGGCACCCTTGGCACGCGCAAGGTGCGCCACATTTATGTGGCCAACTGGTTTTTCGGGGCTTTCATCATCGCGGTCGCCCTGTTGCACCTGGTCAACAGCGCTGCCGTACCGGCGGGCTGGATGAAGTCCTACTCGGCCTATGCCGGTGTGCAAGACGCCATGGTGCAGTGGTGGTACGGGCATAACGCCGTGGGCTTTTTCCTGACTGCAGGCTTCCTGGGCATGATGTATTACTTCATCCCCAAACAGGCCGGGCGTCCGGTCTACAGCTACCGCCTATCCATCGTCCACTTCTGGGCGCTGATCTTCACCTACATGTGGGCGGGCCCCCACCACCTGCACTACACGGCCCTGCCCGACTGGACGCAGTCGCTGGGCATGGTGTTCTCGCTGATTCTGCTGGCGCCGAGCTGGGGCGGAATGATCAATGGCGTGATGACGCTGTCCGGCGCGTGGCACAAACTGCGCGACGATCCGATCCTGCGTTTCTTGATCGTGTCGCTCTCGTTTTACGGCATGAGCACCTTTGAGGGCCCGATGATGGCCATCAAAACTGTCAATGCCCTGAGCCATTACACCGACTGGACCGTCGGCCACGTCCACTCCGGCGCGCTGGGTTGGGTGGGCTTGGTGACGATGGGATCGATGTACCACCTGATTCCCAAGCTGTGGGGAAAGACGCAGATGCACAGCGTCAAAGCGATTGAGCTGCATTTCTGGATCGCCACCGTGGGCATCGTGATCTACATCGCGGCAATGTGGATTGCCGGCGTGATGCAAGGACTGATGTGGCGCGCCATGAATGCCGACGGCACGCTGACCTACACCTTTGTGGAGTCGGTCAAAGCCACCTACCCGTTTTATGTACTGCGTTTCATCGGCGGCCTGCTGTACCTGATCGGCATGCTCATCATGCTGTGGAACACCGTGCGCACCATCGGCGGCGGACACTCGGTGCGCGTCGCCATCCCCGGACAACTCCAAGGAGCTGCAGCATGAGCGCCCCACAAGGTTTTAGCCACGAGCGCATCGAGACCAGCAACGGCTTGATGATTGTGTTGATTTTGCTGGTGCTGCTGGCCGGTGGCCTGGTGGAAATCGTGCCGCTGTATTTCCAGAAGTCCACCACCGCGCCCATCCCCGGCGTGTTGCCTTACACGCCGCTGCAACTGGCCGGGCGCGACATTTATGTGCGCGAGGGCTGCTACGGCTGCCATTCGCAAATGATCCGCCCCTTTCGCGCCGAGACCTTGCGCTACGGCCACTACTCGGTGGCAGGCGAGTCGGTCTACGACCATCCCTTTCAATGGGGCAGCAAGCGCACCGGCCCGGACCTCGCGCGCGTGGGCGGACGCTACAGCGACGAGTGGCACCGCCAGCACCTGACCAACCCGCGCGATCTGGTGCCCGAATCGAATATGCCGGCCTACCCCTGGCTGGCGGCAACTGCCGTGGACGCGCAGTCGATGCCTGCTCACATGCGCGCCCTACGCAGCGTGGGCGTGCCCTACACCGATGCGCAGATTGCCGGGGCCAGTGAAGAACTGAAAGATAAAACCGAGCTGGACGCCACGATTGCGTACCTGCAAATGTTGGGACTGGCACTCAAATGAACACCATCAACCTGATCCGCACCGTGGTCACCGTGGCCAGCTTTGTGATTTTTCTGGGCCTGATGGCCTGGGCCTGGTCGGCGCGGCGCAAGAGCGACTTTGAACAAGCCGCCCTCCTCCCTTTTGCCGATGACGCATCCCCCACGGGAGCCCACCATGTCTGACTTCACCAGCAACTTCTGGCCTGTTTTCATCACGGCCGCAACCCTCATCGGCATCGCTGCCTGCCTGGTGCTGCTGTATGTCACCAGCAAAACCCGCGTGGACACCAGCCACACCGATGACGGCAGCACCGGCCATGTGTGGGACGGCGACTTGCGCGAGATGAACAACCCACTGCCGCTGTGGTGGGTAGGGCTGTTTGTCATCAGCGTGATTTTTGCCTTGGCCTATCTGTTTCTGTATCCCGGCCTTGGCCGCTATGCGGGCAGCCTGGGCTGGAGCGAGACGGGGCAGTACGACGCCGAGGTCAAAGGCATAGACGCTGCCACCGCCCCGGTATACGCCGCCTTTGCCGCCATGCCTTTTGCGCAACTGGCGCGCGACCCCAAGGCACAGGCCATTGGCGAGCGCCTGTACATGAACAACTGCGCGCAATGCCACGCCTCGGATGCGCGCGGCTCCAAAGGCTTCCCCAACCTCACCGACAGCGATTGGCTGCACGGCGGCACCCCCGAGAAAATCATCGAGACCATCACCTTGGGACGCGTCGGACAAATGCCGCCCATGGCCGCAGCGGTGGGCTCGCCGCAAGACGTGAAAAACGTGGCTAATTACGTGATGAGCCTTTCAGGCAGCCCGCACGACTCGCTCAGCGCTGCGCTGGGCAAGCCCAAGTTCGTGGTCTGCGCCGCCTGCCACGGTGCGGATGGCAAAGGCAACACGGCCATCGGTGCGCCCAATCTGGCAGACAACATCTGGCTGCACGGCTATGGTGTCAACGCCATCACCGAGATGGTCAACAAGGGCAAGATCAACCAGATGCCCGCCCACGGCAATCGCCTAACCGAGGCCCAAATCCGGGTGCTCGCATCCTATGTCTGGGCGTTTTCCAACCATGGTGATGCAGGCGCGGTCAGCCCGTAGTTTGCTGGTGCGTTTGTGACGCAAGAGATTTTTCTTTACCGGGCCCAGGAGAAGATTTACCCCCGCAGCGTGGGTGGTGTGTTCGCCCGCTGGCGCTGGGGCTTTGTCTGGCTGACGCAGCTCTTGTTTTACGGCCTGCCCTGGGTGCCATGGGGTGACCGGCAAGCGGTGTTGTTTGACATCGTCGAACGGCGCTTCTACATCTTCAAGCTGGTTCTGTATCCGCAGGACTTCATCTACCTGACCGCGCTGCTGGTCATCTCCGCCTTGTCGCTGTTTTTGTTCACCGCCGTGGCCGGGCGCTTGTGGTGCGGCTACACCTGCCCGCAAACCGTTTACACCGAAATGTTCATGTGGCTGGAGCGCCGCATCGAGGGCGACCGCATGGCGCGCATGCGCCGCGACGCCGCCGGTTGGACCTGGGGCACGGTGGCGCGCAAAAGCGGCAAGCACGCGGCCTGGCTGCTGCTGGCGTTTTGGAC
>CAIOUR010000221.1 GCA_903861575.1 uncultured beta proteobacterium | reverse complement strand
GTGAGCGCACCTTGGCCGTGGATGAGCCGATCCATGGGATGTTCATCCGCGTCACGGTGAACGAGAAGTTGATGGTGCAAGCCATCGAGGTGGCCATGGACAGCGTGCCGCACAGTGAATGCCCGCCCGCCCAAGTGCCGATGCAATTGATGGTGGGTTGTTGCATGACCTCAGGCTGGCGCCTGGCGATTGACCAGCACTTGGGCAAGGCCAAAGGGTGCACACACCTGCGCGAGTTGCTCTTCAACATGGCCACGGCGGCGTTTCAAACCATCACCTCTAACTTTGGGCAGACCCAACCCGATGTGCCACCTCCGCATTTGGGGCGCTGCATGTCTTGGGGATTTGAGAGCACGTTGGTCGAGCGTCAATACCCCATGTTTTTCAAATGGCAGCCTAAGAAGCCGTCTACGAGCATCGGACCATGAGCCTGAGCCCGCAACGCCCGATCCACCGCCATGCCTTGGTGTTGTTCTCAGGCGGTCAAGATTCGACCACCTGTTTGGCGCATGCGCTGACCCAGTACGAGCGGGTGGAGACGCTGGCGTTTGACTACCGCCAACGCCACCATGTCGAGCTAGAGGCGCGGCTGAATGTGCTGCAGCACATCAAGGCCACCTTCCCGCAATGGGCGCACAAATTGGGCGAAGACCATTTGCTGGATTTGGCGGTGTTGGGGCAGGTGAGCGAGACCTCGCTGACGCGCGACATGAGCTTCAAGATGGAGGCGTCGGGTTTGCCCAACACCTTTGTGCCAGGACGTAATTTGTTGTTCTTGACCTTGGCAGCAGCGCTGGCCTATCGGCGTGATTTGGATGTGATCGTCACCGGTGTATGCGAGACCGATTTTTCGGGCTACCCCGACTGCCGCGACGACACCATGAAGGCCATGCAAATTGCTTTGTCGCTGGGCATGGACCGCCGCTTGTTGATCGAAACCCCGCTGATGTGGATCGACAAGGCGCAGACTTGGCAACTCGCGCATGACTTGGGCGAACGCGCCCAAGCGGGGGGCGGCGATGCCTTGGTGCAAGTCATCGTCGAACAATCGCACACCTGCTACCTGGGCGACCGCACCCACCGCCACGATTGGGGCTATGGCTGCGGCACCTGCCCGGCGTGCGATTTGCGCGCCAAGGGCTGGGCGCGGTGGCGGGGGTGAGCTGCGCCGCCCTGGCGCTATGTGACCTCAAGCACAAACTTGTGTGAGCTGCCTTTGTGTGTGATTAAGATACGCCTATGAGCTCTATGAATATTTCACTGCCAGAGACTTTGAAATCTTTTGTCGATGACCAAGTCGGTCAGCGCGGCTATGGCAGTGGCGGCGAGTACGTTCGCGACTTGATTCGCAAAGATCAAGACCGCCAGCAATTGCGATCTATGTTGCTTGCAGGTGCGCATTCGGAACCTGCACCACCCGCTGATGCTGCTTACTTCGAGCGTCTGCGTCAGCAGGTCGTGCGAACTACACAGCGCAAGTGAAACGCAAGCCCGTCGTTCCTCGCGCAAAGGCGAATGAAGACGTTGAGCAGGCGATCGCCTATTACTTAGATCAGCAGGCAGATAAGGCTGCTTTAGGTTTCATCAAAGCGCTTGAGAGTGCCTACGCGCATATCTCTAAGCAGCCAGCGAGCGGCTCGCCTCGGTATTCCCACAGTTTGGACTTGCCGGGGCTGCGTTCATGGTCACTGAATCGCTACCCCTATCTGGTGTTCTACATAGAGTCGGCGGAT
>CAIOUR010000220.1 GCA_903861575.1 uncultured beta proteobacterium | reverse complement strand
TACAATCTTTACGTCGAACGGCTCCGGGCGCTCCACGACATCATACTTCAGCACACACCCTGCGTCCATGTACATAGTAGTGGGGACGGAAATCTTAGGTTCGGCAAAGACCGACACTCTGGCGATAGAATTAGGCGTGCAACCGCCCGCGCCACCCGGCAACTGCAAGTCCAGCTTCATTGCCATCTGGCAGTTTGACGCCATCGAGAACTTGGCGGTCGCCAGGTTGAATGGTGTAGTGACTCCGGCGTCAATGACGTATCCGGATACCTTGGCGGACATGCCTAGCGGCATGCAGGGCACCTGCAGATTCAGAGCCTTGGCCTTCAGCACGCAGCCAGACAGGCGTGTCAGCTTGACAATCGATTTGCCGGGCGGCTGCGTCTGCCGCAGTGTACCGTGTCCACCGGAGGCGCCTACCCGACCAATAACCGACACCGCGCCAGTAGACCCGCTAGCAGTAGCCAGCGGCATGCACGGAATACGCAAGTCAAGGGCTGCTGCAAGCCTGCAGCCACTCAGCCGTGTACCGGATAGCCGCACAGAAAACGCGTTGCCGGATGCCGGATTCCTGACACGCCCCGTGCTGTGTGCGCCTGTGAAAGCCAGAGGCATGCACGGTATGGACAAATCCAACGCCATTTTGGCAACGCAGCCTGTGAGCCGCGTAACGTGGAGACCCATGCTGGCGACGTGCGTGCTGGGCGGCAGTGTGACCCTGGCGGTACCAGTGAAGCCGAGCGGCATGCACGGCACGTTAAGGTCGACCTGCATCGTAAACTTTGGATTGCAGCAATCTGGCGTGGCGCAGCCGGTGGGGATAACCGGCTTGATTGCTATGTTCATGCCGGCCACGCCGGTATTCTTTGAGTTGATGGTGTACCGGCCGCTACCCGCAATCGTCGGAATGCATGGGCAGAATGGCGCTGGAATGTTGTCCGGGATATTGAGGTTGAACGTCATCGCATGCACAACCGGCTGCGTCACAGCGGGCACGCTGCAGAACGTACAGCTCGGCGGCACAATGTTGACGTCGAACGACAGCGGAGGACAGCCGCTAGGAAGATTCGCAAATGGAGAGCGTGTTGACATTAGCTGCTGCTCCCGCAATCGATGTCAGCCTTCTCGGTAGCTACCTTAATCAGCAGCGTGTTGGGGTGCGCCGGGTCTGGAGTTATCTGCACGCCATTGCCGCCTATCAACTGGATATTACCACTACCGTCGGCGTATACGCCATTGATTCCTCGAAGAATCTGGTTCGGCAACGGGCGCCCGCTGGGTGCCGCAGAAGGGTATCCCAGGCCAAGCCCCGGGCCGCCCACTAGCCTCAGCGTGTTGCTTTCTGGCTCTACAGACACGTATACCCCGTAGCCGCCCATCAGACGAACGCCGCCCACAACAGCCGGCCCAGAATCGCCTTTGATTTGCGTGACCTGCAGCTGATTGTGGAATACCGCCAGTACCGGTTCGATAGCCAAATTACGGCCGCCGGAGATGTATTCGACGGCGTCGTATTCTCCTAAAGCCAGGTCAGCCAGCCAGGTATTCATCCCTTCACCGAATACCGCCGCCACTTCGTAGGCGGTAGAAGACACGCGATACGTATAGGGCGTGGCGGCAATGCCGACTGGGAGCCCTACCAGTACGATATCGAGGTCAGGCCAGCCTGGCGTCGAGCATCTGAACGTGACGTCGGCGCGCTGAGTGGACTCCACGTAACGAAGAATCTTGAGCAGCCTGACCACACCTTGCGGCATGCTGTATAACGTGCATTGGAAGTCCAGCAGAAAGTCGTCCGGAACCTGCTGGCTACCTATAGTCAGATGCCCATCCTCGATGAAGGGATACGTGCGATGCGCATTGGCGTTAAGCCATTGTAGGTTGCGTGTCATCGTATCGCTCCCCGCATTGCGATTGTAATCCGGCCGCTTGGCCGAATACCCGTCGAAAGTAGCTGCTGCACGCGTCGCGTTTGCTGTGCCAGGTTCACCGCGGCATCCGGCATGGATGCGTCGATAGTTTCGCCCGCCGACT
>CAIOUR010000219.1 GCA_903861575.1 uncultured beta proteobacterium | reverse complement strand
TGCAGGGCGCGCCGGGCCTGCCGTTGCTGGGCTGCGATTTCTCCAGCAGCCCGAGCAAGCGCAAAACCATTGTGAACGCCTGGGGCAGCCTCGCCGCTGGCGTGGTGCGGCTGGATCGCTTGGAGCGCTTTGACACCCTCGACGCCTGGGCAGCAGGTTTGTGCAACAGCCACTGGTTTGGCGCATTCGACCTGCCCTTCGGGTTGCCACGTGAGCTGGTGCACGCGCTCGGTTGGCCGCAGGACTGGCAGGGCTGCATGGACCATTACGCCAACCTGTCGCGTGCCGACATCCGCGATGCATTTGCCGGGTTTTGCGACGCCCGCCCTGTGGGTTCTAAGTTCGCGCACCGCGCTACCGACGGCCCTGCGGGTTCCAGCCCTTCGATGAAGTGGGTGAACCCGCCGGTGGCTTTTATGCTGCATGCGGGTGTGCCGCTGCTGCGCGGTGCGCGGGCCTATTTCCCCGGCTTGCAGCCGCCGCAGCTGGACGCGCAACGGGTGGCCCTGGAGGCGTATCCCGGCCTGTTGGCGCGCGAGTTACTGGGTGCCCGCAGCTACAAAAATGATGCGGTTGCCAAACAAACGCCCGAGCGCTTGATTGCCCGTAAAGACCTGATCCATGCCTTGGAGTTGGGCCAGACCCGCTTGCAGCTTCGCTTGCGGTTGAGCCACGCCCAACGCGACAGCCTGGCGGATGACGCCACTGGCGATACGCTGGACGCGGTGCTGTGCCTGGTGCAAGCGGCTTGGGGGCGGCAGCGCTACCACGCGGGCGACGCCCTGTGCGGATTGCCGCCTGATCTGGATCCGCTTGAGGGGTGGATTCTCAGCGCCTGAAGCCTTGCCTCAGGTCGCTGGCCCGCAGACGCTGCAAGCCGACTGTCGCGGGATGCGTATCCGGGTCCATTCCATAGACCGCCCGTCCAGCATCAACAAGCTGCCGCGTAAGGGCTCACCGAAGACCCCCAGCAGCATCAACGCTTGCGCCGCCTGCATGCAGCCGATGATGCCGACTACTGGCGCAAAAACGCCCATGGTGGCGCAGGCGATCGCATCCGGTGCGCGCTGGGCTGGAAAAGCGCAGGCGTAGCAAGGGCAGGCGGTAATGCGCGGGTCGAAGACGCTGATCTGGCCATCAAATTGCACTGCAGCACCTGAGACCAGCGGCACACGGTGGCGCACGCAGGCGGCGTTGATGGCATGGCGGGTTTCGAAGTTGTCGCTGCAATCCAGCACCACATCGGCTTGGGGTGTCAGGGCGTCCAGCAACGCGGCATCCGCACGCTGCTGCAAGGGCACCAGCGCCGTGAGTGGATTGATGCGCGCGGCACTCGCCTGCGCCGACAGCACCTTGGGGGTACCCACCGTATCGCTGCCGTGCATCACTTGGCGTTGCAGGTTGGTCAGGTCCACGACATCGTCATCGACGAGGGTCAAGGTACCCACACCAGCGGCAGCCAGATACAGGACCGCAGGGGAGGCCAGACCGCCCGCGCCGATGATCAGAATCCGAGCCGACCGAATGCGCTCCTGGGCTTCGATACCAATGTCGTCGAGCAGGATATGGCGCGAATAGCGCGATAGCTCGTCATCGCGCATGCCGACTTTATTCTTCTTTGACTTCGGCTTTGCGCTCGGTAAGGGTTTTGCTCACCAAAACTGGTTTGCCCTTGAGCTGGTTGATGGCTTGGATGAGCCGGAAGTCGTTCTCAGAACCAAACTCCGGCGGGCGTCGCTCGGCCAGCGGTTTACTGGCCTCTTGCTCCAAGCGTTTTAGGGCTGCTTCACGGGCCTTTTCGCGCTCCAGGTCTTTGACCTCTGCGCCTTGGCCGCTGCTCAGATGTTTTTCGGCGTCGGCTTCGCGCGGTGCGAGGGCCGCAAAGGGACTGCCTTCTTCTGTTTCGTCGACCATCACATCTGGCACGATACCTTTGGCCTGGATCGAGCGGCCGCTAGGTGTGTAGTAGCGTGCGGTGGTGATCTTGACGCCGGCTTCATTGCCAAGTGGTCGGAAGGTCTGGACGGTGCCCTTACCAAAGGTTTGGCCTCCCATGATTACTGCCCGTTTGTGGTCCTGCAGCGCACCGGCAACAATTTCACTGGCGGAAGCGGAGCCTTCGTTGACCAATACAACCAGCGGTACTTTGCGCATGGCCACCGGTAGCGATTTGAGTGGGTCCACACCGCGGCGGTCATAGTCCAGCGCATTGGCGCGCAGGGTTTGCTGGCTCTCGGCGGTTTGCCCGTTGGTAGTCACCACGGTCACGTTGTCCGGCAGGAATGCAGCTGAGATACCGACGGCAGAGCCCAGCAGACCGCCCGGGTCGTTGCGCAAATCTAGGACCATGCCCTTGATATTGGGATCCTGCTTGTAAAGCTCGGTGGCCTTCTTGGCGAAGTCTTCCAGGGTGCGCTCCTGAAACTGGCTCAGCCGGATCCAAGCGTAGCCCGGCTCGACAATCTTGCCGCGCACTGACTGCTGTTTGATCTCTTCGCGGATGATGGTGACTACAAAGGTCTTGTTTTCTTCCTTGCGAAATATGGTCAGAACCACTTTGGTGTTCGGTTCGCCACGCATGCGCTTGACCGCTTCATTGAGCGACAGACCTTTGACTGGCGTGTCGTCTACCTTGGTAATAAGGTCATTGGTTTTCAGGCCGGCGCGGAAAGCCGGGGAGCCTTCGATCGGCGAAATGACTTTGACAAAGCCATCTTCCTGCGTGATTTCGATGCCCACGCCGACAAATTTGCCGGCAGTGCCTTCCTTGAATTCTTTGTAGGCTTTTTTATCAAAATACTGGGAGTGCGGATCCAAGTTGGAGACCATGCCGGATATCGCGTCAGTGATCAACTTCTTGTCGTCCACCGGTTCGACGTAATCACTCTTAATCAGGCCGAATACAGCCGATAGTTGCTGCAACTCCTCCAGCGGCAATGGCGCTACGCTGCTGCGTGCAACGGTTTGCAGCGAAAACGTCGCCATTGAACCCGCCAGTACGCCCAGGGCGACCCATCCCGCTATTTTCAGTTTTTGACCCATATACGTCCTCAAGTTCGGCCAATATACACCCGCTGATCCTTTATTTGCCCCTGTGGGGCCATGCCAATCAGGCTTTCGGTTCCAAGTAATAGTGCCCCAATGCTTTCAATGATGCGTCCAGTTCGTAGACCAGAGGCTGCCCGTTGGGGATGTTGACGCCGACGATGTCGGCGTCGGAGATGCCGTCCAAGTACTTCACCATGGCCCGGATCGAGTTGCCGTGGGCAGCGATCACGATGCGCTTTCCCGCCAGGATGGCTGGCGCCATGGACTCGTTC
Organism: uncultured beta proteobacterium; assembly: GCA_903861575.1. Lineage (GTDB taxonomy): Bacteria > Pseudomonadota > Gammaproteobacteria > Burkholderiales > Burkholderiaceae_C > Allorhodoferax. Next base: position 371 of record CAIOUR010000219.1, on the reverse strand, counting down.
CATAGGGGCAGCACCCGTTCTACGGTGTCCTTGAGGCATTCGGTGAGCGGGATTTGCTCCGGTTTTAGCTTGGCGTAGCGCAGGTCGCCACGCTCGCAGCGCGGGTCGCTGGGTTCCAAGGCCGGTGGCGGGGTGTCGTAGCTGCGCCGCCAAGCCAGCACCTGGTCTTCGCCGTATTGTTTGGCCATATCGGATTTGTTGAGGCCTTGTAAAGCTCCGTAATGGCGCTCGTTAAGCCGCCAGGCATGCACTACCGGCAGCCAGGTACGTTGCATTTCATCCAGACAATGCCACAGGGTGCGCGTTGCGCGTTGCAACATGCTGGTGTAGGCGATATCGAAATCAAAACCGTGTTGCTTCAAAACTGCTCC
>CAIOUR010000218.1 GCA_903861575.1 uncultured beta proteobacterium | reverse complement strand
TGCTCGATATGGACGGCACCGTGGTCTTGGCCACCGTAGTCGCGCGTACCGAAGGCAAAGCCGGCCAGGATTTCTTCCCCCTGACGGTGGATTACCTGGAGAAAAGCTACGCTGCGGGCAAGATTCCCGGTAGCTTTTTCAAGCGCGAAGGCCGCCCCAGCGAATTCGAGACGCTGACCAGCCGCCTGATCGACCGCCCGATCCGCCCGCTCTTCCCTGAAGGTTTCTTCAATGAAGTGCACGTCGTGGTGCACACCTTGTCGCTCAACCCCGAAGTGGACGCAGACATCGCCGCCATGATCGCGGTCAGCGCGGCGCTGAGCGTCAGCGGCGTGCCCTTTGCCGGCCCGATTGGCGCTGCCCGCGTGGGTTACGTCAATGGTGAATATGTGCTCAACCCCGGTCAGACCGCGCGCAAAGATTCAGTGATGGATCTCGTGGTGGCCGGTACCGAGTCTGCTGTGTTGATGGTCGAATCCGAAGCGCTCCAACTCTCCGAAGAAATCATGCTGGGCGCGATTGTGTTCGGCCACACCCAAGGCGCGATTGCGATCAACGCGATCCACGAGCTGGTGCGTGACGCAGGCAAACCGGTCTGGGATTGGAAGCCGGCTGCCAAGAACGAAGAACTGATCGCCAAAGTCAGCGGTCTGGCCTTGGAGCCATTGACCGCCGCTTACCAAATCCGCGACAAGCAATTGCGCACCAAAGCCTGCCGCGCAGCCTATGCGGCGGTGATGGACGGCTTGAAAGCCGATGGCGTGGCGTTTGACGGCGTGGCCGTTGAAGGCATGCTGTTCGACATAGAGGCCAAGCTGGTGCGCAGCCAGATTCTGGCGGGTGAGCCCCGTATCGACGGACGCGATACCCGCACCGTGCGCCCCATCGAAATCCGCAACAGCGTGCTGCCCCGCACCCACGGTTCCGCCCTGTTCACGCGTGGCGAAACCCAGGCGCTGGTGGTCACCACCTTGGGTACCGAGCGTGACGCGCAGCGCATCGACGCTTTGAGCGGCGACTACGAAGACCGCTTCATGCTGCACTACAACATGCCTCCCTTCGCCACCGGTGAGACGGGCCGCGTCGGTACGCCCAAGCGCCGCGAAATCGGCCACGGCCGTTTGGCTAAGCGGGCGTTGGTTGCCTGCTTGCCCAGCAAAGAAGACTTCCCCTACACCATGCGTGTGGTCTCTGAAGTGACCGAGTCCAATGGTTCTTCTTCTATGGCCTCGGTCTGCGGCGGCTGCTTGTCCTTGATGGACGCTGGCGTGCCGATGAAAGCGCACGTGGCCGGTATCGCCATGGGCCTGATCAAGGAAGACAACCGCTTTGCGGTGTTGACCGACATCCTGGGTGATGAAGACCACCTCGGCGATATGGACTTCAAAGTCGCCGGTACCACTGACGGCATTACCGCGCTGCAAATGGACATCAAAATCCAGGGCATCACCAAAGAAATCATGCAAGTCGCTTTGGCCCAGGCCAAAGAAGCCCGTATGCAAATTCTGGGCAAGATGCAGGAAGCCATGGCCGAGGCCAAGACCGAAGTGTCCAACTTCGCGCCTCGCCTGTTCACCATGAAGATCAACCCCGACAAGATCCGCGACGTGATCGGCAAAGGCGGCGCGGTGATTCGCGCGCTGACCGAAGAAACCGGGACGCAAATCAACATCGAGGAAGACGGCACGATCACCATCGCATCGAGCGATCCGGCCAAGGCTGAGGAAGCCAAGCGCCGCATCCAGGAGATCACCGCAGAAGTCGAAATCGGCAAGATCTACGAAGGCCCGATCACCAAGATTCTGGACTTCGGCGCACTGGTCAATTTGCTGCCTGGCAAAGACGGTCTGCTACATATCAGCCAAATTGCGCATGAGCGTGTTGAGAAAGTCAGTGACTACCTGACCGAAGGCCAGATCGTCAAAGTCAAGGTCATGGAAACCGACGAAAAAGGCCGCATCAAGCTGTCCATGAAGGTTTTGCTGGACCGCCCCACGCACGATCACGAGCAGGGTTGATTCCAGCCTGACTATCCGCGCTGACTGATGTCTGCCAGCATGCAAGCCATTGAAATCGCCAGCTTCGGCGGCCCAGAGGTCCTGCGCCTGACGGAGCGACCGATGCCGGTTGCTGCTGCCGGCGAGGTCTTGGTGCGGGTGCATGCCAGCGGTGTCAATCGGCCGGATCTGTTGCAACGCGCTGGTGGTTATCCGCCGCCGCCCGGCGTCTCCGATATTCCCGGCTTGGAGATTGCTGGCGACATCATCGCCGGCGATGCGCCTGCCATGGCTGCGGCTGGCTTGCAGGTTGGCGACATGGTGTGTGCCTTGGTTGCTGGAGGCGGTTACGCGCAGTATTGCGTAGCGCCGATTCCACAGTGCCTGCCGGTGCCGCGCGGCATGACTGCGGTGCAGGCGGCGTCGCTGCCCGAGACCTTTTTTACCGTGTGGAGTAACGTGTTTGACCGGGGTCAGCTCAAGGCCCGTGAAACCTTGCTTATTCAAGGCGGTACCAGCGGCATCGGCGTGACGGCGATCCAACTGGCGAAGGCTTTTGGCGCGAATGTGATTGCCACGGCCGGCAGTGACGATAAATGCGCGGCCTGCTTACAACTCGGTGCTGACCACGCAATCAATTACCGGACACACGATTTCGTCGAGGAAATCGCCCGGATCACCGCCAAGCGCGGCGTGGATGTGATTCTCGATATGGTGGCCGGCGACTATCTGGCCCGCGAAGTGCGCTGCCTGGCCGAAGATGGCCGGATCGTGATCATTGCGGTGCAGGGCGGCATCAACAGCGAAGTCAATGCCGGGTTGGTGCTGCGTAAGCGCTTGACAATCACCGGTTCCACTTTGCGAATTCGACCGATTGCGTTCAAAGGCGCCATCGCTACGGAATTGCATGCCAATGTGTGGCCGCTGCTGGAAAGCAATAAGGTGCATACAGTGATCCATACGGTCTTGCCGGCGGCAGAGGCTTTCGCCGCCCATGCTTTGATGGAAGCGGGACATCACATCGGCAAGGTGGTTTTGCAGTGGGAGACGGCGTGAAAAAGCGTATCTTCGGCAACTGGAAAATGAACGGCTCTCTGGCGTCGAACGCGGCGCTATTGGGTGCCTTGGTGCAAGGCCTGGGACACGCGGATTGCGAGGTCGCGGTCTGCGCGCCAGCGCCTTACCTGGCGCAATTACAGTCTTTGCTCGGCGGCAGCTCGATTGCGGTCGGCGCACAAGATGTGTCTGCCCACGTGAGCGGCGCATTCACTGGCGAGGTGTCGGGTGAGATGCTGCGTGAATTCGGTGTGCGCTATGTGTTGGTCGGGCATTCTGAGCGCCGCCAGTATCACGCGGAGAGCGATGAGCTGGTAGCGCGGAAGGCGCAGGCTGCTTTAGCCATTGGCATCACGCCTGTCGTGTGCGTCGGCGAAACCCTGGCGCAACGCGAGGCTGGTGAAACCGAGAGCGTGGTGCGCCGGCAGTTGGCCGCTGTGGTGCAGCGCAACGGGCATTGCTTGAGTGAAATTGTGCTGGCTTACGAGCCGGTGTGGGCGATTGGCACCGGCTTGACTGCGACGCCCGCTCAGGCGCAAGCAGTGCATGCGGTGTTGCGGGCGCAGTTGCTGGCGGCCACAACCGCAGCGGCGCGCGTGCCGATTTTGTATGGCGGAAGCATGAATGCGGCCAATGCAGCCGATCTGTTGGCTCAGGCCGATATCGATGGTGGATTGGTTGGCGGCGCTTCGCTGAAAGCGGCTGATTTTTTGGGTATCGTGGCCTGCGCTGCATAGCGCTTGGCCTTTCAGTTTTATCAGGGGTTTGATGTGAATTTGTTAATTACTGCGCTACTGACGGTTCAGATGTTGTCGGCCATTGTGATGATCGGCTTGATCCTGATGCAGCACGGCAAGGGTGCCGATATGGGGGCCGCGTTTGGCAGTGGCGGCTCGGGCAGTCTTTTTGGAGCCTCAGGCAGCGCCAATTTTCTGTCGCGCAGCACGGCAGTATTGGCTACTGTATTTTTCAGTGCGACGCTCGCGTTGGCATATTTTGGTAATTTGCATACGACGGATGGAGCCAGCGTGTTGGAGCGTCAAGCCGCGACGCAGGCGGCTCCCGCGCCCGTTGCGAGCGCGGCGTCGGAGCCTGCTTTGCCGGCGTCGGGCGCTGCCGCAATTCCGGCCAAATAAGTCCTTGAGGTCGGGGGCTGTCAACCAGAATTGACGGGTAAATAGGGGTAAACTCTCAGGGTTGCCGGAGAGCAAAAAGTCGTAAGGCCCCTCATGCCATCCGCAGCAGCAAATCAGCCGTCGTGGTGAAATTGGTAGACACGCTATCTTGAGGGGGTAGTGGCGAAAGCTGTGCGAGTTCGAGTCTCGCCGACGGCACCAGAGCGGATTACTATTTATCGTTGACCTGAACCCGGACATGAACCTAGAAAACTATCTCCCGGTACTCGTCTTTATTTTGGTGGGTATAGGCATCGGTATCGTGCCCCAGGTTCTGGGTTACTTTCTCGGACCTAACCGTCCAGACCCTGCGAAGAATTCCCCTTATGAATGCGGTTTCGAGGCGTTTGAAGATGCCCGCATGAAGTTCGACGTTCGCTATTACCTGGTCGCCATTCTTTTCATTCTGTTTGATCTGGAGATTGCATTTCTCTTCCCTTGGGCCGTCTCCCTTCGCGACATAGGTCCCGTGGGTTTTTGGACCGTGATGATTTTCCTGTCCATTTTGGTTGTGGGCTTTGTCTATGAGTGGAAAAAAGGCGCTCTCGATTGGGAGTGATGCACCATGATTGAAGGCGTTTTCAAAGAAGGATTTGCTACCACGAGTTACGACTCTGTGGTGAACTGGGCCAAGACGGGTTCGATTTGGCCTATGACTTTCGGTTTGGCTTGCTGCGCGGTTGAGATGATGCATGCCGCAGCCTCGCGCTACGACCTCAGCCGTTTCGGCTCGGAGGTCTTTCGCGCCAGCCCACGCCAGTCGGACGTGATGATCGTAGCGGGCACCTTGTGCAACAAAATGGCTCCGGCATTGCGCAAGGTGTACGACCAGATGTCCGAGCCGCGCTGGGTAATCAGCATGGGTTCGTGCGCCAATGGCGGTGGCTATTACCACTATAGCTATTCCGTGGTTCGGGGTTGCGACCGGATCGTTCCAGTTGACGTCTATGTCCCGGGTTGCCCGCCCACTGCCGAAGCGCTCGTGTATGGAATTTTGCAGCTCCAGCAAAAAATTCGCCGCACCCAAACGATCGCCCGTGCTTGAGTTTGCACCTCTTTATGTCTGAAAATTCCGTTCACCCCCAGGCCACTCTACAAGCGGTGGAGGCTGCCTTGGGCGCTTGCGCGCAGCACATCTCTCTGGCTTTGGGCGAAGTGACCGTAGTCGTTGACGCAGCCGATTATTTGCGGGCGGCAGAACTGTTGCGTGACGATGCGGCTTGCCGTTTTGAGCAACTTCTTGATTTGTGCGCAGTTGACTATTCCACTTACGGCGACGGCGCTTACGACGGCCGGCGTTTTTGCGTGGTTAGCCATTTGCTGTCGGTCAGCTTGAACCAGCGGGTTCGCCTGAAGGTCTTTGCCCCCGATGATGACATGCCGATGGTCGATTCGCTCACGACGATATGGAATTCAGCCAACTGGTTTGAGCGCGAAGCCTTTGATTTGTTCGGCGTGATCTTTGAAGGTCACAATGATTTGCGCCGCTTGTTGACCGACTATGGTTTTATCGGCCATCCGTTTCGCAAAGATTTCCCGGTCTCCGGCCACGTGGAAATGCGCTATGACGCCGAGCAGCGCCGGGTGGTGTACCAGCCTGTCTCGATTGAGCCGCGCGAGATCACGCCGCGCATCATCCGCGAAGACAACTACGGGGGCCTGCATTGAGCGTGTGCCGATATGGCTGATATCAAAAATTACACCCTGAACTTCGGCCCCCAGCATCCGGCTGCGCACGGAGTTTTGCGCTTGGTGCTGGAGCTCGATGGCGAAGTGGTGCAGCGCGCCGATCCACACATTGGTTTGTTGCACCGCGCAACTGAAAAACTGGCGGAGAGCAAAACGTTCATTCAGTCTTTGCCCTACATGGACCGTTTGGACTATGTGTCCATGATGTGCAACGAGCACGCCTACTGTCTGGCGATTGAAAAGCTGCTGGGCTTGGACGTGCCGGTACGTGCCCAGTACATCCGGGTGATGTTCGCGGAAATCACCCGCCTGCTCAACCATTTGATGTGGCTGGGATCGCATGGGAACGATTGCGGCAGTTCGACGATTCTGATTTACACCTTCCGCGAGCGCGAAGACCTGTTCGACATGTACGAGGCGGTCAGCGGCGCGCGCATGCATGCTGCGTATTTCCGTCCGGGTGGCGTGTACCGTGACCTGCCTGACAGCATGCCCCAGTTCAAGGCCAGCAAGGTGCGCAATGCGCAAGGCATTGCCGACCTCAACGCGAACCGCCAGGGTTCGATGTTGGACTTTATTGAAAATTTCACGCAGCGTTTCCCGCGCTGCCTGGACGAATACCACACGCTGCTGACCGACAACCGTATTTGGAAGCAGCGCACTGTGAACATCGGTATCGTCACACCCGAGCGTGCGTTAAACATGGGCTTCACCGGCCCTATGCTGCGCGGCTCGGGCATCGCGTGGGATCTGCGCAAAAAGCAGCCTTATGAGGTGTACGACCAGCTTGATTTCGATATCCCGGTGGGGCATACCGGGGATGTATATGACCGGTACCTGGTTCGCATGGAAGAGATGAAGCAGTCCAACCGCATCATCGCCCAATGTGTGAAGTGGCTCAAAGCCAACCCCGGTCCTGTGATCACCGACAACCACAAGGTTGCAGCCCCCGCGCGCGAGGCCATGAAGACCAATATGGAAGATCTGATCCACCACTTCAAGCTCTTCACCGAAGGTCTCCACGTCCCAGCCGGGGAGGCCTACGCCTCGGTGGAGCACCCCAAAGGCGAGTTTGGTATTTACCTGATCAGCGACGGTGCCAATAAGCCCTACCGCTTGAAGATCCGTCCCCCGGGGTTTGTGCACCTGGCGGGCCTCAACGAAATGGCACGCGGACACATGATTGCGGATGCGGTTTCCATCATAGGCACCATGGACATTGTTTTTGGAGAGATTGACCGATGATCTCGGACGCTACCAAAGCGCGATTTGACCGCGAAGTTGCCAAATACCCGCCCGACCAGTCGCAGTCGGCCGTGATGGCCTGCCTGGCCATCGTTCAGCAGGAGCAGGGCTGGGTCAGTTCCGACAACGAGCGCGCCGTCGCAGAGCATTTGGGCATGGCGCCGATGGCAGTGCATGAGGTGACCACTTTCTATAACATGTACAACCAGAAGCCCTTGGGCAAGTTCAAGCTCAACGTGTGCACCAATTTGCCTTGCCAGTTGCGCGGAGGTGCACAGGCCTTGCAACACTTGGAAGCCAAGCTGGGAATCCAGAGTGGCGAAACGACGCCTGACGGCTTGATCACTCTGCAGCAGAGCGAATGCCAGGGTGCGTGCGCCGATGCGCCGGTCTTGCTCGTTAACGACCGAACGATGTGCAGCTTCATGAGCCATGCGCGTTTGGACGCGCTGGTTGACGGCCTGCGTGCCCAAGGAGGTGCGGCATGAGCGTTGAACAACTGCTGGCGAAATTTGCGGCTACGGGTGCCGAGAGTTCGTTCCATGGCCGCCACATCCAGCCGCAAATACTGGCCGGTTTGGACGGCAGCAACTGGGGCCTGGCAGCCTACGAAGCGCGTGGTGGTTACCAGGCTTTGCGCAAGATATTGGCGGCTGATGGTGGCGACGGTTTGACGCAGGACCAGGTGATTGCCACGGTTAAAGAGTCAGGCTTACGCGGACGCGGCGGTGCGGGTTTCCCCACTGGCTTGAAGTGGAGCTTTATGCCGCGCCAGTTCCCGGGGCAAAAGTACTTGGTCTGCAATTCGGACGAAGGCGAACCCGGCACCTGCAAAGACCGCGACATCATGCAGTTCAATCCGCATGCAGTGATCGAAGGCATGGCAATTGCCGCCTACGCCATGGGCATCAGCGCGGGTTACAACTACATCCACGGTGAAATTTTCCAGACCTATGAACGCTTTGAAGCGGCGCTCGAAGAAGCCCGTTCAGCCGGCTACCTGGGTAACAAAATCCTGGGTAGCGCGTTCAATTTTCAGTTGCATGCCACCCATGGTTTTGGTGCCTACATCTGTGGTGAAGAGACAGCGCTTTTGGAGTCCTTGGAGGGCAAGAAGGGCCAGCCGCGGTTCAAGCCGCCATTTCCGGCCAGCTTTGGCTTGTATGGTAAGCCGACCACGATCAATAACACCGAAACCTTCGCGGCAGTGCCGTGGATCATTCGCAACGGCGGCGCGGCGTATCTGGCCTGTGGCAAGCCCAATAACGGTGGCACCAAAATCTTTTCGGTCAGCGGTGATGTGCAGAGCCCCGGTAATTTCGAGGTTCCGATGGGAACCCCATTTCCGGTGCTGCTGGAGTTGGCAGGTGGCGTGCGCCCCGGGCGCACGCTCAAGGCGGTGATCCCCGGCGGTTCGTCAGCACCGGTGTTGCCCGCCGCGATGATGATGGATATCACCATGGACTACGACGCCATTGCCAAGGCCGGTTCCATGCTGGGTTCGGGCGCAGTCATCGTGATGGATGACACCCGTTGCATGGTCAAGTCTCTGCAGCGACTCTCTTATTTTTATTCGCATGAATCCTGTGGGCAGTGCACGCCGTGCCGCGAAGGCACCGGCTGGCTGTGGCGCATGGTGGACCGTATTGAAAACGGTCACGGCCGCGCCAGTGATTTGGAGTTGCTGGACAGCGTTGCGGGCAACATCATGGGCCGCACTATTTGCGCGCTGGGCGACGCTGCCGCCATGCCGGTGCGCGGCATGCTCAAGCACTTCCGCCATGAATTTGAACACCACATTGAGCACAAGACCTGCGTGGTCGGTGCCTATGTCTGAGGCGCGCCACCATGGTTGAAATCGAACTCGAC
>CAIOUR010000217.1 GCA_903861575.1 uncultured beta proteobacterium | reverse complement strand
ATCCAACCCAGCGACCCGACCGAGCGCCGCAGCGTGCCCGAAGGGTTGTGGATCAAGTGCCCGAGTTGCGAAACCGTTTTGTACAAGACCGACCTGGAGCAAAACCAAAACGTTTGTCCCACTTGCAGCCACCATCACCGCATCGGCGCACGCGCCAGGCTGAATGTGTTTCTGGATGGCGAAGGCCGTTACGAGATCGGCCAGGAAGTGCTGCCGGTTGACGCACTCAAGTTCAAAGACAGCCGTAAATACACCGAGCGCCTGAAAGAGGCGCTGGAGAACACCGGTGAGACCGACGCGCTGGTGGTCATGGGCGGCAGCGTGCAAGGCATTGGTTTGGTGGCAGCGTGCTTTGAGTTTGAATTCATGGGCGGCAGCATGGGCTCGGTAGTGGGTGAACGCTTTGTACGCGGCGTGGAAACTGCGGTCGAGCAAAAAGTGCCGTTTGTCTGTTTCACCGCAACCGGCGGCGCGCGCATGCAAGAGGGCCTGCTATCGCTCATGCAAATGGCCAAAACCAATGCGGCCCTGACCCGGTTGGCCAAAAAGGGCTTGCCCTTTATCAGCGTGCTGACCGACCCGACCATGGGCGGCGTCTCGGCGGGCTTTGCGTTCCTTGGCGACGTGGTGATTGCCGAGCCCAAAGCGCTGATCGGTTTTGCCGGCCCCCGGGTGATTGAGTCCACCGTGCGGGTCACGTTACCCGAAGGTTTTCAACGCTCGGAGTTTTTGCAATCCAAGGGCGCTGTCGACATGATTTGCGACCGGCGCGAGCTGCGCAAAACCGTGGCCGAATCACTGGCCATGCTACAAAACCTGCCCGCTGACGCGGTCATCTAAAGCGGCGTTGCAGCTAAACCCAGGCCAGCACCCAGGCCTGGGCGCTGAGCATGACCAGATTGGCGATCTGAAGCAGCACCAACAAAGCCAGCGGCGACAAATCAACCCCGCCCACCAAAGGCAGATGCCGGCGGATCGGCGTCAACGGGGGTGCCACCAAACGGTCCAGCAAATCCGAGGCCTCTGAATGCATCTGGATCCACGATAGCAGTGCGTAAATCACGACCAATCCGGTCAGCCCCGAGATCAGCAAACGCACAACACCAAAAAACGCCATCACCGGCACCGACACGCCATCGCCCTGCGCACCCTGCAAAACCCACAACACACCGAACTGCGACAACTCCAACAAAAACGCCGCGAGCAGACTGGCCACATCCACAGCCGGAGTGCGTGGCAGCACACGGCGTAGGGGCAGCACAATCCAATCGCTGAGCGCAAAAATAAAAGGGCCTGCAGGGTTGCCGGCCCGCACGGACATCGGAATACGCTGGAACTGCATATAGGCACGCAGCAAACACATGCCTGCTACCAGACCGACTGCGACATCAAGCAGCAAATAAACAATTTGGTAAATCATGTGGCGGGCTCTCACCCCGATGCACAGCGCAGGGGTGTCAAAGAATCATAGCGGCTCCATCCCCGCTCTTAAAATGCCAATTTGCCCGGCACGCGCTGGAGCATCAACTCCCATTTCCCTACCCAGCACCCCCCACATGTCAGAACCCAGCACCCCAGCCGCCGCCCTTGATGAAAACCAGCTCATGCAGGAGCGGCGCGAGAAGCTCAAAGTTATTCGCGCGCGCCAGGCGCAGGGGGAAGGCGTGGCCTTTCCGAATGACTTTCAGCCCGACACCCAGGCCGCCGCCTTGTTTGAAGCCTATGAGTCCAAAGATGCAGCCGAGTTGCTCGCGCTGGAGGCGAACGTAAAAGTTGCCGGGCGCATGATGCTCAAGCGTGTAATGGGCAAGGCGAGTTTTTGCACGCTACAGGACGCCTCGTTCGGGCCCAGCGGCGGGCGTATCCAGGTCTATGTCAAAGGCGATGAAGTCGGCGAGGCGCTGTATGAAGACTTCAAGCACTGGGACCTGGGCGACATAGTGGCCGCAGAAGGCCGGGTATTCAAAACCAAAACCGGCGAGCTGTCCATCCACGCCAGCGGCGTGCGCCTGCTGACCAAAAGCCTGCGGCCCATGCCGGACAAGTTCCACGGCGTGCATGACCAGGAGGTCAAATACCGCCAACGCTACGTGGATCTGATGACCGACGAAAGCGCCCGCCGCCGTTTTGTGGCGCGCAGCAAAGCCGTGAGCGCCCTGCGCAACTTCATGGTCGCACATGATTTTCTGGAAGTTGAAACACCCATGTTGCACCCGATTCCGGGTGGGGCCAACGCGCGGCCCTTCACCACGCACCACAACGCGCTGGACCAGCAGATGTTTTTGCGCATCGCGCCGGAACTGTATTTGAAGCGGCTGATTGTGGGCGGATTCGAGCGCGTGTTCGAAATCAACCGCAACTTCCGTAACGAAGGTATTTCGGTACGGCACAACCCCGAATTCACCATGATGGAGTTCTACGCGGCGTATTGGAATTACCGTGACCTCATGACCTTTACCGAAAACCTGGTGCGCGATGCAGCGCTGCAAGCCACCGGCAGCCTGCAACTGACGTACGGCGGCCAGGCGGTTGACCTGGAAAAGCCGTTTGAGCGCCTGACGATCATTGAAGCGATTGAAAAATACACCGACGCAGGCGATAACGTGCGTAACGCCGACTGGCTGCGGCTGGAGCTGCGCAAGTTAGGGCTCACCGACGGCAAAAACCAGCTTTCCAAGCGCACGCTCGCAGGCCTTCAGGTTTTGTACTTCGAAGAAACGGTGGAGTCCAAGCTCTGGCAACCGACTTTTATTTGCGAGCACCCGGTCGAAATTTCACCGCTGGCGCGCGCCAGCGACACCCAGCCCGATGTGACCGAGCGCTTTGAGCTCTACATCACCGGCCGCGAGTTCGGCAACGGATTCAGCGAACTCAATGACGCCGAAGACCAGGCTGCACGCTTCCACGCCCAGGTGGCGGCCAAGGACGGCGGCGATGTGGAAGCCATGTTCTACGACCACGACTTTGTGCGCGCGCTGGAATATGGCATGCCCCCCACCGGCGGCTGCGGCATCGGGATTGACCGCCTGATGATGCTGCTCACCGACAGCCCCAGCATCCGCGACGTGATCCTGTTCCCAGCCCTGCGGCGGGAGAACTGAAAGCACGCCATCTCGGACATGCGGGGACAATACCCCAGCATCGCACCATAACAGTGCTTTTTCATTGGCCCGCATATTGCTGAACAAGGTTACAACCAGCCACCCCGGCTGGCTCAACACAGGCTTACACCATCGTGACGGTTGGAATCTTCAACGAAATGGTCTCCGCAAGCGGCGAGCCCCGCCCGCACTACGCGGCCCTGGACGAATGGCTCAAGAGCATCAGCAGTGAGACCGTCAAAGCCAAGCGCAACGAAGCGGACCTGATTTTTCGCCGCACCGGCATCACGTTTTCTCTGGGGGGCGAGGACGGCGGCACCGAGCGGCTGATTCCCTCGGACCTGGTGCCGCGCATCATCGACAGTGCGGAATGGGCCTTTCTGGAACGCGGCCTGGTGCAACGGGTCAAAGCCATCAATATGTTTTTGCACGATGTGTACCACGGGCAAAAGATTTTGAAATCCGGCCTGGTGCCTGCCGACCAGGTACTGGCCAACGCGCAGCTAATGCCGCTGATGATGGGTCTGGACCTGCCCCACCAGACCTACGCGCACATCACTGGCGTGGACATCATCCGCCACGCGGACGGCGACTTTTATGTGCTTGAAGACAACCTGCGCGTGCCGTCGGGCGTGTCATACATGCTGAGCAACCGCATTTTGATGATGCGACTCTTCCCCGATCTGTTCTACCGCTACGCGGTGCGACCGGTCGAACATTACCCCGCGCTCCTGCTGCAAACCCTGCGCAGCGCCACGCTGGTGGAGCAGCCGACCATCGTGCTGCTCACACCCGGGCGCTTCAACAGCGCCTATTTCGAGCACGCCTTTCTGGCCAAGCAAATGGGCATCGAGTTGGTCGAGGGCTCGGATTTATTCGTGCGCGGCGACCTGGTCTATATGCAAACCACCGAAGGGCCGCAGCGGGTGGACGTGATCTACCGCCGCATCGACGACGCCTACATGGACCCGCTGGCCTTTGCCCCGGACTCCATGATCGGCGTGCCCGGGTTGGCGGCGGTGTACCGAATGGGCAACGTGGTGATTGCCAACGCGCTGGGCACTGGCGTCGCGGATGACAAATCCATTTACCCCTACGTCCCCGAAATGGTGCAGTTTTACCTGGGCGAGGAGCCGCTGCTCAAAAACGTGCAGACCTGGCAATGCCGCAAACCCGCCGAACTCAGCTACGTGCTGGCGAATCTGGGCGACTTGGTGGTGAAGGAAGTCCACGGAGCAGGCGGCTACGGCATGCTGGTGGGACCGGCGTCGACCAAGGCCGAAATTGCCGAATTTGCAGAGCGGGTGCGGGCCCGACCCGACAACTACATCGCCCAGCCCACGCTCAGCCTGTCGGCTTGCCCGACTTTTGTCGAGCAAGGCCTCGCGCCGCGCCACATCGACCTGCGACCCTTCGTGCTCTCGGGCAAAACCACCACCATCGTTCCGGGCGGCTTGACGCGGGTGGCGTTGCGGGAAGGTTCGCTGGTGGTCAACTCCTCGCAGGGCGGCGGAACCAAAGACACTTGGGTGCTGGAAGCGCCGGAGGCCGCCTGATGCTGTCGCGCGTTGCCGCCCAGTTGTATTGGATGTCGCGCTACCTGGAGCGCGCCGAAAACATGGCCCGGATTCTGGATGTGGGTCAGTCGCTGGCCTTGCTGTCCTCGCAAAATGACCCGCGTGAAGCGGCCGAAGCCGCGCTGGAGCCCTTGGTCATCACCGATACGGTCGGAGCGTTTCAGGCCACAGGCCGCGCCACACGCGCCGACCAGGTCGCGCAGTTTCTGGCCTGGGACGAGAGTCACCCCTCCTCCATCGTCAACTGCATCAAGACCAGCCGGGAAAACGCCCGTGCGGTGCGCGGTGCGATGACGGCGGAGATGTGGGAATGCATCAACGACACCTGGATGGGCCTGATGCAGCGGCAAAACGCCGCGCGCAGCCGCAAACCGGCGGCGGACACGGCATTTTTTGAATGGGTTAAGGAGCGCTCGCACCTGTTCCGCGGCGTGACCTTTGCCACCATCCAGCGCGACCAGCCCTACCATTTCATCCGCCTGGGCACACACATTGAGCGCGCTGACAACACCGCCCGCATCCTGTCGGTCAAAACCCGGGTCAAGCGCGAAGGTGGTACGGACCTGGTGGACGACTACTACCGCTTGGGCGCGGTGCTGCGCTCAGTCAGCGCGCTGGAGGCCTACCGCGACACCTACCGCGACGCGATCAACCCGGACCGGGTCGCCGAGCTGCTGATCTTCAACCCCGGCTTCCCGCGCTCGCTCTTGTTTTGCACGGATATTTCGCGCCAGATTTTGGACCGCTTGCCACAACAGTCGGGGCGCATGGCGCGCCGCCACGCCGCCGAATTGCTTGCCAAACTGCAATTTGGGAATCTGCAAGAGGTTTACGCCAGCGGCTTGGAAACGTATCTGGAAACCTTTGTCAAAGACACCATCGCGCTGGCCGACGCGGTGCACACCGACTACCTGGAAAACCTGGCATGAGCATCCGCGTCCGCCATGAAACCAGCTACCACTACGAGCAACCGGTGCGCCGCAGCGTGCAAACCCTGCGCATCAGCCCGCCGAATGACGCCCGCCAAACCGTTATTCATTGGAAGCTGGATCTTCCGGCTCCGGCGCGTGCCTGGACCGACGGCTTTGGCAACCTCTGCCACACGCTGGTGCTGGACCAGCCACACGACAGCATCCTGATTTGCGCGCAGGGAGTGGTTGATGTGCGTGAGGGCGACATCGGCGAAGCCATCGGGCCCATGCCGCTGGAGGTGTTTCTGCGCCCGACCCCGTTGACCTTGATGGACCCCGATATCCAGGAATTTTTGGCCCCCCTGGCTTTAACAGTACGCACCCGTCCGTTCATGGGCTTGCACGACCTGATGCTGGCGCTGATCGACCGCATGCCTTATGCCAGCGGCCACACCCGGGTAGGCGACACGGCGGCACAAGCCTTTGCCACCGGACGCGGTGTCTGCCAGGACCACACCCATGTGTTTCTGGCCTGCGCGCGCAGCCTGGGGCTGGCTGCGCGGTACGTGAGCGGTTACATCCTCTCCAACGACCAGGGTCATGTCGCCAGCCACGCCTGGGCTGAGGTCTGGATTGGCGAGCGCTGGGTGGGCTTTGACGTCAGCAACTCGCGCAGCTCTGGGGCCGAGCACATCCGTCTGGCCCAGGGCATGGACTACGCCGACACCTGCCCGGTGCGTGGCGTGCGCACCGGCGGCGGGACCGAATCCATGCACAGCTACGCTCAGGTAGAGTCGCAGCTTTCGTCGCAACAATAGCTTTTATATGACCTACTGCGTAGCGATGTCGCTGGATGAGGGCATGCTGTTCGCCTCAGACTCGCGCACAAATGCCGGCCTCGACCACGTTTCGAGCTTTTGCAAAATGACCGTTTTTGAGCAAACCGGCCAGGGTGTGCTGGTGCTGCTCAACAGTGGCAACCTCGCCACCACCCAGCAAGTGGTCAGCCGCCTCAAAGCGCACGCCAAACACACGGACAAGCCGCTGACGGAGATGGATTCGGTCTTCTCCGTGGCGGAACTGTTGGGTAAGCACCTGCGCGCGGTCGTCAACCGCACACAAGAGGAATCCATGGGGCAGACCGACGCGGATTTCTCCGCTACCTTTTTACTGGGCGGACAGCTGCGCGGCGAGGAACCACGCCTATTTCTGGTCTACCCCCAAGGCAATTTCATCGAGACCACGCCGGATACAGCCTTCTTTCAGATTGGCGAGAGCAAATACGGCAAACCCATTCTGGACCGCGTGGTGCAACCCGCGCTGCCCCTCTATGAGGCCGTCAAATGCGCGCTGGTGTCATTTGACTCGACCATCAAAAGTAATTTAAGCGTGGGCCTGCCGATTGATTTGGCTCTGGTGCGCCGCGACCAGTTCACGGTTGCCATGCGCCACCGCATCGACGCTGATGACGCCTATTTCCGCCAACTGCGCACCGATTGGAGTCTAGGCCTGCGCCGGGTTTTCAACGAGTTGCCGGAACCCGGCTGGCTGCGCTGATCCAGGCCTGCTTACACTGCGCGCATGCCGGCGCAGCTCCCAGATCCTGTTGCCCACTTACGAGAGTGGCTGGACAAGACCGCGCGCTGTGGCCAGACGCAGGCCCTTAACGCACAAACAGCATGAACTCCCGCCAAGTCCCTCCAAGACAGCTGGTGGCCAACCTGCTGTGCATGCTATCCATGTTGGTCTGGTCCATGGGCTTGCCGGCGGCTGATGTGCTGATCGGTCGGGTTCCGCCTCTGCCGCTGACGGCGGCGCGCATGACTCTGGCCTGTGCCTGCTTGCTACCCATTTGGTGGTGGCGCGAGGGCGCAACGGTATTGCGCAGCGCGCCCTGGATTCGGGGTGTTGCCATCGGTGGATCCACACTGGGTTTGGGCGCATTCCTGATGGTGGCGGCACAGGGCCTGACCGATGCCGTGACCGTTGCCATCATTTCCGCCTCGATGCCGGTCGTCGGCATCGGCATCGAGGTGCTGCTGGACGGTCGCCGTATCAGCTGGGGTCTGGTCATCGGTTTGGCGCTCAGCGTCATCGGCGGACTGATGGCGATGGACGGACGCAGCGGCAGTCCGGGGCTGGGGTGGGGCGCGATCCTGTGTTTTGTATCGGTTTTGGTCTACACCCTAGGCTCCCGCATGTCCGTGACGTCTTTGCCGCAGCTCACGCCGTTGGGGCGCACCACGTTAACCCTGTGCGGTGCGGCCTTGGCAAGCGCCGTGGCGGCTGTGGTCCATGCCGCACTCGGTGGATCGCCCCCACAATGGGACCAACTTGGCTGGCCGCAAGCCGGCGCACTCACCATCTTTGCGATCGGCGGCATGGCGCTGAGTCAGCTTTTGTGGATCAGTGCCGTGGGGCAACTCGGTATTGCCATGTCGTCACTGCATATCAACGCAACCCCCTTCTACGTGATGTTGATGCTGTTTGCCTTGGGCGGCAGCTGGCGGTGGCCACAAGCCCTGGCCGCTGTGATCGTTGGCTTTGGCGTTCTGGTTGCACAGGAGCTGATTCCCCTGCGCATGCGGTCCAAGTCAGGGTCCATGCGTCCCAAAATCTAGGCCTCCAACCATTAGTCATAATTCTGGCCTGTACTTACCGAGGTTTATTGAGACCTTATATGAAGCGCGTCCGTTCTGTACTGGTTTTATCGCTCGTCGGCCTGTGCGTCGCCTGCGCCAGCCATTCTTCCAAAATGATTGGCAAATTGCAGGATAAAAATCCACAATTTACGACAGCCGAATGCCAAAACGCCCGGCAGAACGCTGGAGTGCACGATGAAGTGCAAAACGCCAAACTCTGGGTCGGGCCATCGGTCTTGCTGCTAGCCGGCCCGCTGGCCATTGTTCCGGTTTTTCTATCGGGCGTGGGCTTGAACACCATGGACCAGCTGCAAGCCAACGATATTGCCAAGCACTGCGGCGGCACCGCGGTTTCCCAGGAGGCTGTCGCGCAAAGCGTGGCCGTTGACAGCGCATTGTCGCTGGGACTGGGTGTTGCAGTGCCAGTACCTACGATCCAAACGGGTGCCCGCTGAGGTTGAAACCTTATTATTTCACCCGCGATAGCACGGATGGGGCCCCTAACTTGGAGCGGTCAATATGAAAAACACACTACGTTGGAACTTCCTTGCATGCCTATGTCTGGTATCCGTGGCGGCGGCTGCAGATCCATTACTGGGACGTTGGATTTGCGGTTCATCTGCGGGGCAGGATATGGTCGAGGTGACACCCGATACCGTCGCACTTGTGAGCCTGCTGCAAGGTGCAACCGTCTATCCCCGCGGATCATCTGAAGCCGACAAGCTGGTTCTGCAAACGAATCCACCCACCACGTTGGCAGCGAGCTTGCAGCAAACCACCCTGAAACTGACCAACGCCAATCTCAAAATTGACCTGAACTGTTCCCGGCTTTCAGAGCGCAGCTCCGCTCAGTTCGTTCCCTTGCGCACTGAAAACGGTGGAAGTTTGTTAGACGTGGACGTTTTGATCGACAAGTCCTATTTGGAATCCGATCGGGTCAAGAAGAACCTCAAGGGTCAGTACGTACTGGATCGCATGAACGTCTGCATTGCGGATCCGGCCTTGCCCCAAACCCTGTGGGGCGATACGCGCCCTGTGCCTGGATTGAGCACATTGATAGAGAACAGTTTTCTGTTCTGGGGCGCGCCTCTGCGCTCCACGCCCTACAAACATGGCTCCAATATGTTGCTGGACAAGGACTCCCCATGGCAGGGGGCCTTCAATCGCTGGCTCGTTACCAAAAATATTCTCGTAAAAGATGTTTTTATGCGGTACTGCGCTCCACGCGATCTTTCAAGCTACGTGGTTATTGCACCGAAAGTACTCGGGCTTGCACCCAAGCAAATTACCCAATATATTTTGGAGGAAGACTTTAACGACCTGGTTGAAGCCTTCAAGACCTTGGAGCAACACCAGCTACAAAATTTTGGCGAATTGAAAATAAACGATATAGGGGCAGCCATTACCAAGACCTATATCGAAAAGGAAAACGCAGACAGTGCAGACCGGCGACAACAGGCAACCTTGGAGGCGCAAATCAAGGATCGGCTCGCTCAGGGCAATGACGATATTGTTTCTGCATTGATTAGCAAACCAGTATCCGGCCGCGCCCAGCCCGATACTGATCGCAGCGCGCTGTGTTTGATACAGCTCAAAGTCAAAAAGCAGACCATTGAGGGCATGAACTACGAGCCCATATTCGCCAAATGGGCTGGGCGTAACGAGCGCATTCAATTTGAAAAAATTACCAAAACCCCAGATGAAATGTTTGAAGCCATCAACCGGGGCGAATGCCATAAGGTGGTAGGACATGCTAGCGCCATGGCGCGAATCATCGATGCTGCTAAACGAGACAAATACAACGTCAGCATTCACGCCATCACGACAGAACAGTCTTTTCTAAACGCCTTTGCAAAGAACTTGAAGCTTGAAAGCTTTGCAGAGTGGGAGACAGCTGCCAGCATGAACGCCACTCCAGGCCAGTACCTCCAACTCAAGAAACTAGGCTTGGGACAACCTGATGACTTCAAGCGAGCCACGCTACAGGCTGATGTTTCGGCGTATTTCAAAGTGACGGGGAAAAATGCCGAAAACGCCTCTGTCGCAGATTATCTGAACTACAACGACGATTTGGAGCAGGGTAAAAAATCCGGGAAATCCGCTGCGGTTTACCGGATAGAAACCAACCGGCGTCTGGAAATCGAGCGGCAAGAAGCGGCTGAACTCGCGGCCAAGCGAGAAGCTGCGAGATCCAAAGTGAGCTTGAATTTGAGCTTAATTTGCTTCGGCGAGGACTACAACGCAGGTGCCGAGTTACGCATGATCCTGGATATGTACGCCAGCAACACCAATATCATGGCAATCACCAGCTACATGCAAAGTTCGCAAACTTGCAGCATGCGCCCCGCAGCCCAGGTTCATAGAGCCAGCCAATTCACCGAATTCTTGCGTCGCGGCAACCTGGTGGGAGTTCGTTCAAAAATCAATACGCCGGGGGTCGGCTACTTGTATTCATTTACCCATCGGGAAAACTGGGATGTGAGCCCTTGATGTAGCACATCCAACAAAAAAGCCCCGCTCTTGTGAAGCGGGGCTAAGTTGATGATTTATATGGGGTGGCTGATGGGGCTCGAACCCACGACAACAGGAATCACAATCCTGGACTCTACCAACTGAGCTACAGCCACCGCATACACGGATTATAAGCAGAGGGCTACGTTGTTCATGCGAAGGTCAACCGGCCTCAGCTTCCGCCGCCGACTGCGTACCAGGCTTGGTCACGTTGATTTGAACTTTGTAGCGCAGCTTCAGCATCTGGTAGTAGGCCTCCGCCTCGGCTCTCCCCAGCAGCTGGGTGAATTGGGCACGATCTTGGAGACTGGCTTGAGCGTCCACTTCTTTACGTGGCATTACCTGGGTGATGCGTGCAAGCGCATAACCCTGAGATGTCATATCAATGCCGACCCACACGGGCAATGTGCTGGTATCGGCACGAAGGACTGCGTTTAGCACCACACTGCTCACTTGAGGGGCCGCGTCACGGGAAATAAGCACTGGTTCGGGCAGCTTTGGCAAGGCACTTTGCGCCTTCCAAGATGCTAAATCAGCTTCAGCGGCTTTTTTTGCCAAGGCGGTGGCCTGCTCACGGCTCAGCTTGTCCATCACCTGCGCACGGACCTCATCCAGTGCCAATTCGCGCACGGGCATGTGCCGCGTCACACGGGCAGAAACGAGCGTGTTCGGGGCAACTTCGATGGCCTCGGTGTTCTGCTTTTTCGCAATGGTTTCTGCATTGAAGATAGCCTCCAACACACGGGGTTGGGATAGCGCGCCGGGCGACTTGGTGGGTGGCTTACGCAGTACGCCGGACGCCTGTTTGATCTCTAGCTTGAGCTTCTCGGCCACGGGCTTAAGGCTGTCACCCTGCTCGTAAACCGCGTTGCTGAATACCTCCGCTACTTCGGCAAATTTGCGCTGGGCCTGCTGGGTCTTGTACTCCGACTCCAACTTGTCGCGAACGCTCTCAAAGCTGGTTTGCTTAGCGGCTTTGATATCGGTGAGCTTGATAATGTGGTAACCGAAATCCGACTCCACTACCTCGCTGATATCGCCCTTCTTCATAGCGAATACCGCGTCCTCGAATTGCTTAACCATGGAACCCTTGGTGAAGTAACCCAAATCGCCGCCCTGAGATGCCGAGGCGCTGTCCTGAGAGTTCTTGCGCGCCAACTCGGCAAAACTGTCTGGCTTTGCGCGGGACTTCGCAAGCAGCGCCTGGGCAGCAGCTTTGGCTTTCTCCCGCACGTCGGTGGCCGCATCTTTGGCCACAGCGATAAGAATGTGGCTAGCCTTACGCTCTTCCTTTCCAGCCAGACGCTGCGCGTTCTGGTCGTAATACGTCTTCAGGTCTGCTTCGTTTACGGTTAGGCTGTTCTTCACGGCCTCCAGATTCAAGACCACATACTCAATGTCAGCCGACTCGGCAGACTGAAACTGTCCTTTATTCGCTTCGAAATAAGCCTGAACTTCGGTATCCGTGGGCTTGACTTTGGCAAGGTAGTCAGCCGGTTTGTAGTAAACCAGTTGTACCTCGCGGCGTTGAAAAAACGCATTCAGCGTTGCATCCGTAACCGCCTTGGTCGCAAATGCACTGCGCCCCACCGCCTGTTCGTTCTGACGCAACACCAACTCATTGCGAACCCGAGCGTCAAACTGCGCCGGCTCGAGGCCGTTACTTTTCAGCAGCGTTTTATAAGCCTCTACATCCAACGATCCGTCGGCGCGGCGCATGGCAGCAATCGCTGGAATGGCTTCAATTTCCCGGGCGAGCCGGGCATCCGTCACAACCCTGACCGCATCTTGACCGGCCTGCTGCCAAACCTTCTCACGCACCATGCGCTCCAAAGTGGCATACCGGGCCTCGGGCGAGTCCAATAACTTCGGATCGGCATTCGGCGTTGCGGCACGGATGCGTTTGACTTCATCCTGGTGCGCCGCATCCCATTCCGCCTGGCTGATGCTCTGGCCACCGACCTTGGCGACCGCATCGGCACTAGCCTTGATACCCCGGTACCCCTGCACGCCGCTGAAGACGAACCCCAAAATGATCAAGCAATACAGCGGAATCATGATGAGCTTGGAATACTTGCGGATCGATTCGAACATCGGGAACAACTCCAGGAAAACAAAAAGGCGAAGCCGTGTTCGCCTTTCACATCAGGTTGACCAGCGCCCTGTTGGACGCGCGCCGCCCTCGTCCGGCGGTAATCCGTCCAAAGGCAATGGTCGATTGTACCGAGCAGGCTCAGCGATCAGCGCTTGACCGTTACACCGGCACCGCGCACTTCCAACCGGATGGAATCCAGCACCTCACCGTTGACGCCAACAATTTGGACCGTATGGCGACCGGGCCAGGGTAACCATTGGGCCTGCGATCCCAGCGCGAAAGGTTTGCCATCCATCAGCCAGCGCGATACCTTGCCATCCGCGCCAAAACGTAAACGCTGTCGGTCTGGTGGAATATCAGGGTCTAGGGCAATGATGCTCCCGTTGGACGGACTCGTGATGCGCGCTATCGTGCGATCCATATGCTGCGCGACCGAGCCGCCCTCGTCTTCCTGCGACAAGGCGAATTGGCTTTGCTCCGTACCTTGAATAAACCACTCCATGCGGGCAGCCTCTGTGCCTGCCATGGGCGAGCGCGCATGGGGGAAAGTCACCGCCTGTCGCACCAGACCGGCAGGTGCTTGCGGCGCACGACTGGGCGTAGAACGGTGCAAATAGCGCATCACGCTGGCCCACACCGGCGCCGCGCCGCTGGTGCCGCTGACATCCCACATGGGCGCGCCGCTGGCGTTACCAACCCATACGCCCACGGTGTAGCGCTCTGAATATCCAATGGCCCAGTTGTCCCGCATGTCCTTGCTCGTTCCGGTTTTCACAGCGCTCCAGAACCGGGTCGCCAGCACGCTGTCGCTACCAAAGGTTCGGGCACGCGCATTGCTGTCCGCCAGGATGTCGCTGACGATGAAAGCCGCACGCGGGTCAACCACACATGGCGTCGGCGCCGGCTTCGCCGCCCCCGGCAAATACGTGCTGGGACCGAAACATCCACGGTTGGCCAGCGCACGGTAGGCATTGGTCAGTTGGAGTAAGGACACATCCGCGCTACCCAAAGCCAGGCTGTATCCGTAGTAGTCGCCGCTTTCACGCAAAGACAAACCAAAAGCTATGAGCTGCTGGTGAAACGCATCGGGCGATACCATCACCAGCGTGCGCACCGCCGGCACATTGAGTGACGCGCCCAAAGCGGTGCGGGTAGAGACCCAGCCCTTGAAGTGGTGGTCGTAGTTCTGCGGGATATACAGACCGCCAGAGGTTTGGATTTGCGCGCCCGAATCATCCAGCAAAGACGCCGCGGTGATGCGCCGCTGCGCAATCGCCTGGGCGTACAAAAAAGGCTTGAGCGTGGAGCCAGGCTGTCGCAACGCCAAAACCCCGTCCACCTCTGCGGCGGCGCTGAGCGAGCCGGATGACCCCACCCAAGCCAGTACCTCACCGCTGGCGTTGTCTAGAACCAGCACCGCGCCGTCTTCCACATGGCGCCCGCGCAATTCGCGCAGTTGCTGATTCAGCGATTGCAAGGCCATGCGCTGCAATGGCGCACGCAGGGTGGTGCGGATCGCCTGGGGCATGGGCACGCTACGCTGGCGCATGACTTGCTGCGCCAGATGGGGGGCAATACCCTCGCTGGCCATGAACTCACGACGCTGCAGAGTGGCCTGCGCGAAAAAAACCACGCCGTCGCAATCCATGGGCTTGAAAGCAGCGTCCATGGCCTGCAAAACCGTGCACGCGCGCTGCCCGACCTGAACGCCGGGCGCATTGGGTGCACGAACCAGCGCCGCTGCCACGGCGGCTTCACGGTTGTCCAGTCCTGAAGCCGCCTTGCCGAACAAGGTGCGGCTGAGCGCATCAATACCAACCAACTCACCGCGAAAGGGAACCAGGTTCAAATAAGCTTCCAGAATCTGGTCTTTGCGCCAACTGCGTTCCAGCACCTCGGCGGAAACGGCCTGACCGACTTTTTGGATAACGCTTCGACTGCCGCCGCTGCGCCGCAGGTCCTCATCGAGCAAGCCGGCCAATTGCATGGTGATGGTCGATGCACCGCGGGTTTTACGGCTCCACAGATTGGCCCAGGCGGCCGCCGATACACCGCGCCAGTCGACGCCGCTGTGTTCGTAAAAACGCTTGTCCTCGCTGAACACCAAAGCGGTGCGCAAGGCCGGCGATATGTCTTCCAAAGCCAGCCATTGGCCTCTTCGGACCGTGCTGTCAGCGCGTATGCGCTGCAAAAGCACGCCATCCCTATCCAGAACCTGCACGTCCGACGCGCGGTAGGCCGCTTTAACGTCCGAATAACGGGGCGCTGCCAGCGCCACACCGCTCAGCGAGCTCGCGATCCAAAGCCCCAGCGCCCAGCGCGCCAGCGCCATGCGCATCAGCGTGCCGCCTCGACCCGCACGCGGGCGTTGGGCGTTGCGCCAAACATCTCTGGCGCATACATGGCTTCGACCCGCGACGGTGGCAGAGAAAACGCACCCACGTTGTTCAGCCGCAAGGTGTACTCGACCTTGGTAATGCCTTTGGGCAAATAGCCGTAATAGCCCCGGTAGGACTCGAAACTGCGCTCATCAAAAGCCGCCCATGCGGATCCTTGGCGGGTCTCGCCCTGGCTGGCAATCTCCGAGTCGCGCCCTAAGCCGTTACCCACAATCGTCGCCCCGCCGGGTACGGGGTCGGTGAGCGCAACCCAGCTCATGTCGGCGCTGGCATTGACCTCCAGCGTGATACGCAGCACATCCCCGCGGGTGTAGCTGCCCGCAGGAAGGCTTTTGTTAGCCTGCTCCACGGGTGTGATGGTTTTGCGGATGGTGTAGCCCGCGCTCACCGACTCTTTGAGTTGCACGGCGGCGATGGACTGCAAGGTCAACCAGGGCTTGCCGGAGCCCTGGTGGCTCAGCTTCAGCGTCTCCGGGCCAGCGGATTGATTCCATGGCAGGAACATGCTGTTGTTGCGCAAAGTTCCGGCTACCACCGGCGCGCCAAAGGCACCTGCCTTGTTGGCAACGCCAGACCCATCCCCGGTTTTGACACGCTCCACCCGGCTCCAATCCAGGCTTGCGGAGGCTGCGCCCAACGTGGACTTGGTCATGCCGCTCACCGGAGCCGACTCGAACCGCGCCGAGAATTTTTCCAGCGCCAAAGCGCCCCACACATTCGCCGTGGTGGTATGCCAGGCCCCGCCCTGCTGACGGTTGATAAAGCCGTTGGCCAAGCGACCGGCCTCGTCCTTCCATGCCGGATCTTCCAAGACCGCCAACAGCACCCGCGCGCCGTTGACATCGCCGTTTTGCATCAGCCACCACCAGTAGTCATCGGTCTCGGAACCGAAGACCAATTTGCTTCCCTGGTAGTTGATGCGGCTGCGCAGAATCTGGCTGGCCTCGGCCAGGCGCTTGTCGTGGTCCGGCACATCAGCCACCCGTTTGAGGATGTTGAACCAGTCAATCACCGCATGGGTAGGCCATTGGTTGGGGGCGATGGTGACGCTGTTGAGCATCTTGGCCTGGGCTTTACCGTAGCGCGAAAGGGCTTCAATCGCCGCGAGTTTGCGCACATCCAAATCCTTGCGCGGGCTCCAACTTTCGCGCTGGATACGCCCTTCCACGAATGCGATCAAACCGCGCTCCAAGGGGGCGCGCGCTTCGTCACTCAGCGCAAACGTGCGGTTCAGGCCGGATGCCTCATGCGACGCCGCAAGCAGGTAGGCGCTTAGCGTGTCGCTGCCGTGTTTGCCATCGCCCTCGCGCTGCGGAAAGTAGTTCGCCAGCCCATCGGCATCCAAATACCCGGGCAGCTCGGCGACCACCGATTGCCAGGCCTTGGCGTCGCGCAAACCCAAGGCCTTGCTTGCTTTTTGCTCCAAGCACGTGAAGGGGTAATTGGCAAACCAATCACGCACGCCGGGCAAACCCTCCGACAGCCTTGGCTGCAACACCATCTTCAAGCCGCCACGGCCCGGCAGCGCATCCGCCGGAGCGTTCACGTCCAGGCTGAAGGAGCTGTCAATCTGCGCCAGCGTGGCCTGCTGCACCGTCAGCGGAACGGCCGGGATGATGCGCTGCTGCGCTTTGAGTCCATCGCGCGCAGCGCTGAGCTTGTCCTTGGCGTCGATCTCCCACAAGATGGATTCGAAGCGCGAGAACGCCAACTGGGTTGGCGCGGTCACGTTCCACGCCACCTCCCGGGCTTCGCCGGCAGGAATATCCACGGTTTGTGGCGCCAGCTCCAGTAGTGTGGCGCGCGGCGCTACGACGACCTGCATGGCCTGCTTGGTGGTGTTACGCAAAGTGAACTGCGCGCGGAACTGGTCGTCCTCGCGCACCAGCGGCGGCAGGCCGCTGATGATTTGCAAGTCCTGGGTAGCCCGGATGCTGGTGGAACCCGTGCCGAACAAGCCGGTACCTGCATCGGCAATCGCCACGATTTTGAAGGTGGTCAATGCGTCATTGAGCGGCACGTTCAGCGTCGCGCTGCCGTTGGCATCGAGCTGTACGCGCGGGTTCCACAGCAGCAGCGTATCCAACAACTCGCGCGTGCCACTATGGCCACCGCCGCCACCGGCAGGAACCGCTTTGCGGCCGAAGTGCCGGCGACCGATGATCTCCATGTGCGCGGTGGATGTCTCCACGCCCCAGGCCCGGCGCTGCAACATCGCCTCCAGCAGGTTCCAGCTGTCGTTCGGCAGCAGTTCCAGCAGAGCCTGATCGACGGCGACCAGCGCGACTTCAGCGTTCGCCGCCGGCCGACCGTCGGGCAGCTTGACCTGGATCTGCACCCGCGCATTGCCGCGTACCGAGTAGGTCTCTTTATCGGCCTTGACGTTCACATCGAGCTGATGCGCCCGCGTGCCGACACGGATTTCGGCCACACCCAAGCGGAAGGCAGGTTTGCTCAAATCGACCAAGGCGGTTGGCGCGGTGTATTCCCGCCCCTCGTACCAAAAGGTGCTCCACCATTCACGTGGCGCGCGGTAGCCCCAGGTGAAGAAGCTGTACCAGGGCACCTCGCGCAAGCGGCCGCGCAAGGCCAGAACGCTGACATACACATTGGGCCCCCAGCCCTCCTGGACTTTCACTTCCACGGTTGGATCCCGGCCCCGCAGCTGCACGACCCGGCTCTCGACCACGCCCTCGCGTTCGATGGTCAGTAAGGCCGTGGCCAGACGAAAGGGCATGCGCACCTGAAAGCGGGCGGTCTCGCCGGGCTCGTAGTTTTTCTTCTCGGGCAGCAGATCAATGCGGTCATGGTTGTCGCCGCCGAACCAAAGTTCGCCCTGCTGGGTCACGTACACCGAGCTGGCGGCCTGGATTTTGTTACCTGTGCGGTCGGTGGCTGTGACGACCAACTCGACCTCGCCGGGATCCGACAGCGTGGTTTCGCACAACAACAAGCCACGGCTGTCGCTTTTGCCGGAACACACGCTGCCCAGATCCTTGACCGTAGTCTGGTTGTCGTAGGTGTAAAAGCCGCCGACCATGCGTTTGCGCGCGCTGGTGACCACCCGCGCTGTGGCATGCACCTCCAAGGCAATGCCCTCTTGCGGTTTGCCGCTCAGATCCAAAGCCAGCGCCTGGAACTTGACCTGCTTGCCGCTGGAAAGCCAGTCCTCGGTTTTGATGCCAGCCAATACCGCAGCGGGCCACAGGGTGCGCGTGCTGCGCAGGGTCTGCACCTCGCCATTCGGATCGGAATAGCTCGCCTCCAGCAACAGATCCACCGGCTGCTTGCCCGGCGCCATCTGGGTCAACGTGGTTTTACCGCTGCCGTTTTTGTCCAGGCGCAGGGGCAGCTTGTCGGCGACTACGCGCGAATCGGAGCTGCTGTTTTCTGATTCCTGGTCGCTGCCCGCCGCCGCCTCCTGCCGGTCGCGCGGCGCCTGGAAGCTGAAAGCCTCGTAGTCCGCGACGCTCAGGTACTTGGGCCGCAGCATGGCCGAGACCTGCACCGGCAGGTTGGCAGCGGGTCCTCCGGAAACATAGTTGATCTGCACCTCCACCGGAACCGTTGCAGCATTCACCAACTGGGCGCTACCGGCCGGGTTGACCCGGCCTTCGAATACCGGCAGCCGGAACTCCTCCACACGGAACTCACCGGTTTGGACGCTGTGGCCATCGGCTCTTTGCAAAGCAATGCTGTACAGACCCAACTTGGCAGTGCGCGGCACAGCAAAGCTGCTCTCAGCGCTTTGTCCGCCCGTCGCTGTTTTGCGCCAGGCCAACGATTGGGCGTATTCCTGACCGCTGCCCAAATGTGTCAACACCAAACGGGTCGGCAGTGCAGCCGCCAAGCCAAACCCCTGCCCGGTTTGGCTGCGGATGATGTGCTTCATGGACAAGGTCTCACCCACACGCAACAAATTGCGATCCAGGATGGTGTGCGCCCGCTCGTCGGGTTTGACGTCATGGCTGCTGGGCAGGTTAAAGCGCCAGGATTCGATTCCGCGATTCCAGTCGCTCCAGGTGAATGCGAGGTCTTCGACAACACCCTTGCCGTCGCCCGCAGGCTGCGGCGCTCGGGCGCTCACAAAATAAGCTTGGGTGTAGCTGTTGTCGGTTTGGCACGCCGGCGCTTGCGGCGCAATGCCCTCAAGATGGGCGATGCCTGCCGCGTCGGTCTTGCCGCTGCCGACTTCACGACCCCGGCAATCCGACACCCGCACCACCGCGCCCGCTACCGGCGACCCCTTATCGAGCGTGGTGACCCAAGCCAGTGCATTCTCACGCCCCAATTTGAAATGCACAGCGAGGTTGGTCACCAGCGCCGACGTTCGCACGTACATCGTGCGCCCGGCACCATGGCGCGCATCTAGGAGCGACGCACCCAGCTTTTGCGATGCAATCTCCACCACATGGAAACCGGCATCTAGGGGAATACCCACCACTTCAAAGGGACGGACGTCGTTGCCCGCAGGTTGAGGCAGGTCCAGGCTTTTGACGCCGGGCTGGCCTTGCAAGAGCGAGACCATGCGGGTCTGCACTTCGGTGCGGTCCGCTTTATCAAGCGATTTGGGAATAGCGGCCTTGATGTCCCCAGCGGCGGCCTTACGCCCCACTGTTGCTGCGTCGTAGGTCTGGACTTTTTGGAACCAAGCAATGATTTGCGCGTCACTGACCGGCTTGAGATCGATCACTTGCCCGACTTGCAAACCCTTGACTTGGAGCGCAGCTTCCACGTTGCGCAAAGTAACGGGCAGCAGCGCGACGCCTCCGGGTTCCGCAAACCGCTCCACCACACCAAAGGGTGACGCCGCAAACTTGGCCAGTGGCGGCAACATGCCCGTGGATACCTTCAACGGAAAGGTTGCCGCGTTGCGCAAACTCCGTCCGCTCTCGTCTTTGAAATCCTTGGGTAATTCCAGACGAAACTGCGTGAGCTCGGGCAAAACGGTGGGAAAACGAATACTCTCGAAACCCTGCTCATGGCCCGGCCCGCTTCCACGGGACTCCTCAAAAACCGGCTTGTAGCTTTCCTTATCCGACACCAATCGGATACCTTCCAACCACTTTTTAGGCACCGCGGCCGTAAATGTCAGCGTCATCGGGCGTATGGGCAAGCACGCACTTTGCGCATTCTCACGTTCACAACTGAAGCTGGCAGCAAAGGGTTCGCGTACCGAAAAACCGAATCGCTTTTGCACGGTATTGGCCACGCCCTCGGGCGTTGCGACGCCTTTATCAAAAACGAGCTGCAGCTTGGCCGATGGCGTAAGGCGGCGGTTGCAGGCCAGCGTCACAAATGCCAGCGGGTTCTGCGCCGCATCGCGGTCCCATCCATGGGCTTTGAGCAATGCCGCGCGGTCATTGCCCTCAATCAAACGCACCGCGATGCGCTCACCCAGACCGTCCGCCGCGCACCACATATGCGCCTGCACGCTGGCCAGGCTGGCAGCGCCTGACAGGCGCAATGCGAAATACTGCTCTTCATCCACGGCGCTATCGGCATAAGGCAACACCGCCTGCACGAACGGTCCGCCGGTACTGAAATAGAAACGGTCAGGCCCGCTGAAATCTGCCCCTTTCGACGACTTCAAACCTGGTTTTATTTGAACGGTACAGCGCACGCCGGGAGGAAGGTCATCCTCGAAATCAAAAACCCAGCTGCGCTCATTCAGCCAGCGCCCGGCACCCTTGGGCGCAAGGCCGCCTGCGCAATACACGTCCAGCGGCGTCTGCGATTTCTGATCACCAAAACCGACGGCGGCTTCGTCAAATTTGGCGACCACTTGCCGCAGCCGGGCCACCTCACCTTGCGGCGACAGACTTGCTACCTGGAATGCCTGCGCGCCAAGCGCAGCCAATGCCAACGCGCCAGCGAACAGGCAGGTCTTCAGTTTCATAGCCTTGGAAGGAAAGGAAAATTGCGGGGCTGTCACGTGGACATTGTCGGTCCTGTGGGGGGCGATCACGCGCGAAAATTTGCGCGCGGGGCGCTCCGTCGGCGTATTGCGCGTTTGATTGCAAAGAAGAGTTTGGTGGGTGATGACGGGCTCGAACCGCCGACCTACGCCGTGTAAAGGCGCCGCTCTACCAACTGAGCTAATCACCCGGTTTGCGTGACGCATTCCGTTCTGGAGGCTTTACCGGCCCCGAGACCGGTGGAATGTACCAGTTTTACGTCCGCTTACCAGCCAGCGGGCGTCGCCTACATACCGCGCGACCGGATCTCCGGCAGCGCCTTTTGCAGGTAGTACACCATGGACCACACCGTCAAAACGGCGGCCACCCAAATCAGCCAAACACCCCAGACATGGGCATCCAAAAGGCCGAATACCGGGCCGTCAAACAGCAAAAAACCGATCGCAACCATTTGCGCGGTGGTCTTGAGTTTGCCGATGCGATGCACTGCAACGCTGCGCGAAGCGCCGATTTGGGCCATCCACTCCCGCAAGGCGGATATGGCAATTTCACGACCGATGATGATCAGCGCAACAAAAGCGTCGATGCGCTGCAGATGCACCAAAACCAGCACGCAGGCGCAGACCAAAAATTTATCCGCCACCGGATCCAGAAAAGCGCCGAAGTTGGACGTTTGGTTGAGCTTTCGCGCCAGGTATCCGTCCAGCCAATCGGTCAATGCGAAGACCACAAACATACTGGTCGCCCACAGGTTCTTCTCTGCCGCCACCATCATGTCCGATGGCAAGTAGAAGACCCCTACGATCAGCGGGAGCGCGCAAATGCGCGTCCAGGTGAGCAGCGTGGGGAGGGTCCAGAACATCGCAGGATTGTGGCACGCCTAATGCAGCGCGCGGTAGATGTCCTCGGCGAGTTCGCGCGAGATTCCCTCGACGGTGGCCAGATCTTGCGCGCTGGCTTGGGCCACCCCACGCACGCCGCCAAAGCGCTGCAGCAAACGGGCCCGGCGCTTGGGGCCCACACCGGCAATCGACTCCAGTTCCCCGCCGCCCAAACGCACCTTGGCTCGCTTCTGTCGCATGCCTGTGATGGCGAAGCGGTGCGCCTCGTCACGGATTTGTGCCACCAGCATCAGCGCCGCCGAGTCGGGGGGCAGAGAAACCTTCTCGCGCCCATCCGCAAACACCAGTTCTTCCAGGCCCACTTTGCGGCCTTCGCCTTTTTCCACGCCGACGATGAGACCCAGGTCCAGACCGAGGCTCTCAAATACCTCACGCGCCATCGATACCTGACCCCGCCCACCGTCTACAAGAACCAAATCCGGCATGCGCAGCGCTTTGGGCGGGGTCTCACCCTGCAGTCGCGCTTGTTCGTAAGCCTGTGCAACCTTGCCGTAGCGGCGGGTCAGGACCTGGCGCATAGCCGCGTAGTCGTCGCCCGGCGTGATGCCCTCGATGTTGTAGCGGCGGTATTGCGCACTTTGCATGGCGTGGCCCGCAAACACCACGCAAGACGCTTGGGTCGCCTCACCCGCTGTGTGCGAAATATCAAAACATTCAATCCGCAGTTCTTCCAACGCCTCTACCGCCAGATCCAGCGCCTGCACCAAAGCCCGGGTGCGCGCCTGCTGCGAGCCTTCCTCGGACAACAAGCGGGCGAGCTGCAGCGCGGCATTGGTCTCAGCCATGTCCAGCCAGGCGCGGCGCTGCTCGCGTGGCTGGTGCACCGCATTGACCTTGATGCCATGCTGCTCGGACAACGCCTCCAGCAGCGCCTTGTCCACGGGTTCGCTGATGACCAGCACGCCGGGCATCGGAATGCCGATGTAGTGCTGCGCCAAAAAGGCCTCCAAGACCCGCCGCTCCATGCTGCGCGGGCTGGCGGCGTCGGCATCTTCGGCATCCAGGCTGGCCGCCGCCTCGATCTGCGCGGGGAAATAGGGCCGGTCGCCCAGATGCCGCCCGCCGCGCACCATGGCCAGGTTCACGCAGGCGCGCCCGCCCTGCACCTTCACCGCCAGGATGTCGACATCGCGGTCGGACACGTTGTCCACCGACTGCTGGTGCAGCACATTGGACAGCGCCGCCACCTGGTTGCGCAATTCGGCGGCCTGCTCAAACTCCAGCCGCTCGGCGTGCGCCATCATGCGCGCCTCCAAGTCCTTCAAAACATCCTGTGCATCGCCCTGCAAAAAGCGCTGGGCATTGACCACATCCTGGGCGTAATCCGCGGGGCTGATGTGACCCACACAGGGGCCGGAACAGCGCTTGATCTGGTACAGCAAACAGGGACGCGTGCGGTTGGAAAAAACCGAGTCTTCGCAGGTGCGCAGCCGGAACACCTTTTGCATCAACAACACGGCCTCTTTGACGGCCCAGGCGCTCGGGTAGGGGCCAAAGTAGTGGTGCTTTTTCTCCACGCCGCCCCTGTAATAGGCGACCCGCGAAAAATGCAGGGGTTGTGCGCCATGCGCACCGGGCTGCGCTGGCTGCGCGTGCGGAGCGACTGCCGCCGTCATCTTCAAGTAGGGGTAACTCTTGTCGTCGCGAAACAGGATGTTGTACTTGGGCTGCAGCGTCTTGATCAGGTTGTTTTCCAGCAGCAGCGCCTCGGCTTCGGAGCGCACCACGGTCGTCTCCATGCGCACAATCTTGGTCACCATGTGGCCGATGCGGGTGCCGCCATGGTTTTTCTGGAAGTAACTGGAAACCCGCTTTTTCAGGCTATTGGCTTTGCCGACATAGAGCAGCGCGCCATCGGCGTCGAAATAACGGTAAACGCCCGGCAAATTGGGCAAGCTGGCCACTTCGTGCAACAAAGCGGGGCTGTGGGGGCTGGCGTCCGACATGGCGCGTATTGTGCAGTCCAGCGTTGACAATCCCACCCATGTCCCGCCCACCCACTATGTCCACTGCCGCGCCGGACCGGCCCCGCTTATGGGACATTTTTTGCCATGTGATCGACAACTTTGGCGACGTGGGCCTGCTCT
Organism: uncultured beta proteobacterium; assembly: GCA_903861575.1. GTDB lineage: Bacteria > Pseudomonadota > Gammaproteobacteria > Burkholderiales > Burkholderiaceae_C > Allorhodoferax. Next base: position 2,051 of record CAIOUR010000217.1, on the reverse strand, counting down.
GGCGGCTGAGCGCAGCACTGGCGGCGCGGGGTCAGCAGGTGCGGCTGTGGATCGACGACGCGAGTGCCCTTGCCTGGATGGCTCCGGGCGCTCTGGCGGGCGAGTGGCCGGGCGTGCGGGTCATGGCGTGGACCGACGCCGAACACGCGTCGGTATGCAGCACTTTGCCTTGCGCCGATGTGTGGATCGAGGGCTTTGGCTGCGACATTCCATCCGGCTTTGTGGCCCATTTCGCGCAGCGCTGGGGCGATCAAGCCGGTCTGGCGCAACCAATGTGGGTCAATCTGGAATACCTCAGCGCTGAAGCGTATGTGGAGCGCAACCATGGCCTGCCCTCGCCCGTGTTGTCCGGTCCCGCGCGAGGCTGGACCAAGTATTTTTTCTACCCGGGCTTTACCGCAGGCAGCGGCGGCCTGATCCGCAATGCGGTGGAGCGGGCGGCTGACGGGAGGCCCAACCCCAGCCTCGTAAATGCCGATGGGGAGCGTCGGATCAGCCTGTTTTGCTACGAGCCTGAAGCGCTGCCGGCGCTGCTCGGCAGCCTGGGGCAGGATGGGCGCGCCGCCCGCCTTTTGGTGGCCCACGGACGCACGACCCACGCCGTTCGCCGCTTGCTGGACAGCGGCGGATTCAGGCTACCGGGCCATGTGCAGGTGGAATATCTGCCCCCCCTGAGTCAGACGCGGTTTGACGCCCTGCTCGCAGACTGCGACCTGAATATGGTGCGCGGAGAAGATTCGCTGGTGCAGGCGCTCTGGGCGGGCAAGCCCTTTATCTGGCAGGCTTACCCGCAAAGCGACGCGGCCCACCGGACAAAGCTGGAGGCATTTTTAGACTGGCTGCAGGCAGACGCTGCGGTGCGGGAAATGCACCGCGCCTGGAACGGATTTTGTCAACCCGCAGAGGTCCCGCACTGGAATCAGACACTGGCCGATGCCGACGGCCGTTGGAAAAGCCAAGTGACCGATGCCCGCTTGCGCTTAATGGCACAGGATGACCTCCCAACGCGGCTGCTGAAGACGGTGAACGAAAACCGATAAACTTGCAGGCTTTCTAGCTGCCACCGGCTTGGCCCGGTACCGCCCTCTTCGCCGCGACGTGCGGCCTATTTGCATCAACGCTCTCAAGCTTCAGACACCATGAAAATCGCCCAAGAAATTCGCGCCGGTAACGTCATCATGCACGGTAAAGACCCGATGGTCGTGCTCAAAACCGAATACAGCCGCGGCGGGCGCAACTCCGCCACCGTGCGCATGAAACTCAAAAGCCTGATTGCCAATTTCGGCACCGAGGTCGTGTTCAAGGCCGACGACAAGATGGATCAGATCATTCTCGATAAGAAGGAATGCACCTATTCCTACTTCGCCGATCCGATGTACGTTTGCATGGACGCGGAATACAACCAGTACGAAGTCGAAGCAGAGAACATGGGCGACTCGCTCAACTACCTGGAAGACGGGATGGCGGTTGAAGTAGTTTTTTACGATGGCAAAGCCATCTCGGTGGAATTGCCCACCAGCGTGGTACGCGAAATCACCTGGACCGAGCCAGCGGTCAAAGGTGACACCTCGGGCAAGGTGCTCAAACCGGCCAAAATCGCAACCGGCTTTGAAATCGGCGTCCCGATTTTTGTGGCCCAGGGCGACAAAGTCGAGATCGACACCCGCACGGGCGAATACCGCAAGCGGGTCTAACAGGGCTTCAAATGCGCAGTCGCCAGGCTGCGCGTGAACCCATCCCTACGGCGCTGCCGACGGACCAAAACAGGACCGAGACGCCCATTACCGCACCCACGCTTCCAAACAGCAGGGGCATCACAACACTGGAAGAGTTGATCGCCATCAGGCGCAGCGCCAGCGCTTGGCTGCGCTGTGGCTCGGGCGTGATGTGGTGCAAGGTGCTCATGATCATGGGCTGAACCGATCCCAATGCGAAGCCCAAAAAAACCGAACAAATGGCCATGGCCCAGGCGCTGTGCATCAGCGGGTAGATGGCAAAAAGCAGCGCGGTACCTAGCATGGCTGCGGTGGTCACATGCCACTCGCGGGCCT
>CAIOUR010000216.1 GCA_903861575.1 uncultured beta proteobacterium | reverse complement strand
TTGGGAACCGGCGGACGCTGGGTCACCATGGGAATCCCATCGGACGGCCATTACGGTATTCCCAAAGACGTGATGTTTGGCTTTCCGGTTACCTGCGAGGCGGGCAGCTACCGCATCGTGGAAGGCCTGTCGGTTGATGCCTTCAGCCAACAATGTATCGACAAGACGCTCAAAGAGTTGCTGGACGAGCAGGCTGGCGTAGCGCATTTGGTCTGAGTCTGTCCTAGCGCGCTCTGCATGTTGCACCCCCGCCAGGTATTGCACGGCGCGCAGGCTGGCGCAGCGCTGCTGCCGGTGTGTGACCATTACAGCGGCACGCCAGAACGCATGCGCAAGAGCCTGGCCCTTCAAGCTGAGATGACGCAGGAGTTCGGGCGGTGTGTGTTCGATGTGACGCTGGACTGTGAAGACGGTGCGCCCGTCGGTGGCGAGCTGGAGCAGGCGCAGCGTGTCGCGGCCTTGGCTTTGGAACATGCGTCCATCACCGCTGGCGGCAGGCGGCTGAATCGGGTGGGCGTGCGGGTGCACCCGCTGAACCACGCGGCGTTCGCCAGTGACGTGCAAACCATTGTGGGCAGCGCTGTTAACGCGCTGGACTACCTGATGCTGCCCAAGGTCGAAAGCGTGGCCGACATCGATGCTGCGGTTGCAGTAATCGACCAGGCTGCCGGTCGCGCCCGTAGCGATAGGGGATTGCCAACGCTGCCGCTGCACGTTCTGATTGAGTCACCCGGCGCACTGGCTCAGGTGGGGGCCATTGCGCAGCACCACCGCGTGGAATCATTGAGTTTTGGTTTGATGGATTTCGTGTCCGCACATGGTGGTGCGATTCCCGCCAGTGCGATGTCTTTTGATGCCGCAGGCCATGGGGCCTTAGACCAGTTCTCCCATCCCCTGGTATTACGCGCCAAGTTGGAAATAGCTGCCGCTTGCCACGCCTATGCCAAGGTCCCATCGCATTGCGTGGTAACGGAATTTCGCGATGTCGTCAGTCTGGAGCGCGCCGCGCAGCAGGCGGCGCATGCGCTGGGGTTCACCCGCATGTGGAGCATCCACCCTGATCAGATCCGCCCGATTTTGCGGGCTTTTGCCCCTTCCGCGCAGTTGCTGGAGCAGGCCCAGCGCATCATCGAAGCCGCGCTGGAGCAGGACTGGGCGCCGGTGGCAGTGGACGGCGTCTTGCATGACCGTGCCAGCTACCGGTATTTCTGGAACCTGATTGAAGCCGCGCACCGCAGTGGTGTACAGCTCGCGCCGTCTGTGCAAACCTGGTTGCGTGAGCCTGCCGATGGCGTGGCCCACTGAAACGTTTACGCGCTATGTATCGAATTGTTACTGAGGAGAAATTGAGATGTTGAAAGCCTACCGTGACCATGTTGCCGAGCGCGCTGCGCTGGGCATTCCGCCCCTGCCGCTGGACGCCAAACAAGTGGCGGCTTTGATTGAGTTGATCAAGTCGCCACCAGCGGGCGAGGCCGAATTTTTGATGGACCTGCTGACCCACCGCGTACCGCCCGGTGTGGATGACGCTGCTAAGGTCAAAGCCTCTTTTTTGTCGGCTGTGGCCCATGGCGATGTCGACGTGGCTCTGATCAACCGCGCCAAAGCCACCGAGTTGCTAGGCACCATGGTGGGTGGCTACAACGTCAAGCCGCTGATAGATTTGCTGGACCATGCGGACGTGGCGGCGCTGGCGGCGCAGGCCTTGAAAAAGACCTTGTTGATGTTTGACTTCTTCCACGATGTGGCCGTCAAAGCGCAGGCTGGAAATGCCATGGCCAAAGAAGTGATGCAAAGCTGGGCCGACGCTGAATGGTTCACCACACGTCCCGAAGTGCCACGCTGTATCCCAGTGACCGTATTCAAAGTGCCAGGCGAAACCAACACCGACGATCTCTCGCCCGCGCCCGACGCCTGGAGCCGCCCGGACATTCCCATGCACTACCTGGCGATGCTCAAAAACACGCGTTCCGATGCGGCCTTCCGCCCCGAGGAAGACGGTAAGCGCGGGCCGATGCAGTTCATCGACGATCTGAAGAAAAAGGGCCATCTGGTGGCCTATGTGGGCGATGTGGTGGGTACGGGTTCGAGCCGCAAGTCGGCGACCAACAGCGTGATTTGGGCGACCGGCCAAGACATTCCCTTTGTGCCCAACAAGCGCTTTGGCGGCGTCACGCTGGGCGGAAAAATTGCGCCCATCTTTTTCAATACGCAGGAAGACTCCGGCGCTTTGCCGATTGAAGTGGATGTCTCCAAACTGGAAATGGGCGACGTGCTGGAGATTTATCCCTACGAAGGAAAAATCACCCGTGGCGGCGCAACGGTGGTGGAGTTCAAGCTGCGCAGCGAAGTGCTGCTCGACGAGGTGCGCGCCGGGGGCCGCATCAACTTGATCATTGGACGCAGTCTGACGGCCAAAGCGCGCGAATTCCTGGGCTTGCCTGCCTCAACGTTGTTCCGCCTGCCGCAGCCGCCGGTTGCCACCCAGGCCGGCTTCACGCTGGCACAAAAAATGGTCGGTCGCGCAGTGGGCCTGCCCGAAGGCCAGGGCGTGCGCCCCGGTACGTACTGCGAGCCGCGCATGACTACGGTGGGCTCCCAGGACACCACGGGCCCGATGACCCGCGATGAACTCAAAGATCTGGCCTGCTTGGGCTTCAGCGCCGATCTGGTGATGCAGTCTTTCTGCCACACCGCCGCTTATCCTAAGGCCGTGGACGTGAAGATGCACCACGAGCTGCCGGCTTTTATGTCCAACCGTGGCGGCGTTGCTTTGCGCCCGGGCGATGGGGTGATCCATTCCTGGCTGAACCGCTTGCTGCTGCCCGATACCGTCGGCACGGGCGGCGACAGCCACACCCGCTTCCCGATTGGTATCAGCTTCCCCGCGGGTTCGGGTCTGGTGGCTTTTGGCGCGGCCACCGGTGTGATGCCGCTGGATATGCCCGAGTCGGTGCTAGTGCGATTCAAAGGCAGCATGCAGCCCGGCGTGACGCTGCGTGACCTGGTCCACGCCATTCCGCTGTACGCGATCAAAGCCGGCTTGCTGACGGTGGCCAAGGCGGGCAAGGTCAACGTGTTTTCCGGCCGAATCTTGGAAATCGAAGGCTTGCCGGACCTCAAGGTCGAGCAGGCTTTTGAGTTGTCTGACGCGTCGGCCGAACGGTCTGCTGCAGGCTGCACCATCAAGCTCAATCCGGCGCCAGTTCAGGAGTACCTGACCAGCAACATCGTACTCATGAAGAACATGATTGCCCAAGGCTATGCCGACGCCCGCACCTTGCAGCGCCGCATCGACAAGGTGCAGGCCTGGCTGGACAAGCCGGCTTTGTTAGAGGCCGATAAAAACGCCGAGTACGCCGCCGTGATCGAGATCGATCTGGCCGACATCAACGAGCCAATTTTGTGCTGTCCCAATGACCCGGACGACGCTAAATTTCTCTCGCAAGTCGCGGGCACCAAGATCGATGAAGCGTTCATCGGATCGTGCATGACCAACATCGGCCACTTCCGCGCCGCCGCCACATTGCTGGGCGGGCAGCGGGATATCCCGGTCAAATTATGGGTCGCGCCGCCCACAAAAATGGACGAGAGCGAGCTGATCAAGGAAGGGCATTACGCGGCCTTTGGTGCATCCGGCGCACGCACCGAAATGCCGGGCTGCAGCTTGTGCATGGGCAACCAGGCGCAGGTGCGTGAGGGCGCTACCGTGGTCTCCACCAGCACCCGCAACTTCCCCAACCGTTTGGGTAAAAACACCCAGGTGTTTCTTGCCTCTGCCGAACTGGCCGCGATTGCGTCCAAACTTGGCAAGCTGCCTTCGGTACAGGAATACCACGAGGCCATGGGCGTAGTCAATAAAGCCGGTGCGGCGATTTACCAGTACATGAACTTCGACCGTATTGAAGAATACGCCGAAGTCGCAGCTGCCAGCACCCCTTGAGAGAAGGCGTTTAAGCGCTGAATTCGAAGATGCGCTGGAAGCTGAATGCGATGGTCGCCATCAGAACTCCAGTGCCCACCAGCAGTGCGATCCCGAGCCCGAACACGGTCAGGCCATTGGTCTGACCGGCGGGCGACTCTGGATCTTCCGCGGGGTTGAAACGCGCATTCCAAGCGGACGCCCCCTGCAGGCCGTATACGATGGCACGCAGCGCATAGCCGCTGATCGTGAGCCCCAGCAGTGGAATCAGCAACCAGCTCAGATGGTCGTCCAGGCTGATATGGCGCGCACGCAGGAAGCCGTAGCTGCCCAAGATGAGCGGCACCAGCGTGAGCCAACTGGCCAGGCCGTAGCGTCCATACAGATAGAGCCGATGCAGCCCCAGCGGGCCGGTCAAAAAAGTCAGCCAGACGGCCAGGGTTTTGTTTTTCATGGAGTCGATTGTGCGGGTGGCGTGTTCTGGCCGGCACCGATGGTGCGCTGCATCAGGACCACGTCCAGCCAACGTCCGAACTTCCAGCCGCAGCCCGATAAAACCCCCCTCTGTGTAAAGCCGCATCCGCCGTGCAATGCGATGGACGCGGCATTGCCGGAGTCGCCAATGACGGCAATCAGGCTGCGTACACCAGCCCGCTCAGCCTGCACGATCAGCTCAGCCAGCAGCAAGCGGCCCCAGCCGCGGCCGCTCGCATGCGGTGCCAAGTAAATGGAATCTTCTGCCGAAAAACGATAAGCCGGGCGGGGTTTGAACCAGTTGCAATACGCGAAACCGCATACCGCGCCCCCGTCCTCCAACACCAGAAAAGGCAAGCCTTTGCCTAATACGTCGTCACGGCGCGTGGCCATGTCTGCGGGTGAGGGGGGATCGATTTCAAATGTGCCTGTTCCGGTGAGTACGTGATGCCGGTAGATGTCGGCAATCTGCGGCACATCGTCAGCGTTGCTGGGTCGGATAAGGGGCATGGAGTGAGAAAGATATAATCGAGGGCTATTCTGAGTGTCGCTGGCCGGGTGGTCAGTCGCGTGTCTCAAGCTCCGAATTTTACGATTGACCCCCTTCAGTCTCAGATCGGAAGAGCGTCGTGTAGGGAAAGAGTGTCT